>NZ_BAABGJ010000075.1:0-65957 GCF_039541515.1 Variovorax defluvii
TGGCCTTGCCCAGACCCGTGGTGGAGCCGCCGCCGATGGCGATGGCGCAGTCGGCGCCAAGCCGGCGGGCCACCTCGCGCGCTTCGCGGGCGGTCTCGATGGGCACGTGCATGACGGCGCGGTCGAAGATGCCGGCGGCCTGCGGGCCGAGCAGCTCGACCACGCGCTCGGCCTGGGCGCGCTGCTCGGGGGTGCTGAGCACCAGGGCGCGCCGGGCACCCAGGGATCCGATCTCGCGGCCCAGCTGCGCCAGGCTGCCGGGGCCGAAGACCACGCGCTGCGGCTGGCTGGTGTAGGTGAAGGCGGTGACGGTCATGCGGCGGATGGTAGGCCGGCGGGGGCCGCGCAGCCGTGCAAAACAGTTTTCCGCCGCCGGCCCTGTGCGCAGCCCGGCCGCCGGTCCATAGTGTTGCGCTTCGGGCACGACGACACGGAAACAAGGAGCGGCAACGATGCGCAACCTCGACGAAGACACCATCACCCAGGCCGTGCTGGCCCGCCACACCGGCGCGCCTGATGCGCGGCTGCGCGAGATCATGACCAGCCTGGTGCAGCACCTGCATGCCTTCGCGCGCGATGTGCGGCTGACCGAGGCCGAGTGGTTCGAAGGCATCCGCTTCCTCACCGAGGTGGGCCACATGACCGACGACAAGCGGCAGGAGTTCATCCTGCTGTCGGACACGCTGGGCCTGTCGATGCTGGTGACGGCGCTGAACAACCGCAAGCCGCCCGAATGTACCGAATCCACCGTGTTCGGGCCTTTCCACGTCGAAGGCTCGCCCGAATATCCCCTGGGCGCCGACGTGGCCAACGGCGCACGCGGCGAACCCTGCTACGTGCGCGGCCGCGTGCTCTCGCGGGACGGCAGCCCGGTGCCGGGCGCCGAGCTTCAGGTCTGGCAGGCCGATGCCGACGGCTTCTACGACGTGCAGTACAAGGGCGAGCACGGCCACCGTGCCCGCGGCACGCTGCATGCGGATGCCGAGGGCCGCTTCCATTTCAAGTCGATCCGTGCCGAGGCCTATCCGATCCCGCACGACGGGCCGGTGGGCCGCATGCTCGATGCGCTGGGGCGCCATCCGTGGCGGCCGGCGCACCTGCATTTCATGATCACGGCGCCGGGCTTCGAGCGGCTGATCACGCACGTGTTCCGCAACGGCGACCAGTACCTGGATTCCGATGCCGTCTTCGGGGTGCGGCGTTCGCTGATCGCCGACTGGGTGGTGCATCCGCCCGGTCCCACGCCGGATGGCGGCCGCAGCGAGCAGCCCTTCTACACCCTGGATTTCGACTTCGTGCTGAACCCCCTGGCGCAGGACTGAACACGCGCAAGTTCGTCGGCGCCCAGATGCTCGCCTTCGAGAAATGGATCAATGAGGTAAGGCGCATGCGCTGAGGTCTTCCGCCTCCAGCAGGATGGGGAGGGACGGCGTCTCCCGATAGCGCTCCAAGGCCTTGGCCTCGATGAACTCGAAATGGGCTTCGCAGGCCGCGGTCAGGTCGATGTCCTCGGCGGCGGGAGCGTCTTCGAGGCCGCGCAAGGCGGCTTCCGAAATGTGCGCGGTGATGCGGGGCCCGTCCAGCCCATCGGGATAGATGGCGAACCGGATGGTGTGGGTGTCGACGCAGTGGATCGCTTCGCAGTTCATTGTGTTGCTCGTTGGTGTCTCGTTGGTCTCTCGTTGGTGAGGCCCCTTGCGGGCGGCCCCTTGCCAAGGTTCTGATCCTCTTCAGGGGCCTTCTTCAGGGGCCTGTCTCGGCGTTAGTTATTGAATGCCAAAGCACTACATTCGAAGCGCGGCATACTTCGCCACCTGGGGACAGAAACCGCCTACATGCCACCCGCGGGCCCGCCCGAGATGCAAGACCCTTTCAGACTGCAACGCTTCGTCGACGCGCAGGACGCCGTCATCGACGCGGTCCGCGCCGAGTTGCGCGCCGGCCGCAAGCGCACGCACTGGATGTGGTTCGTGTTCCCGCAGGTCGCGGGCCTGGGCCACAGCGCGATGGCGCAGCACTACGCGCTCGCCTCGCTGGCCGAGGCGCGGGACTACCTCGCCCATCCGGTCCTTGGCGTGCGGCTGCGCGAATGCAGCGCGCTGGTGCTGCAGGTGCAGGGGCGCACGGTCGGCGAGATCTTCGGCGCGCCCGATGACCTCAAGTTCTGCTCGTCCATGACCCTGTTCGACGCGGCCGATCCCGGCGAGGCGGTGTTCCGTGACTGCCTGCACAAGTACTTCGGCGGCCGGCGCGATCGCGCGACCTTGTCCCGGATCGAAGGCGGGCATGCGGGCTGAGCCGCTGGGGCGCTTTGCCGCGTGGCTGCTGGCCGGCCTGCTGGGCCTGCTGGCCGGCTGCGCGGGCCTGCCCAGCGAAGTCGTGCGCATGCCCTCGCAGGCCCTGCCCGCCACCGAGAGCACGCCGCTCGGTCGCATGGCCTGGGCCGGCGCACCGGATCGGGCGCAGAGCGGCTTCAGGCTGCTGCCGATGCCGGCCTGGTCCATGCACGCGCGCCTCGAACTGGCGCGCCGCGCACAGCGCAGCATCGACATCCAGTACTACCTGGTGCAGAACGACGAAACCGGCCGCTACCTGTTGCGCACCCTGCGCGATGCGGCCGAGCGCGGCGTGCGCGTGCGGGTGCTGATCGACGACCTCTACACGGCAGGCGCCGACCGCCTGCTGGTGGCCCTGGCCGCGCACCCCAACGTGGAGGTGCGGCTGTTCAATCCCTTCCCGGCCGGGCGCGAGCGGCTGGCCACGCGGCTGGCCGCATCGCTGCTGGACATCGATCGCATCCATCGCCGCATGCACAACAAGCTGTTCGTCGCGGACAACGCGATGGCGGTCGTCGGCGGGCGCAACATCGCCAACGAGTACTTCATGCGCGATGCCGGCTCGAACTTCATCGACCTCGACACGCTGGTCACGGGTGCGGCGGTGCCGCGCCTGTCCTCGCTGTTCGACATGTACTGGAACAGTCCCTTCGTCTATCCCGTCGAGTCGCTGGCCCCGCCGGATCTGGATGCGCGCGCGCTGCGGCAGCGTTTCGAGGAGATGACCATGGATGCCGCGATCTGGGCGCCGCAGACGCCCATCGAGCGGGACTTGCTGGGCTATCGCGCTTTGGGCGAGGACCTGGACGAGGGCACGCTGCAATTGATCTGGGCACGGGCCGAGGCCTATGCCGACACGCCGCACAAGGCCCTCGGCCCGCGCGAACTGCGGCCCAAGGTGGCGGCCGACGCACCCGAGGGCGTGCTCTTCAACGTCCGGCGCGTGGTGCGCGGGGCCGAGCGCGAGGCGCTGGTCACCACGCCCTACCTGATTCCCGGCCGCGGCGGCATGGAGTCGGTGCGGCTGCTGCGCAAGCGTGGCGTGCGCTTCACCCTGGTGACCAATTCGCTGGCTGCGACCGACGAGTCGCTGGTGCACCTGGGCTATCGCCGCTACCGGCCCCAACTGCTCGGGCTGGGCGTCCACCTGTACGAGCTGAGCCCCAAGCGCGTGGAGCAGACGCAGCGCTTCGGCGTGTTCGGCTCGGCCAGCGGGCGGCTGCACGGCAAGGCGGCGGTGGTGGACGGCAAGGTGGTGTTCCTCGGCTCGTTGAATTTCGATCCGCGTTCGGACCTGCACAACACCGAGCTGGGCCTGTTCATTCACAGTCCGCAGATCGCGGCCCAGCTCACCAGCCTGGTCGGCCTCATCACCATGGATGCGGCCTACCGCCTCCGACTGGGCCCGCACGGCGACGTCGAATGGGTGAGCCCCTCCACCGACGGTGCGCAGGACGTGGTGCTGCACGACGAGCCCGAGACCGATTTCGGCTCGCGGCTCAAGCTGGAGATCTTTTCGCCGCTGGTGCCCGAGAGCCTTCTCTAGTCCACTGAAACATTGAAATGAATGGTGAGGGCCGCCCGAGACGGATGCGATGCGATGCAAGGCGCAAAGCGCAGCGATACCGGTCGGTATCGCGAGCATTTGCAACGCCGCAGCGCGCCCGTATCGGGTGGACTGCACCAGTCGATTTCAGTGTTTCAGTGGACTAGCCCTGTACCCGGCGCCAGGCTTCGTAGAGGTCCTCGCCCTCCGGCCGCACGCGCAGGCCTTCGAGCTTCATCTCGCGCTGCTCGAGCGGTCGGGCGATCTCGACGTAGCCGCGTTCGGCCGACAGGTCGTAGGGCGCGCCGTCTTCGTTGGAGTAGGCGTAGTAGACCCTCTGCACGCCCGCGAGGTACATGGCCGTGAGGCACATCGGGCAGGGGTAGCCGCTGGCATACACGGTACTGCCGCTCAGGTCGGTGCTGCTCTGCGCACGGGCGGCGGCCCGGACGGCCTGCATCTCGGCATGGGCGGAGGGGTCGCACAGGGCGTCCACTTCGTTGACGGCGCGGGCCAGCACCTGGCCGTTGCGCACCAGCACGGCGCCGAAAGGCCAGGTCTTGCGCTCGCGCACGTTGTCCATGGCCAGGCGGATCGATTCCAGGAGGTACTTTTCGGTGTCTTTGTCTTGCGGGGTCATTCGTCGTCCAGGCGGTTGAAGAGATGGATCAGCGGCCTCAGGCTACTTGCGTCCGGTGTTGCGCGCAATGAGGGTGATGACGAGCACGGCGGCCAGCAGTTCGACGGCGGCGACCAGGTACAGGCCGGCGCTCACCTTGCCGGTGGCATTCTTGATCAGGCCCATCAGGTAGGGTGCGCCGA
Source organism: Variovorax defluvii (assembly GCF_039541515.1). Taxonomy (NCBI): domain Bacteria; kingdom Pseudomonadati; phylum Pseudomonadota; class Betaproteobacteria; order Burkholderiales; family Comamonadaceae; genus Variovorax; species Variovorax defluvii. The sequence continues at coordinate 4,705 of NZ_BAABGJ010000075.1, forward strand.
AGCCCGCCAGGTTGGAGATCACCTCGCCGCGATCATCTGCGCGGCACTACAACAAGGCCGGCCTGCTGGCGGAGCTGGCTTCCCGCACTGCGCGCGAGCCGGGACAGGATGTGGCCGAGGCCCTGCGCCAGATCGGCTTCATCAGCCGCGCACGGCTGGAGCGGCGCCTGCGCGCCTGAGACATCTTTGCCGTCGGGCGGCGGCGGTCAAGCCTTGCGTTTCTGTTCGCCCGGCCGGCGCCAGAAGACAGGGATGTCCTCCCGGGCGCACATGGCGCGCGCCTCCAGTTCGGAGAGTTCGACCACGGTGACCCCGCCGCCGTCCTGCGCATCGTCATCGCGAAGCGTGAGCGGCGCCGGCTGGCTGACATCGGGTAGATCGGGGCGCTTTTCACCTTTGCGGGCCGCGCCCTGGGAACGGAAAAATCGGAGCATTTGCATCCGAGTGTCCGGGCAATGCTTCGGCGGTCTGTCAGGACTCGTATCAGGCGAAGGCGGCCCGTGCGCGGCACTGCCTCGCGGGGCGGGTCGGGGCGGCGAACCCTTTGTTACGCGCTGTTGGAGAAAGGCGCCAGCGGGCCGGTCCGCAAATTTAAGGTTCCGTGAGTGTTTGCATAAGCAATTCTTAGCGGCGCGCGAATACGTTGATTTCTAGACTTCTTCACAGCAGGCCAACGCATGGTGCGGCGGCCGCTTCACTCCGAGAAGAAGGCTTTGACATGAACATCGATCCCCGCGAGTTGCGCCAGGTGGCGCAGGCCGCCGCTCCCCGCGTCGACCTCTATGCCGGCATCCACAAGGCGCTGCGCGCGCTGATGGCCGACACCCTTCTCAACCTCGGCCGCGCCGACACCGAGGACACTTTGGAACTGGCCGAGGCCACGCAGCGCGTGCTTCGGCTGCTCGACATGTGCCGTTCTCACCTGCGCCACGAAAACGAATTCGTGCACCGCGCGATGGAGGCGCGCGCTGCCGGCTCCAGCAGCCGTATCGAGCATGAGCACGAGCAGCACGAGGCCGAGATCGGCACACTCGCCGCGCAGGCCACCGCGCTGCTCGAGCCGGATCACACCGGACGCGATGCCGCCACCCTGGCGCTCTATCGCGGCCTGTCGCTCTTCATCGCGCACAACTTCGAGCACATGCACGTCGAAGAGACCGCGCACAACGCGGTGCTGTGGGCGCGCTACACCGACGCCGAGCTGATCGACATCCACAACGCCTTGGTCGCGTCGATCCCGCCCGAGGAGATGATGTTCATCCTGCGGTGGCTGGTGCCCTTCATGAACCCCGCCGAGCGCGCGGCGATGATGGCGGACATGCGTGCGCATGCGCCCGCGCCTGCTTTCGAAGCGGCGCTGGAGCTGGTGCGGCCGCACCTGAGCGCGCGCGAATGGCAGAAGCTGGGCGCCAGCCTGGGAATGGCGGCCTAGGCCGCGATCTCTTCCAGCACCACCGGCCTTTGGACCTTCAGCCGGAACCGCCCCCGCCCGGTCTTTTCGATGCAGATCTCGCTGCCGCTTTCCGCCAGGCGCCGCTGCAGCAGCACCAGCCGGGCTTCGAGGTTGTCCGACAGGTCCGGCAGCTTGAGCGCCGGGTCCAGGCGCAGCTCTCGGTTGGTGAATTCGTTGCGGCCCTGCCGCGTGTGTTCGCGCAGCAGCTTCCCCAGGATGGCGCCGGCCACGCCCTTGATCAGGTAGCGCTCGCCGATGAAGACGCTGTTGTTCGCCAGGTAGTGGCGCACCGCCAGGGGCGCGCCGCTGGCCGAGGGAGCGCTGGCCTCCACCGTCGCTTCCGGGCTTGCCGGCTCGGCCGCGGTCTGCAGAAGGTCGAGGGCGGCGCCCAGGTGGGCGGCGATGGCCACGAGGGCGTCCTCGTCCTCGAACCCGAAGCGCATGTCCTGCGGACTTTCGACGAAAAGCACGCCCAGCAGCCGGCCCGCCGACTGGATGGGCACGGCCAGTTGGCTGTGGGGCTCGGGCAGGCCCGGGTAGGGGATCTCGGTCTCGAGTTCCAGACCGGGCTGCGTCTCGCGCAGGCTGCTTCGCACCGCGTGGCTGTAGGCGGCGGCGCTGGTCATGTGGCTGATGCGCACCGGCGTCCGTTCGCGGGCGGCCGTGCCGATGACGCCGTGGCCCATCTCGATTTCCGAGCCCACGCCCGAGGTCGCGTAGCCGCTGCTGGCCACGGTGTACAGGCGCTGCGCGGCGGCGTCGAGCATGAGGATCATCGCGTGCCGGATGTCCAGGTGGTCGCTGAGCACCGCCAGTGCGGCCTGCAGCACTTCGTCGGTGGCGGCGCAGGCGGCCAGCCGTTCGGCGCAGCGGCGCACGGCGGCCAGCAGGGCGGGGCGCGGGGGTGCGGGCAGGTGCTCGCCTTCGAGCGCCTCGATCGCCTCGACCTCGTACACGTCGGACCCGCGCAGCCGGAACACGCCGGCCATGCCCGAGTGCGACGCGATCCCGGCGAGCTGGGCCTTCATGCTCTCGAACAACGGCCCCTCGGTCTCGGTGCGCAGATAGCGGATGTGCAGCCGGTGGAATGCGGCCGTGACCGGGTCCATCACCAGGACGGTGGCGTACGGGTTGGCCAGGATGTTCTGGCGCGTCTTGTTGAAGAACTGGAAGGACAGGGCGATGTGCCGCTCGTCCACGTAGCAGACCTGCGAGATGTAGGCGACGTTGGGCGTGCCGTCCTCGGCGCAGGTCGCCATCATTCCGGGAATCGCGCCTTCGAAGCAGGCGCGGATGGCGGACAGGGCGGGCGCGCTGCCGCTCATGCCGCGTTCAACGGGCTGCCCGCGCGGGGCCCGGGCGTCTGGTCGAAGGCCTGGGAAGGGCGCAAGCGGATGGCCACCATGTCCTCCAGCGTGCAGCCCAGCATGGCGCGGACGAAGCGGGCGTCGAAGCCGACGCAGGACACCTCGTATTCCATCGAGGCCAGGTAGCGGCGCAGCAGCGGACGGTCGCTTTCCGCCGCCGGGCGGAGCTCTTGCGCCCGGCCCTTGACCTGCACCGTGCGGTGGCTCAGCGGCTCGCTGAACACCACGGCCAGCTCGCCGGTCGCCGCCACGTCCTGCAGCAGCTGGCGCGACTGCGTGCGCGAGAGGAAGACCGTGATCTCCGCCCCATCGGGGCTGATGGCCGTGCCGACGGCCCGCATCAGGCTGGGCCGGTTCGCGGCGTTGCGGGAGGCCACGATGGCCGAGACACCTTTGTCGATCATCGCGACATGCTCGGGGCTCAGCAGCGGGGCTTGCGCAATCATGAAGAAAGGCGGAGAAACGGGCTGGGTGAAGACGCGATTGTGATTGAAGTCGGCCGCGGGCAGCTCGGTTCCGGACCGGCACCGCTCTTGCTAATGGAGGAGACATGAACATCACCTGCAGCACCACGCGCCGCGGCGCGCTCCAAGTCCTGGCGGCCGGCGCGGCGGCCCTGGCCCTGCCGGCCCGGGCCCAATGGCCCGACAAGCCGGTGAAGATCATCGTCACCTTCGCGGCCGGCGGCTCCAGCGACATCCTGGCGCGCGTGCTGGCCGAGCAGCTCACGCGCAAGCTGGGCCAGCCGGTGGTGGTGGACAACAAGCCGGGCGCCGGCGGCACCATCGGCGGCGCGCAGGTGGCGGCGGCGCCGGCCGACGGCTACACCCTGATGCTGTCGAACACCACGCCGATCGCGCTCGGGCCCTTTACGCTGGAAAAGCAGCCCTACGACCCGGTCGCGGCCTTCACCCACATCGCCTACCTGGGCTCCGCCCCCTTGGTGGTGATGGCAAGCAAGGGCTCCGGCATCAAGACCTTCGCCGACGTCGAAGCGAGGGCGCGCAAGGACGGCCGGCTGGACTTCGGCTCCGGCGGGCCGGGCTCGGTGGGCCATGTGCACGGCGAGCTGATCCGCAAGATCACCGGCGCGAATCTGGTGCACGTTCCGTACCGGGGTGGGGCGCCCATGACGACCGACCTGATCGCCAACGTGGTGCCGGTGGGCATCGACGTGATCACCGCCTACGTGCCCTTCTTCAAGAGCGGCCAGCTCGTGCCGCTGGCCGTGACCGGCACGGCGCGCTCGCCGCTCATGCCCGACGTGCCCACCGTGGCCGAGCTCGGTCAGCCCAGGCTGGTGTTCGAGAACTTCTTCGGCCTGAGCGGGCCGGCCAGGCTGCCGGCGGACCTGGTCACCCGGCTCAACGCCGCCTGCAACGAGGCGTTGGCCTTGCCCGAGGTGCAGAAGAAGCTGGTCGAGCTGGGCATCGTGAGCAAGCCCGGGACGCCGGCCCAGTTCGAAAGCTTCGTGAAGGAGCAGGTGGGGGTGCTGGGGCCGACGGTGAAGGCGGCGGGCATCAAGCTTTGATGCAGTGAAGCGGCGGTCTCAGTTTTCCAGCGTGAGCAGCGGCACGTCGCGCTCGACCGCCAACGCGTCGAGCTGCGCGCGCGTGCGGGTGCGCAGCCAGGCCGCCAGGGCTTCGCGGGTGGCGGGCTCCATCATGTCCCGCGCGCCCAGACCCGCGGCCTCGCAGAGGCGCGCGGCGAAGTGCGGCTCCAGCGCCGCCACCGCCACCCGGCCGTCGGCACAGGCATAGACGCGGTAGCCCGCGTGGGCGCCGCCCACGGCGCCCGCGGGCTGCGTGAGGCCCCAGGTGCGGGGCAGGCCCAGCCAGTCGGCGGCGGCATTGAGCGCGACTTCGAGGTAGATGCCGTTGCCGGGTGCCGAGCGGGTGCGCAGCAGGGCTTGCAGCACCGCCTCGCTCGCCAGCAGGGCGCCGCCCATGTCGGCGTAGAGAGTGGGGGGTAGCGCGGTGCCGGTGATCAGGCCGCTCTCTGCCAGGTAGGTGAGGTCGTGTCCCGGTTCCTCGGCGCGCGCGCCGGGTGCGCCGACGATCGCCACCTGCGACAGCGCGGGGTGGCGCGCATGCAGCGGCTCCCAGTCCAGGCCCAGCTTGGCCAACGCGGAAGGGCGGAAGGAGGTGAGCAGCACGTCGGTGCGCCCGAGCGTCTCGTGCAGTCGCGCCAGGCCGGCCTCGGTCTTCAGGTCGACCGTCTGCACCTCCACGCCTTCATGCAGCGCGGCATAGGCAGCGCGGTTGTAGTGGCCCATCGGGTCGCCGGCGGGCGGCTCGAACTTGAGGCAGCTGGCGCCCATCGCGCGGCAGCGCATCAGGGCCGCGGGGCCGGGCAGGTTGAGGGCCAGGCTCAGCACGCGCACGCCGGCCAGGGGTGCGAAGGCAGGGACGGCGGCAATGGAAGAAGCGGGCATCGGGTGTCTCCAGGGGCGCGACGGGCCGTGTCACCTTGGGAGCTTACCGGCTCGGCTCGCGCGATCTACGATGCGCCTGCACCCGTGCACCGATCCACCCACACCCAAGGAGACACTCATGTTCCAAAGCGACCTCATGGCCGGCCGGCGCATTCTCGTGACCGGCGGCGGCACCGGCCTCGGCAAGGCGATGGCCGAGCGTTTCCTCGGCCTGGGCGCGGACGTCGCGATCTGCGGCCGCCGCCAGTCGGTGGTGGAGGAGACGGCGGCGCAGTGGCGCACGCAATTCCCGGGACGCAAGGTCGACGCATTCGGCGTGGACATCCGCAACGCGCAGAGCGTGGAGGAGATGGTCGAAGCGCTCTGGCAAAGCGGCGGGCTGAGCGGCCTGATCAACAACGCGGCGGGCAACTTCGTCGCGCCGACCGAGAGCCTGTCCTCGCGCGCCTTCGACGCCATTGCGAACATCGTTTTCCACGGCACCTTCTACGTCACGCAGGCGGTGGGCAAGCGCTGGATCGCGGAGGCCAGGGCGGGCCAGTGGAAGCAGGGCGACCCGTACCGCAGCGTGATGAGCATCATCGTGACCTGGGTCGACAACGGCGGCCCCTACGTCGTGCCCTCGGCCATGAGCAAGGCCGGCGTGGAGGTGATGACCAAGTCGCTGGCCACCGAATGGGCGCGCTGGGGCATCCGTCTCAACGCGGTCGGGCCCGGCGAGATCCCGACCGAAGGCATGAGCAAGCGCCTCAACCCCGGCGAGGAGCCTGGCGCGCGCAGCAAGCTGCGCAACCCGATGGCCCGCGTCGGGCAGATGAGCGAGCTGCAGAACCTGGCCGCCTTCCTGATGGCGCCGGGCCAGTGCGACTGGCTGACGGGGCAGAGCATCATGATGGACGGCGGGCACGCGCTGGCGACCGGCGGCAACTTCTACGAACTGCGCGAGTGGACCGATGCGCAATGGCAGGAGGCGCGGGAGCGGATCGAGGCGCAGAACCAGAAGGACAAGGCGCAGCGCTGAGGGGCGCGGGCCTTGCCTGACGAGGGCGGGCTGTGCGCAGCGAGTCGAGAATCTGATGAATTCTGGCGACGCTGCGTAAAAGCGGATCTCTAACGATAGTGTGACGGCCGCCGCCGCTTGGCGGCACTGCAGGTTGATGGATATTTCGTCTGCCTGTGGCCGATCAGCACAATATCCTAGGGAAATTCCATGAATTCGATTTGCGCGAATGCACCGCGCGGGCAGCGTGCGCCTTGTTCACTCGGTGCTTGAGACCATGTCTTCAGTAAACGAGAGCATGGGTCAGGAGCCCCGCCTTGTGTCTTGCGCTGCCGCACAAAGCCCTGAACCAGCACCGGCAGTCGAAAACTCTTCGGCGCGAAAACGCGGCAGAGGCATAGCGATCGCCCTGATGGCGCTTGCTGTGATTGCCGTGATTTCCATGATCTTGGCAGGCGTCGGATTCTCCATTGGGGATTTGCTGCATGCGGTAATACCTTGACGGGGATGGGGTACCTGACTGAGGCCGATTTGCGCCTGTGGCTTGATGCCGCCACCCATTTGCCGCAATCACTGGATGATTTTTTGCCATGGCTTGAAGGACCCGTCAGGAAATTCTTTCCTTATCGGGGCCTGGTCTTCGGCCATGGCGAACTGGTTGCGGGCCAGCTGAAGGTGACGCACATGCTGGCGACGGGCCATGAAGAGGCCTATTTGAAGCAGCTGGCGACCACGTTCGAGTTGGAGCATCGTGGATCGCTCAAGTGGTGGTTTGCCACAAGACAGCCCTTCTGCATTGATCCAGTTTCCCCGCCCACGCATACAAGCGCATTCGAGCTGGAGGAAATCAAAAAATTCGGCCTCCGCAATGTGGCTGGTCATGGCGTGTTGAATCTCAAGGCGAATGGCGGGACTTATTTTGGCTTTTCGGGCGTGAAAGAGCCGATTTCCGGAATAGCGCTTGGAGGCATTGAGGTTGATGGCGCCTGTACTCAACGATCAACTGCTCACGCTTCTGGCTCATTCTCAGCAGAAGACCACCTGTCGCGTTGGATCGATGACGGCGACGGCGCGGACTGCCTGCATGGCCAGACCGGCGCCGATACGCTCACGGGCGGCGCCGGCAACGAAAACCTCTTTGGTGGCGGGCAGCCCGGCGACGATTGCGCTGTCAGCCGCTTTGGCGTTCCATGTACTAGCGCCATAGTTTCCTTGCCAGATCGCCGCGAGGTCGATGGCGCTCAGTTTGGCCGTGTACGTTGATGGTGAATGAGGCAAACGATTTTGAAGGTGGCAGATGATGAAGTCTTTGCTTTTTATTCTGATCTTTGCGGATTTTTTTGCGCTTTGCTGCATTTTGGTCCTTTCTCTCTCTTGTCAGAATTATTTTGATTTGGCTTTTCCAAAAAGTCCGCCACGAATCTTTGGGGCCAATCAATCTTCGACCGATGCGGTGGTCTTTTATTATGTCACGCGACTTTTCCTGGTGTGCACTGTTGTCTTGATTTCAATTTACGTAGCAAATATTGTGGGGACCACCACCGACACGGTGACCAACGTCACCTGCGCCGGCTACGGGTCCGCGCAGCGGGCAAGCACATGCAAGCTGGGGGGCGTGCGCCATGCGATCTGAGGACAACACTCCGAAAGCTGATGGCACGGGACCTACAACGGATCGCCCCTCAATTGCTGCAGCGTGGATTGCGTTTGGACTCATTCTGGCGGTGCTGCTGGGCTTTGCTGGGCTCATTGCATACCGACTGCACGTTCAGGTCCCGCCGGCGGATCTGTCGTCGGAATTGCGTCAGGAGCACCCGCTGTTTCCTCCAGGGGTGTCACTCAAGCCGGTGGACCAGCCGGTAATTGGAAATCTGGGGGGCATGCCGGTGACTTTTCCAGCGGGATTTGTGGAGAACGTCGAGTACGAAGGCGATCCTGGGTTTGGTGAGAAGCGCAACGGGCCGAAGCCTGAGCGGACTCACCAACTGGGATTCACCAGCTTGGGATTCAGAGTGCGCTATCCGGAATTCACGGTAATGTCGTACAAGGAGCGTGAAGCAGACCGGCAAAAATTTAGTATCCATAACACACCTTGGTTGGATTTCACGATCACCGCAGGAACATTTTTTGGAGATGGTGAATTCTTGGAGCGGAAGATTTCCTGGATGAATCGTGACAAGAATTTTCAATACGAGAAATTGCCAGGCAAGCAGTTTGGACTTCAAGTCTATACACCCATCGGCGTTGACAAATCATTGCGGAATTATGATTTGAAGAGAGGGTATCAGAGCAGAATAAGTGATCGCGACATGTTCGTTAGTTACGATTCGGCAGGGCGGGTCGATACATTCATCGAATGCAGCAACCGCAATCACGATGCAGCTCCCTGCGAGCAATTCTTCTATCTTGATCCAGCACTTCGAGTTCAATTAACGGTTATGTATCGACGGGGAATGTTGCAGCATTGGCAGGAAATTCAAACATCGACTAAAAAGCTGCTACTCAGTTTCAAGGTTGAAAAATAACCAATCAGGGAAATATTTATGGCAAACGCACTTACTCTCTCAAAACTTGATCAGTACGGGGCCTTGTTGCAAGCTGGGGACGTCGATGGCTTCTACAAAGCCCTAATAGATGAAGGGTACAAATACGCGGGATGGGCGGAAGGAGTCGCTCGAGGTGACACTCTCACAGGTGCATCGGCACGTGAATATTTGAATGGCTCCGCTCTTATGGGGCTCGGGATAGACGCTTGTAAAGATCTGTCTTTTCAGAAAACTGAAAAGATCGTTTATGACATGGCGGACGGTTATTTCAAAACCTTGAGGAACATTGCAGAAAATTCGGAGGGGGTTTTGAATCGGGATGTTAGTTTCAAAGAGACCTACAGTTTTCACGAAAAAGCCTTTAAAGACAACAACTTAGGCATCGATAACTGGACCCTCAAAACCCCCTTCGACATCATCAAAGAAACCCAGGGCGAGCAAGCCGCGGAAGAGCGTTGGGAGAAGCTGCGCGACACCGGCGGTACAGGCTGGGACGGACTTTGGGAGAGCGTTCGCCTGTCGAAGGAGATGGGTCAGCACGCCTTCTCGCCCGACTCCAGCATCAGCGACCGTGCCCGGGAGTGGATGGACAAGGCGCCCGGGACGGCCAATTGGGAGCAGATCAGCCGCGCGATCGGTGCCCTCGGGAAAGCGTTCAAAAACACCCGCATACCTGGCGTCGACATGATCGACCCCATCACGGGCCTGCCCTGGTCGGACATTGATCGACTGGTGGACCAGTTTTTCGACACCGCCCGCGCCTGGCGCCAACCCGTCGACCCCCTGATGCTCGACCTCGACGGCGATGGCTTGGAACTCAAGCGCGCCGATGGCTCCATCCTCTTTGACCACAACACCGACACCATTCGCACGGGCACCGGCTGGATCGGCTCCGACGACGGCATCCTCGTTCGCGACCTCAATGCCAACGGCACGATCGATTCGGGTCGCGAACTCTTCGGCATCGACACGCTCAAGCGCGACGGCAAGAACGCGGTGAACGGCTTCGACGCGCTGGGCGATCTGGATTCCAATGCCGACGGCCAGCTCGATGCCGCCGATTTGGCCTGGGGCTCCCTGCAGGTCTGGCGCGACCTCGACCAGGATGGCGTGACCGATGTCGGCGAGCTTGTGGGGCTCGACGCCTTGGGCATCAACCGCATCGGCTTGAACGGCAGTGCCACCAACATGACCGGCGGCACCCAGGCCGGCACCACGGTCAACGGCAACTTCATCGCCCAGAGCGCCAGCTTCACCCGCGAGGTCGAGGGGGTGCAGGTCACCCGCACCGTCGGCGCCGTCGACCTGGAGTCGAACGCCTTCTACCGCGAGTTCACTGTCGCCGTGCCGCTGACCGAGCAAGCCCGCTCGTTGCCCGGCATGCAAGGCTCCGGCCGCGCTCGCGACCTGGCCGAGGCCGTCAGCCTGAGCCCCGCACTCGGCGTGAGCCTCGCCGCCTTCAGCAGCGCGACGACCCGAGACACCCAGCGCGCCTTGCTCGATGGCCTCCTCACCGATTGGGCGCAAAGCTCGGACTATTGGCAAAGCCTGGAAACCACCCTGGACGGCAACGTCAAGATCAGCGGCCTGCCCACCAGCATGACCGAAGCCCAGTACCGTAACCTCGTGGGCGTGCTGGAGGTCTTCAACGGCGAGCGCTTCTACAGCACCGGCGCCAACGGCACGACCATGACCGCTGGCACCACCAAGACCGGCACCATCGACACGGCAACCAACATCACGCGTGCCGGTTACGGCATCGCCCCGCCAGCCGCCCAGCTTGCGCTGCTGCAGCAAAGCTACGACGCGCTGAAGGAAAGCGTCTACAGCGCCCTCGTGCTGCAGACGCGGCTGAAGCCCTATCTGGACGCCATCGAGCTGACGATCGACGAGAACGGCATCCGCTTCGACACGACGGCACTGGCCAGCCTGCTCGATCAGCCTGTATGGCGAGAACGGCAACGACACGCTCAACGGAGAAGCCGGCAACGACACCTTGCAAGGTGGCGCGGGCGACGACATCCTGCACGGCGGCGCAGGCAACGACATCCTGGCGGGTGGCCGCTACGACACCTGGAACGGGTATTACGACGGCTGGGGCAACGACACCTACCAATTCGGCCGCGGCGACGGGCAGGACCGGATCGTCGACAGGGACACGACCGTGGGCAACACCGATGTCGTGTCCTTGGGCCCGGACGTCTCGGCAGACCAGCTCTGGTTCCGTCAAGTCGGCCGTGACCTGGAACTGAGCATCATCGGCACGAACGACAAGCTCACCATCGGCAACTGGTACGCCGGCAGCGCCAACCAGGTCGAGCAGTTCAAGGTTTCGGACCAGGCGGTGCTGCTCTACAACCAGGTCGACGCCCTGGTCGCCGCCATGGCCGCCTTCGCGCCGCCTGCGCCGGGCCAGACCTCGCTGCCCCCTGACTACCAGACGGCGTTGAACGCGGTGATTGCCGCCAACTGGAAGTAGACGTCCGTCCAAGTGCTGAATCGCCCCCTTGCGCTGTCCGGATGCGACCTCCGGCCCGCGCTCGGCGGCCGTCGCGCGTTCGCGAAGAGAACACAGTTCGATGTCACATGACCCCCTCGACAGCGCCGATCGGCGCCTGGCGATCGTCGAGCCTCCGCCCGCAGCCGCCGCAGAGCCATCCTCCGCTGCCAAGTTCGACACCGGCCTGGCCTGCCTGGTGATGATGGCCCGCCTGCACGGCGTGGCTGCCGACCCCGGCCAACTGGCCCACGAATTCGCGTCGGGCACCGAGTTCGGCGTCACCGACATCCTGCTCGCAGCCAGGCGGCTCGAATTGAAAGCCAAGGCCGTCAGGATCGACATCGCGCGCCTGGGCAAGACACCCTTGCCGGCCGTCGCAGTCGGCACGGACGCCGCAGGCAGGACGCGCTTTTTCATCCTGGCGCGGCTCGATGGCGATCAGGTCCTGGTGCAAGACCCGGCGACGGGCCGGCCCGAGGCCTTCAGCCTGGCCCAACTGCAATCCTGCTGGGCCGGCGAAGCCATCCTGTTCACCTCGCGCGCCTCGATGGCGGATGGTTTGGCCCGCTTCGACTTCACCTGGTTCGTCCCCGCGATCGTGAAGTACCGCAAGCTCCTGGGCGAAGCCCTCCTGGTGAGCCTGGCCCTGCAGATCTTCGCGCTCATCACGCCCCTGTTCTTCCAGGTGGTGATGGACAAGGTGCTGGTCCATCGCGGCCTCACCACCCTGGACGTGATCGCCGTGGGCCTGACGGTGGTGGTGCTGTTCGAGGTCTCGCTCACTGCCTTGCGCAGCTACGTGTTCGCCCACACGACCAGCCGCATCGATGTGGAACTGGGCGCGCGGCTGTTCCGGCACTTGCTCAGCCTGCCGCTTGACTACTTCCACGCGCGGCGCGTGGGTGACTCCGTGGCCCGGGTGCGCGAGCTCGAGAACATCCGCGCCTTCCTGACCGGCAACGCGATCACGCTGGTCCTGGATCTGCTGTTCTCGGTGGTGTTCATCGCCGTCATGCTGCACTACAGCGGCTGGCTGACCCTGATCGTGGCCTTGTCGCTGCCGTGCTACCTCATCCTCTCGCTCGCATTCACCCCCTTGCTGCGCGCCCGCCTGCATGAAAAATTCAATCGCGGTGCCGAAAATCAGGCCTTTCTGGTCGAAACCGTCAGCGGCATCGACACCGTCAAGGCAATGGCCGTGGAGCCGCACTGGACGCGCACGTGGGACAAGCAGCTGGCGGCCTATGTCTCGTCCAGCTTCAGGACTGTGACCCTCGGTACCTTGGCCAACGGCGGCGTGAGCCTCATCTCCAGGCTGGTGACCGTGGCCACGATGTACGTCGGTGCACGCCTGGCGATCGAGGGTCGCTTGTCGGTCGGGCAACTGATCGCCTTCAACATGCTGGCGGGCCAGGTCGCGCAGCCGACGATGCGCCTGGCGCAGCTGTGGACCGATTTCCAGCAGACGGGCCTCTCCGTCCAGCGCCTGGGGGACATCCTGAACACAAGCACCGAGGTGGCCGGCACGCGCAGCGTGCTGCCGCCCCTGGCCGGCCGCATCACCCTGGAAGGCGTGGCGTTCCGCTATCGCCCCGACGGGCCCGAGGTGCTCAAGGGCATCGACCTGGACATCCGCCCCGGCGAGGTGATCGGCATCGTGGGGCGGTCCGGGTCGGGCAAGAGCACGCTGACCAAGCTGATGCAGCGCCTGCACGTCCCGCAACGCGGCCGGGTCCTGGTGGACGGCACGGACCTGGCGTTGGCCGATGCAGGCTCGCTGCGCAGGCAGATGGGCGTGGTGTTGCAGGAGAACGTGCTGTTCAACCGCTCGATCCGCGACAACATCGCGCTGGCCGAGCCCGGCGCGCCGCTGGCGGCCGTGATTCGGGCGGCCAGGCTGGCAGGGGCGCACGACTTCATCGCGGATTTGCCCGAAGGCTACGACACCCCGGTGGGCGAGCACGGCTCGACGCTGTCTGGCGGGCAACGGCAGCGCATCGCCATCGCGCGGGCGCTCATGACCGATCCGCGCATCCTCATCTTCGACGAGGCGACCAGTGCGCTGGACTACGAGAGCGAGCGCGTCATCCGCAACAACATGAAGGCCATCTGCGAGGGCCGCACGGTGATCGTCATCGCGCACCGGCTCTCGGCGGTGCGGGACGCTCACCGCATCGTGGTCATGGACCGCGGCCGGATCGCCGAAAGCGGCAGCCATGCCGAGCTGATGAAGCACGAGGCAGGCCACTACGCGCGGCTTCATCGCCTGCAACAGGCGTGAGCGAGGCCATGGACGCGAAGCCGGGACTTCAAGCCGCCAGGGATCTGTTGCGCCGCTACGCGGTGGCATTTGCCCAGGCGTGGCGCCAGCGGGCGCAGATGGGCACCGTGGATCGCCTGCCGCATGAAGCGCAGTTCCTGCCTGCCGTGCTGTCGCTGCAGGAAAGCCCGGTATCGCCGGCACCACGGGCCGCGATGTGGATCATGCTGTCCTTTGCCCTGGGGGCACTGGTCTGGGCGATATGGGGCCGTGTCGACGTGGTGGCCACCGCGCAAGGCAAGGTGGTGGCCAACGGCGGCACCAAGACCATCCAGTCCCTCGAAACAGCGACCGTGAAGCGCATCCTGGTCAGCGACGGGCAGGCGGTCCGGGCCGGCGACGTGCTGATCGAACTCGACGCCACCGCCGCGCAAGCCGACAAGGACCGCGTGCAAGGCGACCTGGCGGCGGTCCGCCTGCAGGTCGCACGCGCGCAGTCTCTGCTGGCCGCGATCGACAAAGGCATGGTGCCCAGGCTGGCGCGGCCGGAACAGGTGTCGGAACTCCAGTTCACGGACGCGCAACGCCTGCTGGCAGGACAACTGAGCGAATACCGCGCCAGGCTGGGGCGGATCGATGCCGAGGTGGCGCGGCGAGAGGCGGAGCTGCGCACCGCGATGGTCCTCGTGCGCAAGCTGGAGCAAACCGTGCCGATCGCGCAGCAGCGTGCCAGGGACTTCAAGCACCTGGTCGACCAGAACTTCGTTTCCAGGCATGGCTACCTGGAGCGGGAGCAGGCGCGAATCGAACAGGAGGCGGACCTGGCGAACCAGCGGAGCCGCCTCATGGAAATAGAAGCCGCGCTTCGGGAAGCCCGGGGGCAGCGCGAGGAGCTGACCGCAGAGACCCGGCGGATCGCGCTCGACAGCATCGCCGATGGGCAGCAAAAGGGTGCGGCGCTGGAACAGGAGTTCCTGAAGGCCGATTCGCACGGCAAGCTGATGCGATTGAGCGCACCGGTCGACGGCACCGTGCAGCAGTTGGACGTGCACACGATCGGCGGCGTGGTGACGGCCGCGCAGCCGCTGATGGCGATCGTGCCGCGCGACGGCCCGCTGGAGGTGGAGGCTTTCATCGAGAACAAGGACATCGGATTCGTCAAACCCGATCAGGAGGCGGAGGTCAAGGTCGAAACCTTCCTGTACACCCGGTACGGCACGATCCACGCCAGGGTGAACTCGGTCTCGCACGATGCGATCCATGACGACAAGCGCGGATTGATCTATTCGGCGCGGGTGAAGCTGGCCCGGTCCGCCATCTTCGTCGATGGCACGGAGCTCCGGCTCAGTCCCGGCATGGCGGTGTCGGTCGAGATCAGGACGGGCCAGCGGCGCTTGATCGAGTATTTCCTGTCGCCGCTCATGCAGCATGCCGGCGAGAGCTTGCACGAGCGTTGAGCGCAGCCCTATTCGACGATCTCCGCCCCGCGTTCCTCCAGCAGCGCCCGCAGGAAGGACCGATGGCAACGTGCCTCATCCTCGCAGTAGCACCCGATCGAAAACGCGCTCTGGTGCGAGAGCGCGGCCAGCAGATCCAGGCTGCGGCTGGCCTCGGGCTGGGCCATCTCGGACCTGAACTTGCGGCCGAAGGCGGCCCACTCCGACGGCTTGCCGGACGCGATGGCGGCCTGGGCCTCCTTCATGGTCTCGACCGAGGGCGCGAGGTTGGGGTACCAGACGTCGTACCAGTTCTGCGAGGCGAACTCGCTCTTGGGCACGCCGCGCGGCGGGCGGCGCACCGTGCCGATGCGCAGCCCCTCGCCGGGGGCGCGCTCGCTGCCGAGGCGGACGATTCGGATGGCCATGCTTCGACTCCTCCAGGATGAGTTCCGATGTTCACGATGCGACAGGGCCGATCTTCGCCGAGCCGCGATACTCCGCACACCCATTCCCGGAGACCCACGCATGACCGAACGCATCGAATCGATCCGCCACCCCGACGGCGTGGTCGAACTGCAACTCTCGCGCGCCGACAAGATGAACGCGCTCGACCCGGCGATGTTCGACGCCCTGATCGACACCGGCGAGCAGCTGTGCCGCGACGAACGTGTGCGCGCCGTCGTGATCGCCGGACGCGGCAAGGCGTTCTGCGCCGGGCTGGACATGCAGTCCTTCGAGCGCATGCAGCAGGGCACCGGCGGCGGACTGCTCGGGCAGCATGGAGCCGCGGACCTGGCCGAGCGCACGCACGGCATTTCCAACGCGGCGCAGCGGGTGGCCACGGTGTGGCGCGACGTGCCGGTGCCCGTCATCGCCGCCGTGCACGGCGTGGCGTTCGGCGGCGGGCTGCAGGTGGCGCTCGGTGCCGACATCCGGCTGGTCGCGCCGGACACGCGGATGTCGGTGATGGAGATCAAGTGGGGCCTGGTGCCCGACATGGGCGGCATGGTGCTGATGCGCGAACTGGCGCGGACGGACGTGGTGCGCGAACTGTGCTTCACCGGCCGCGTCTTTTCGGGCGAGGAGGCGGTGGCGATCGGCTTCGCGACCCGCGTGTCGGCCGACCCGTTGGCGGATGCCCTGGCGGTGGCACACGAGATCGCGCAGAAGAGCCCGGATGCGATCCGCGCCGGCAAGCGGCTGCTCAACGCGGCCATGGGGCACAGCGCGGCGGAATTGCTCCTGGCTGAATCGGTGGAGCAGAAGCGGCTGATCGGCAGCGCCAACCAGGGGGAGGCGGTGCGCGCCAATCTCGAGAAGCGGGCGGCGCGGTTCGAGCCGCAGGCTTGAGGGGGTGGAGGGGGTGCCGGCGTGAGCCCGGCACGGGCGGAGCTTCAGAGGCCGGTCGCGGCCTTCTGACGGCTCCGAGGGCGCGACGTGAAATCGATGGAGCGGGCGAAGGGAATCGAACCCTCGTATGAAGCTTGGGAAGCTGCCGTTCTGCCATTGAACTACGCCCGCAGCGGCTGCGGATTCTACCTTCAGTCGCGCGCGCCGATCGGAGACGCGTCAACGCGAGCGAAGCCGCGCACGGCGCCAGAGCAGGGCGTACGCACCCAGGTTCAGCAGCACCACGAAGACCCCCATGCCGATCTGCCATTCGCGCGTCAGGTACTCCGGGTAGATCGCCCCGAGCAAATAGTGCTCGACGAAGCCGCCTTCGTAGCCGGACTGGCCGGCAGCGCGGCGCAAGGCGTTCTCCAGCGGCGTCAGCGGGCAGACCTCGCCCGTCCACGAGATCCAGCCGCCCCAGGCCACGGCCGGCAGGTGCAGCACCGCGACCAGCGGCCAGCGCCACAACAGCAGGCCGCCGGCCACGACGAAAAGGATGAAAACGCCGTGCAGCACCAGCACGGCGTCGGCAAGAAGAGCAGCGTGCATGAAGGGCTAAACTCTGGTTGATTCAACCAATTCTGGAGCCGCCGTGCAATCCGTCGGTCTGTTCGAAGCCAAGACCCACCTGAGCGAATATGTCGCCCGCGCCGAGGCAGGCGAGGAGGTGATCATCATGCGGCACAACAAGCCGGTCGCCAAAATCGTCCCCCTGGAGGGCGGCGTCCAGCCCGCCGTGAAGCCGCGGCCCTTCGTGCAGCGGACCTTCAGCCTGGGCGAGGTCGACCCGGCGGTCGACCTGACCCGTCTGAACAAGCTGGCCGGCGAGCTGGAAGACGAGGAACTGATCACCAAGCTGCGCGAGGACCGATGAGACTGCCCGACGTCAACGTGCTGCTGAATGCCGTGTGGTCGGAAAGCCCCCACCACGCGGTCGCCCGTCAATGGCTGGAGGCCTCCATCGCGCGTCCCCAGGGGCTGGGGCTGGCGTGGCTGGCGCTCGTCGGCTTCATCCGCCTTGCCACCCGGCCGGGGCTGTTCGCCAAGCCCCTCCCGGTCGACGAGGCCATGGGCCTGGTCGACGAATGGCTCAGCCATCCGCAGGTGCGCGTTCTTCAGCCCGGTCCGCGCCATGCCGGTATCCTTGGCCGATTGCTGGTGGCCGCCGGCACCGGCGGGAACCTCACCAACGATGCCCACCTGGCCGCGCTGGCGATCGAACACAACGCCGAGGTCGGCACCTTCGACAAAGACTTCAAACGCTTCGCCGGCCTGCGCTTCCAGTTGCTTTCCTGACTTTTCGCCCGTTCCAACATGAACACACCCCCGATCACCGTCGCGGACATCCGCAAGTCCTTCCTCGATTTCTTCGCCTCCAAGGGCCACACGGTGGTGCCATCGAGCTCGCTGGTGCCGGGCAACGACCCGACGCTGATGTTCACCAACTCCGGCATGGTGCAGTTCAAGGACGTGTTCCTCGGCACCGAGAAGCGCCCCTACGTGCGCGCGGCGTCCGTGCAGGCCTGCCTGCGCGCCGGCGGCAAGCACAACGACCTGGAGAACGTGGGCTACACCGCGCGCCACCACACCTTCTTCGAGATGCTGGGCAACTGGAGCTTCGGCGACTACTTCAAGCGCGAGTCCCTCCAGTGGGGCTGGGAACTGCTCACGCAGGTGTACAAGCTCCCGCCCGAGCGGCTGCTGGCCACCGTCTACCAGGAGGACGACGAGGCCTACGACATCTGGACGAAGCAGATCGGCCTGCCGCCCGAGCGCGTGATCCGCATCGGCGACAACAAGGGCGGCCGCTACAAGTCCGACAACTTCTGGATGATGGCCGACACCGGCCCCTGCGGCCCCTGCTCGGAGATCTTCTACGACCATGGGCCCGAGATCCCCGGCGGTCCCCCGGGCAGCCCCGAGGAAGACGGCGACCGCTTCATCGAGATCTGGAACCACGTGTTCATGCAGTTCGACATGCAGCCCGACGGCAGCGTGATCAAGCTGCCTGCCCCCTGCGTCGACACCGGCATGGGCCTGGAGCGCCTCGCGGCCATCCTGCAGCACGTGCACAGCAACTACGAGATCGACATTTTCGACCGCCTGATCAAGGCGGCCGCGCGCGCCACCGGCACCGAGGACCTGTCCAACCCCTCGCTGAAGGTGATCGCCGACCATGCGCGAGCCACCTCCTTCCTGGTGGCCGACGGCGTGATCCCCTCCAACGAGGGCCGTGGCTACGTGCAGCGCCGCATCGTGCGCCGCGCCATCCGCCACGGCTACAAGCTGGGCCGGAAGAAGCCCTTCTTCCACCAGCTGGTGCCGGAGCTGGTCGCGCTGATGGGGGAGGCCTATCCCAAGCTGGTGGCCGACCAGCAGCGCATCACCGACACGCTGAAGGCGGAAGAAGAGCGCTTCTTCGAGACGCTGGCCAACGGCATGGAGATCCTCGACGCGGCGCTGGCCGGCGGTGCCAAGGTGCTGCCGGGCGACGTGGCCTTCAAGCTGCACGACACCTACGGCTTCCCGCTCGACCTGTCGGCCGACGTGTGCCGCGAGCGCGGCGTGGAGGTCGACGCCGCCGGCTTCGATGCCGCGATGGAAAAGCAGAAGGCCGCCGGCCGCGCGGCGGGCAAGTTCAAGATGGACCGCGCCGTCGACTACGGCGGGGCGGCCAACACCTTCACCGGCTACGAGCACCTCGAGGAAAAGGCGCGCGTGCTCGCCCTGTACTTCGAGGGCGCCCCGGTGCAGGAACTGAAGGAAGGCCAGCCCGGCATCGTCGTGCTCGACACCACGCCCTTCTATGCCGAAAGCGGCGGCCAGGTCGGAGACCAGGGCGTGCTGGAGGCCGAGGGCCTGCAGTTCGGCGTGTCCGACACGCAGAAGATCAAGGCCGACGTCTTCGGCCACCACGGCACGCAGACGCAGGGCACCCTCAAGGTGGGCGATGCGGTCACCGCGCGCGTGGACGCGCAGCTGCGCGCCGCCACCATGCGCAACCACAGCGTGACCCACCTGATGCACAAGGCCCTGCGCGAGGTGCTGGGCGGGCATGTGCAGCAGAAGGGCTCGCTGGTCGATGCGGAGAAGACCCGCTTCGACTTCGCCCACAACGCACCGGTCACCGCGGCGCAGATCCTCGAGATCGAGCGCCGCGTCAACGCGGAGATCCTGGCCAACCAGGCCACCCAGGCACGCGTGATGGACATGGAGTCGGCCCAGAAGACCGGCGCCGTGATGCTCTTCGGCGAGAAGTACGGCGAGACCGTGCGCGTGCTCGACATCGGCAGCAGCCGCGAGCTGTGCGGCGGCACGCACGTGCAGCGCTCCGGCGACATCGGCCTCTTCAAGATCGTGAGCGAGGGCGGCGTGGCCGCCGGCGTGCGGCGCATCGAGGCCGTGACCGGCGCCAACGCGCTGGCCTATCTGCAGGACCTGGAGGCCACGGTCGGCAGCGTGGCCGCCACGCTCAAGACGCCGCCGGCCGAAGTGCAGCCGCGCCTGGCGCAGTTGCTGGAGCAGGTGCGCGGCCTGGAGCGCGAGATCAGCGCCCTCAAGGGCAAGCTCGCTTCATCGAAGGGCGACGAGTTGCTGGCGCAGGCGGTCGACGTGGGCGGCATCAAGGTGCTGGCCGCCAAGCTGGACGGCGCCGATGCCAAGACGCTGCGCGAGACCCTGGACAAGCTCAAGGACAAGCTCAAGACCGCGGCCATCGTGCTGGCGGCGGTGGACGGTGCCAAGGTCCAGCTCGCGGCCGGCGTGACGGCCGACAGCATGGGCAAGCTCAAGGCCGGCGAGCTGGTCAACTTCGTCGCCCAGCAGGTGGGCGGCAAGGGGGGCGGCAAGGCGGACATGGCGATGGCCGGCGGGAGCGACCCGGCCGGGCTGCCCGCGGCGCTGGCCTCGGTGCAAGGTTGGGTGGCGCAGCGGGTTTGAGGGCCTTCGCCATGACCCAGAGCCACCCCATCCCCCGCGACATCGTGTCCGCCTTCGCGCCCACCGGGCGGCTGCGCGCCTCCATCAACCTCGGCAACCCGATCCTCGCCAACAAGGATGCGGCCGGCCAGCCGGTGGGCGTGTCCATCGACCTCGCACGCGCCTTCGCCGAACGCCTGGGCGTCGCGTGCGAACTCGTCGTCTTCGACACCGCCGGCAAGTCGGTCGACGCGGTCAAGGCCGAGCAGGCCGACATCGGCTTCTTCGCCATCGACCCGCTGCGCGGGGAGGGCATCCGCTTCACCGCGCCCTATGTGCTGATCGAAGGCGCCTACCTGGTGCGCGATGACTCGCCGCTGAAGGACAACGCCGAGGTCGACCAGCCGGGCCGCAGCGTGATGGTGGGCAAGGGCAGCGCCTACGACCTCTACCTCACGCGCGAACTCAAGGCGGCCACCATCCTGCGCGCGCCCAGCTCGCCGGCCGTCGTCGACGCCTTCCTGGCCGAGAACGCCGAGGTCGCGGCCGGCGTGAAGCAGCAGCTCGAAGCCGATGCCGCGCGCCTGGGCGGGCTGCGGCTGCTGCCGGGCCGCTTCATGGTGATCCAGCAGGCCATGGGCACGCCGGCGAGCCGGGGCGAGGCGGCGCAGGCGGCGCTGGCCGATTTCGTCGAGACGATGAAGGCCAGCGGCTTCGTGGGGCAGGCGCTGAAGCGGCACGGCATCCAGGGCGCCGCCGTGGCACCGGCGCGCGGCGCCTGAAACGCCGGTCCGCGCCTTCCCGCGCTGTCGGCGCACGCCTCTAGCCCGACGGCTTCCGTCCATGTCATAGTGGTTCGGACACGAGGGATCGATCCGGACAATGAAGAGCAACAAACTTGGAGCCTGCCGCTCGAGGGCACGAGGAGGCGCCTGCCGTGCCTGAGGCGACACCGGTCGACGTCCTGGTCATGGGCGCCGGCTCCGTCGGCTGCTATGTCGGCGGCAGCCTCGCATCCGAAGGCGTGCGGGTGGCCTTCGTCGGACGTCCGCGCGTGCTGGACGCGCTGGCCCGGCACGGCCTGGTGCTGACGGACCTGGACGGTGGCGACCGCCGGCTGCGGCCCACGGCGCTGCAACTCTTCGACCACGTCCCCGAGGGCCTGCACCCTGCGCTCGTGCTGCTGACGGTGAAGAGCGGCGCCACGGTCGAGGCGGCGGCCGAGCTGGACGCGGCCTTGCCGCCGCGCACGCCGGTGCTCTCGCTGCAGAACGGCATCTCGAATGCGCACCATGCCGCCCGGGCCGCACCGACGCTGAACGTGCTGCCGGGCATGGTCCCCTTCAACGTCGCGGAACTCGGCCCCGGCCACTTCCACCGCGGCACCCGCGGCCGGCTGGCGGCCCGGCAGGACCCGGCTCTGCGCACCTGGGTCGCCGTCTTCGATCAGGCCGGCCTGGGCCTCGATCTGCATCCAGACCTGCTGCCCGTGCAGTGGGGCAAGCTGCTGCTGAACCTCAACAATCCGGTCAATGCACTCTCGGGTTTGCCGCTGCGCGAGGAACTGCTCGACCGCGGCTACCGGCGCTGCCTGGCCGCGCTGATGGACGAGGCGCTGGAGGCGCTGGAATGGGCCCGCATCCGGCCTGCGCAGCTGGCGGCGGTGCCGCCGCGCCGGATGCCGTCGATCCTGCGCCTGCCCACGCCCTTGTTCCGCTGGGTCGCTGCCCGCATGCTGCGCATCGATGCCCAGGCGCGTTCCAGCATGGCCGACGATCTGGCGCTCGGCCGGCGCACCGAGATCGATGCGCTCTGCGGCGAGGTGGTCCGCCTGGCGCGCGGCAACGGGGCCCGGGCGCCGCTCAATGCCAGGATGGTGGAGCTGGTGGAGGCCTGGCCGCGCAAGCCCGAGCACATGTCGGCGCAGGCACTCATGTCGGCGCTGGGCATCCAGTAGGCGGCGCCATGCGGGTCCTGGTCCTGGGCAGCGGCGTGATCGGTACCACGGTGGCGTACGAGCTCGCCCGGGACGGCCACGAGGTGACGGTGCTGGACCGCCAGAACGCCCCCGCGATGGAAACCAGCTATGCCAACGCCGGCGAGGTCTCGCCCGGCTACTCGGCGCCCTGGGCTGGGCCCGGCGTGCCGCTGAAGGCCGTCAAGTGGCTGCTGATGCGCCACAGCCCGCTGGTGATCCGCCCCATGCTCGACCCCGCCATGTGGCGCTGGGGCCTCGCGATGCTGCGCAACTGCACGCAGGTGCGCTACGAGATCAACAAGAGCCGCATGGTCCGACTGGCCGAGTACAGCCGCGACTGCCTTCAGCAGCTGCGCGCCGACACCGGTATCCGCTACGACGAACGCGCGCTCGGCACGCTGCAGCTCTTCCGCACGCAGAAGCAGCTCGACGGCACCGGCAAGGACATCGAGGTGTTGAAGGCCTACGGCGTGCCGTACCAACTGCTCGACCGCGAGGGCTGCGTTCGCTACGAACCGGCCCTGGCCGCGGTGCGCCACAAGTTCGTCGGCGGGCTGCGCCTGCCGGGCGACGAGACCGGCGACTGCTTCAAGTTCACCCAGGCCCTGGCCCGGCTCGCCGAGGCGGCGGGCGTGCGCTTCCGCTTCGGTGCGACCATCACCGACATCGCGCGCGACGGCCAGGGCGTGACCGCGGTCCACACCGATGCGGGGCCCTTCCACGCCGAGCGTTACGTGCTCGCGCTGGGCAGCTACTCGCCGCAGCTGCTCAAGCCGCTGGGCATCCGGCTGCCGGTGTATCCAGTCAAGGGCTTCTCGATCACCGTGCCCATCGCCGATGCGGCCAAGGCGCCGGAGTCGACCGTGATGGACGAGACCTTCAAGGTCGCCGTGACCCGCCTCGGCGACCGCATCCGCGTCGGCGGCACCGCGCAACTGTCGGGCTACGACCTGCGCCTGAACGACCGCCGCCGCGACACGCTGGAGCACGTGGTGACCGACCTGTTCCCCGAGGGCGGCAGCGTCGAGGGCGCGGAGTTCTGGACCGGCCTGCGGCCAATGACGCCCGACGGCACGCCGATCCTCGGCGCCACGCCCATTCCCCGCCTGCTGCTGGCCACCGGGCATGGCACGCTGGGGTGGACCATGGCGGCAGGGACGGGGCGGGTGATCGCTGATCTCATCGGCGGGCGGCGGCCCGGGATCGATGTGGAGGGACTGGGACTGGAACGGTATCGACGTCGGGCGCGGAGTTTCTGATCTCATTGATTGAGGGCGGTAAAACGAGATCAAAAGGATCAATCACATGCGCCGAGCCGAACTCACCACGGCCCACGTGATCCACGACACCGCCTTTGCGCTAGAGCGCCTCAACCCTGGCGTCGACCCGGCAGGCGCGCATCTTGAACTTGCGACGCGGCGCGCCCGTCTTCAATTGCGCCAGCTGCCCCGCTCGCGCAACGCGGTCTTCTTGCCGCTCGTGACGATCAGCATCCGTCCACGATCCCCCGGCGCCGACTGCACGACCTGAAACAGCGGATCAGCTGCTTCGCCGCTTCGGGCTGCTTGCGCATGTCAGGTCGCGCACCTGTCGATCGCCATCGACGGATCCCAAGGTCACGTGCCCACCCCCGGGTTGACCCCTAGACAAATCGACTGCTTCAGGACTATGCTTCGCCTGTGTGTTCCATTAATAAATCATTGTTTCATTGGTGGAACACACAAAGCCCCCCAAGTCGCCCCTGAAGTTGCCGCTATCGAAAGCATGATGATGAAGCCCACCCGTCGCCAGGCGCTCGCGCTGGCCCTCTCCCTCGCCGCCGCCGGCGCTGCCGCCCCTGTCTGGGCCCAAGGCTATCCCGCCAAGCCGATCACGATCGTGGTGGCCTACCCCGCAGGCGGCGACACCGACGCGCTCGCCCGCCTGTTCGCCGAAAAGCTCGCCACCCGCATCGGCCAGCCGGTGGTGGTGGACAACCGCCCCGGCGCCAGCGGCGTGATCGGCAGCAGCTTCGTGGCGAAGGCACCGGCCGACGGCTACACGCTGCTGCTGGCGCCCAGCACCTTCTCGATCGCGCAGCTGGTGCTCAAGACCGGCGGCGCCAGTGGCTACGACGTGCTGAACGGCTTCACGCCGATCGTGCAGGCCGGCACGCTGCCGCTGTTTCTCGTCGCCGGCACGGCCTCGGGCTTCAAGACCTTCAAGGACGTGCAGGGCGCCAAGGACAAGACGCTGTCCTATGCCAGCCCCGGCAGCGGCTCGCCGATGCACATCCTCGGCGAAATGGTGAACAAGGCTGCAGGCCTGAGCCTCGGCCACGTGCCCTACAAGGGCGTGGCGCCGGCGGTCAACGACGTGCTGGGCGGCCACGTGCCGCTGACTTACATCACCTACGGTCCCATCGCGCCGCACCTGGCCGGCGGCAAAATGGTCCCGCTGGCAGTGGCGGACCGTGTGCGTTCGCCCCTCGCGCCCAACGTGCCCACCTTCGCCGAGCTGGGCATCAAGAACGTCGAAGTGACGGCCTGGCACGGTCTCTTCGGGCCGAAGAACATGCCGCCCGAGATCGTGAAGACGCTCAACGGCCACTTCAACGAAATCCTCAAGATGCCCGACGTGGTGTCGAAGATGGCCGTGCTCGGTGCCCTGCCGCTGGGCGGCGCCCCCGGGGTGCTGGCCAAGACCAACGCCGCCGACTTCGAGCGCTTCGGCAAGATCATCAAGGACCTCGGCATTCAGGCTGATTGAGGCACGCCATGACCGAACCCAAGGGCATCCCCGACCACGACAGCCTGCAGGCCCTGCTCGCAGAGCTGCCCAACGACCTGCTGGCCGGCCGCCGCGTGCTGGTGACGGGTGCGGCGCGCGGCCTGGGCCTCGCCTTCGCCAAGTGCATCGCCGCTGCGGGCGCGTCGGTGGTGCTGGCCGACATCCTGGCGGACCTGGCCGAGCAGGAGGCGATGGCCCTGCGCGACGGCGGCTTCGATGCCCATGCGCTGGCACTGGACCTGTGCGACCCGGCTTCCATCGACACTTGCGCCGCCGAGGCGACCCGCCTGCTGGGCCGGCTCGACGGCCTGGTCAACAACGCTGCCATCACCAACTCCGGCGGCCGCGATGCCCACGAGCTGGACATCGAGACCTGGGACCGCGTGATGGACGTCAACGTGCGCGGCACCTGGCTCATGAGCCGGGCCTGCCAGCCGGCCCTGGCCGCCAGCGGCCGCGGCGCGATCGTCAACCTGGCTTCCGACACCGCCCTGTGGGGCGCGCCCAAGCTGCTGGCCTACGCCTCCAGCAAAGGCGCGGTGATCTCGATGACGCGCTCCCTCTCGCGCGAGTGGGGCGAGCACGGCATCACCGTCAACGCGGTCGCGCCCGGCCTCACGCTGGTGGAGGCCACAGAGTACGTGCCCATGGCGCGCCACCAGAAATACCTCGAAGGCCGCGCCATCCCGCGCGAGCAGCAGGCGGTGGACGTCTGCGGCGCGGTGCTGTTTGCCCTGTCCGGCCTGTCGCGCTTCGTGACCGGCCAGTTGCTTGCCGTCAATGGCGGCTTCGTCATGAACTGAGACCCAAGGAGTGATTCGATGAGCGATTTGTCCGAACAGAAGAAATTCGACGACAGCCAGGTCGGCGAGACCCTGCGCCGCCCCGCCGGCGCGAGCCTGGAAGCCTGGATGAACAGCCGCATCGCGCGCTATTCGACCCGCAAGTACGACTGGGACGCGCTGAAGTTCCAGGCCGACCACGACCCCAAGTTCCGCCGCGCGCAGATGCGCTACCTGGGCACCGGCGGCACCGGCGTGGCCGCCGACGTCAACACCGTGCCGTCGGAGCACTTCACCTTCTCGACCATGGTGATCCCGGCCGGCCACGAAGGTCCGCCGCACCTGCACGTCGACGTGGAGGAGGTGTTCTTCGTGATGCGCGGCAAGCTCAAGGTGGTGCTGACCACCGCCGAGGGCGAGCGCTACGAGACCGTTCTGACCGACCGCGACCTGATCTCGGTGCCGCCGGGCGTGTACCGCGAGGAGATCAACATCGGCGACGAGGACGCGCTGATGTGCGTGATGCTGGGGGCGAAGAAGCCCGTCACGCCGACCTACCCCGCGGACCATCCGCTCGCCAGGATCAAGAGGTAATCCTCTCCTCAGCTCACTTCGTGCAGCCGGTTCCCCGCTGTTCCCCGAAAGCGACCGACCCATGACGAACGCCGTCGACATTCACGAGCCCGTGCCCGCCGCCGAGCTGGCGCGCCTCGATGCGCGCTTCCCGGCGCGCAGCGTGACGGTGGCCGGTGGTGCCAGCGTCTCGGTGCGCGAATGCGGCACCGGGCCGGTGCTGGTCTGCCTGCACGGCATCGGCTCGGGCTCGGCCTCGTGGGTGGACACCGCGCAACTGCTGGCCGGCGAGGCCCGCCTGATCGCGTGGGACGCACCGGGCTACGGCAGCTCGACGCCGCTCGCGGCCGACGCGCCGAAGGCCGCCGACTATGCGCAGCGCCTCGGTGCCTTGCTCGAGGCGCTGGACATCGACCGCTGCGTGCTGGTCGGCCATTCGCTCGGCGCGCTGATGGCGGCTGCCGCGGCGCGTCGCGGGTCGCCGCTGGCGGCGCGCATCGCGAAGCTGCTGCTGATCAGCCCGGCCGCCGGCTACGGCGCACCGGGCCGCGCCGAGGCGCAGGCGCGCGTGCGCGCCGAGCGCCTGGACACGCTGGCGCAGCTCGGCATCGCCGGCATGGCCGCGAAGCGGTCCAGCCGCCTGGTCTCCGAGCATGCCAGCGAGACGGCGCGCCAATGGGTGCGCTGGAACATGGCGCGCCTGAACGAGCGCGGCTACCGCCAGGCCGTGGCGCTGCTGTGCGGCGGCGACCTGCTGGCCGACCTGCCGTCCGCGATGCCGGTGCGCGTGGCCTGCGGCGCGCTGGACGTGGTGACCACGCCCGAAACCTGCGCCGAGGTGGCGAAGCATTGCGGCGTGCCGCTCGAACTGCTGCCCCATGCCGGCCACGCCAGCTACGTGGAGCAACCCGCTGCCGTGGCCGCGCTGCTGCGCGAAACCCTGGCGGCCTGATCCCGCATCGACGACGACAAGAAAGACACCATGACCACCGACAAGGATTCGATGGAAGAGGGCGCCGACCGCTACAACGTGCCGGCCCTGGAACGCGGCCTGCGCATGCTGTGCGAGTTCAGCCGCGAGAGCCGCACGCTGTCCGCGCCCGAGCTGGCGCGCCGCTTCGGGCTGCCGCGCTCCACCGTGTTCCGCCTGCTCACCACGCTGGAGAACATGGGCTTCCTCGAGCGTGCCGAGGGCGGCCGCGACTACCGCCTGGGCCTGGCCGTGCTGCGCCTGGGCTTCGAGTACCTGGCTTCGCTGGAGCTGACCCAGCTCGGTACGCCGCTGCTCAACCGTTTGTGCGAGGAACTGCGCACGCCCTGCAACCTGGTGGTGCGCGACGGCCGCTCCATCGTCTACGTGGCCAAGGTGGCGCCGCCCACGCCCTTCGCCAGCTCGGTGACGGTGGGCACGCGCCTGCCGGCGCATGCGACGGTGCTGGGCCGCATCCTGCTGGAAGACCTGAGCCTGCCGCAGCTGCGTGCGCTCTATCCGGAAGAGCGGCTCGAGACCTTTTCGCCCTCCACCCCCAGGACCGTCAACGAACTCTTCGACATGGTCCAGGCCGACCGCCGGCGCGGTTACGTGCTGGGCGAGGGCTTCTTCGAGTCGAACATCTCCACCATCGCCGCGCCGGTGCGCGACCACAGCGCCCACATCGTGGCGGCGCTGGGCGTGACCATCACCTCCGGCCACATCGACGAGAACCGCATGGACGAGATGGTCCGCCGCGTGCGCGAAACGGCCGACGAAATCTCCGGCCTGCTGAACTACTCGCCCGCCGGCAGCGCCAAGGTCGTGCCGCTGCGCAGCGCCTGAGGACGTGGACATGACAGCGAACTCTTCCTCCCTCTTCGCCGCCGACGCGCTGGCCGGCCGCGTGGCCGTGGTCACCGGCGGCAGCTCCGGCATCGGCCTCGCCACGGTCGAGGCGCTGCTGGACTGCGGCGCCGCGGTGGCGCTGTGCGGCCGCAATGCCGAGCGGCTGGACCGCGCGGTCGCCGGCCTGCGCGAGGCGCGGCCGCAAGCCCGTCTCTTCGCCCGGACCTGCGACGTGCTGGACCCGGCCTCGGTGCAGGCCTTCGCCGCCGCCAGCGAGGCCGCGCTGGGCCCGGCTGCCATGCTGATCAACAACGCCGGCCAGGGCCGCGTCTCCACCTTCGCCGACACCGAGGACAGCGCCTGGACGGAGGAGCTGCACCTCAAGTTCTTCTCCGTCATCCATCCCACCCGCGCCTTCCTGCCGCAGCTGGCGGCGCAGCGCGCGCTGCTGGGCGATGCCGCCATCGTCTGCGCCAACTCGCTGCTGGCGCGCCAGCCCGAGCCCCACATGGTCGCCACCTCGGCCGCGCGCGCGGGCCTGCTGAACCTGGTGCGCTCGATGGCGACCGAGTTCGCGCCGCAGGGCGTGCGCGTCAACGGGATCCTGATCGGCCTGGTCGAGTCGGGCCAATGGCGCCGCCGCTTCGAGGCGCGCGAAGACAGATCGCAGGACTGGGCTGCCTGGAGCGGCCAGCTCGCGAAGAACAAACACATTCCGCTGGGTCGCCTGGGACTTCCCGGTGAAGCCGCGCGCGCCATTCTTTTCCTCGCTTCGCCGTTCGCCTCCTATACGACCGGCAGCCACATCGACATCTCCGGAGGCCTTTCACGCCATGCATAGGCCCACCCTTCCCCGCCTCGGCTGCGCTAGTCCTTGCGCGTGCCAACCTGAATCAAAGTTTGTGGAGAACTGAATGCAATCCCAAGTCACCGGTGGCGCCGTCGTCGCGGCCTTCCTTGAGCAGTGCGGCGTCAAGGCCGCCTTCGGCGTGATCTCGATCCACAACATGCCGATCCTGGATGCCTTCGCGCAGCGCGGTGCGGTTCGCTTCGTCTCGGCGCGCGGCGAGGCCGGCGCCGGCAACATGGCGGACGCCTATGCCCGCTCCACCGCCAGCCTGGGCGTGTGCATCACCAGCACCGGCCCGGCCGCCGGCAACATCGCGGGCAGCATGGTGGAGGCGCTGACTGCCGGTGCCCCCGTGCTGCACATCACCGGCCAGATCGAGACGCCCTACATCGACAAGGGCATGTCGTACATCCACGAAGCGCCCGACCAGCTCACGATGCTCAAGGCCGTCTCCAAGGCCGCCTTCCGCGTGCGCAGCACGGGCAACCTGCTGGGCACCCTCAAGCGTGCCGTGCAGGCCGCTCTCACCGCGCCCACCGGCCCGGTCAGCGTGGAGATCCCGATCGACATCCAGTCGGCACTGATGGCCATGCCGGCCGAGCTCTCGCCACTGCCCATCGAGCCTGCGGTGCCCTCGAAGGCCGGGCTGGACGCGCTGGCCGCGCAACTCGCGGCGGCGAAGCGCCCGATGCTGTGGATCGGCGGCGGCGCCCGTCACGCCCGCGCGGCGATCCAGCGCCTGCAGAAGCTGGGCTTCGGCGTGGTCACGACCACGCAGGGCCGCGGCACGGTGCCCGAGGACGATCCGGGCTCGCTCGGCGCCTACAACATCCAGAAGCCGGTCGAGGCCTTCTACCAGACCTGCGACGCCATGCTGGTGGTGGGCTCGCGCCTGCGCGGCAACGAGACGCTCAAGTACGAGCTGAAGCTGCCGCGCCCGCTCTATCGCATCGACGCCGACGCAGCCGCCGAAGGCCGCTGCTATGCGACCGATGCCTTCGTCTGCGGCGATGCAGCCCTGGCCCTCGAAGGCCTGGCCGATCGCCTCGAGGCGGCGAAGTACAAGGCCGACCCGGCCCTGCTCACCGACCTGCGCGCCGCCCACGACCAGGCGGTCGCGACGCTGCGCGACGGCCTCGGACCCTACGCCGAGCTGGTGCGCCAGATCCAGGCCGTGGCGGGCCGCAGCTTCAACTGGGTGCGCGACGTCACCGTCTCCAACAGCACCTGGGGCAACCGCGAGCTGCGCATCTTCGAACCCAGCGCGGGTGTGCATGCCACCGGCGGCGGCATCGGCCAGGGCATGCCCATGGCCATCGGGGCGGCCATCGGCGCGGCCGTCACGGGCTCGGGGCGCAAGACCTTCTGCCTGGCCGGCGACGGCGGCTTCATCCTGAACCTGGGCGAACTGGCCTGCATGGTGCAGGAAGAGGCGCCCATGGTGATCGTGCTGATGAACGACAAGAGCTACGGCGTCATCAAGAACATCCAGGACGCGCAGTACGGCGGCCGCCGCTGCTACGCCGACCTGCACACGCCCGACTACGCGCTGCTGTGCAAGTCGATCGCGCTGCCGCATGCGCGGGTCTCCCGCCTGGAAGACCTGAAGGGCCAGCTCGACGAAGCGCTGGCCGCGCACGGGCCCTTCCTGCTGGAGATCGACATGCTTTCCATCGGCGGCTTCAAGAGCACCTTCGCCGGCCCGCCGACCAACACCGTCACGCAGATCCCTGCGCTGAACAAGTAAGGAGCCGACATGTTGCGCGTTGCGCTCATCGGTTGCGGCGCCATCGGCAGTTCGGTGATCGAGCTGCTGAAGGGCGATGCATCGCTCGCCGTGGTGGCGGTCGTCGTCCCGGACGAAGGCCTGGCCGCGGCCCAGGTCCTTTTGCAGAAGCTCGCACCCGGCGTGCAGGTGGCGTCGGCCGTGCCGGCCAGCGGCATCGACCTGGTCGTCGAAACCGCCGGCCACGCGGCGATCGAGGAACACGTGCTGCCCGCGCTGCGCCGCGGCACGCCCTGCGTGGTCGCCTCCGTGGGCGCGCTGTCGGCGCAGGGACTGGCCGAGAAGCTGGAGATCGCCGCCATCACCGGCGGGACGCAGGTGCAGCTGATCGCCGGTGCCATCGGCGCCATCGATGCGCTGGCCGCGGCCCGCATCGGCGGCCTCGACAGCGTGCGCTATACCGGCCGCAAGCCGCCCCAGGCCTGGAAGGGCACGCCCGCCGACAAGGGCCACGACCTGGACGCGTTGCGCGGCGAAGTCGTCATCTTCGAAGGCAGCGCGCGCGAGGCTGCCGCGCTTTACCCGAAGAACGCCAACGTCGCCGCCACCGTGTCGCTGGCCGGGCTCGGCCTGGATCGCACGCAGGTGCGCCTGATCGCCGACCCGGCGATCGACGAGAACGTGCACACGGTCGAGGCCGAGGGCGCCTTCGGCCGCTTCGAGCTGAGCATGCGCAACAAGCCGCTGGCGGCCAATCCGAAGACCTCCGCACTCACCGTCTACAGCGCGGTACGCGCGCTGCGCAACCGGGCCGCGGCCCTCGCCATCTGAGACCTCCCATCATGATCTCCACCGAACTCCTCCCCCTCCCCATCGGCGGCGAATGGCGCCTGGGCGGCGGCGATGCCTACGAGAGCCTGTACCCCGCCACCGGCGAGCCGATCGCGCGCCTGAAGGCTGCGAGCATCGCCGACGTCGACGAGGCCATCGTGCGTGCCGACAAGGCCTTCCGCACCAGCGGCTGGGCGCAGAAGCTGCCGCACGAGCGTGCCGCCGTGCTGCACCGCGTGGCGCAGCTCATCCGCGAAGAGGCCGAAACGCTGGCCCAGAAGCAGCGCCTGGACAACGGCAAGCCCATCAACGAAACGCGCGCGCTGGTGGCCAGCGCGGCCGGCACCTTCCAGTTCTTCGCGGCCGCGCTGGAGACTCTGGAAGAGACGATCACGCCTTCGCGCGGCCCCTACGTCACCATGAGCGTGCACGAGCCCATGGGCGTGGTCGCGGCGATCACGCCGTGGAACTCGCCCATCGCCAGCGAGGCGCAGAAGCTCGCGCCGGCGCTGGCCGCCGGCAACGCGGTGATCGTCAAGCCGGCCGAAGTCACGCCGCTGATGGCGCTGGAACTGGCCCGCCTCTGCGAGAAGGCCGGCGTGCCCAAGGGCATCGTGAGCGTGCTGCCGGGCAAGGGCTCGCTGATCGGCGATGCCATCGCCCGGCACCCGATGGTCAAGCGCGTGTCCTTCACCGGCGGCACCACGACCGGCAAGCACATCGCCCACATCGCGGCCGACAAGATGATGCCGGTGTCGCTCGAACTGGGCGGCAAGTCGCCCACCATGGTCCTGGAGGACGCGGACCTGGACCACGCGGTCAACGGCGTGCTCTACGGCATCTTCAGTTCCTCGGGCGAATCGTGCATCGCCGGTTCGCGCCTGTTCGTCGCGCGCAGCATCTACGACGAGTTCGTCACCCGCGTGGCCGAGGCCGCCAAGGCGCTGCGCGTGGGCGACCCGGCCTCGGAGCGCACGCAGATGGGCCCGCTGATCACCGCCAGGCACCGCGAGAGCATCGAACGCTACGTGGAGCTGGGCGTGTCCGAGGGCGGCCACATCCGCACCGGCGGCGTGCGCCCGCACGGCGACGGGCTGGAGCGTGGCTATTTCTACACGCCGACCATCCTGGAAGGGCTGAGCAACAACGCACGCATCAGCCAGGAGGAGATCTTCGGGCCGGTGCTGGTGGCCATGCCCTTCGACAGCGAAGAGCAGCTGATCGAGCAGGCCAACGACAGCGTCTATGCGCTGGCCGCCGGCGTGTGGAGCCGCGACTTCAAGCGCGCCTGGCGCCTCGGCCGCGCGGTGCAGGCCGGCACCGTGTGGATCAACACCTACAAGCAGTTCTCCGTCTCCACGCCCTTCGGCGGCTGGCGCGACAGCGGCCTGGGCCGGGAGAAAGGCCGCGAGGGCATCTTCCAGTACATGGAGCAGAAGAGCATGTACTGGGGCACCAACGAACAGCCCCTTCCGTGGGCGAACCAATAAGGAGCATGCAATGAGCGTTCTGGGCATCGACCAGATCACCTACGGCGCGGACGACCTCGCCACCTGCCGCCGCTTCTTCGCGGACTGGGGTCTGGCGCTGAAGTCCGAGACGGCCGACCAGCTCGTCTTCGAGTGCCTGAACGGCTGCCGCGTGGTCGTGGCCGCCCTGGGCAAGGCTGGCCTGCCCGCCGCGATGGAGGAGGGACCGACGCTGCTGGAAGTGGTGTGGGGCGTCGAGAGCGAGGCCGACCTCGCGCGCTATGCCGCCGCCATCGCGAAGGACAAGGACTTCGTCGACGGTGAAGTGGAGGGCGCGCGCCGCATCGGCTGCACCGACCCGAACGGCCTGGCCGTGCGCCTGCAGGTCAGCCGCAAGCGTCCGGTGCAGGTCGACTGCGGCGCGATGAACACCTGGAACGCGAAGCCGCGCATCAACCAGCCCGCGCCGGTCTACGAGCGCGCCACGCCGATCGAAGTGGGCCACGTGGTCTTCTTCGTCGCGGACGTGCAGGCGACCAGCGCCTTCTACGCCGAGCGCTTCGGCTTCGTCGCCTCGGACAGCTACCCCAACCGCGGCGCCTTCATGCGCTGCGCGCCGGAAGGCGGACACCACGACCTGTTCCTGCTGCAGCTGCCCTCGGGCAAGCGCGGGCTCAACCACGTGGCCTTCACCGTGCGCGACATCCACGAGGTGTTCGGCGGCGGGCTGCACTTTTCGCGCTGCGGCTGGGAGACCCAGCTCGGCCCGGGCCGGCATCCGGTGTCTTCGGCCTACTTCTGGTACTTCAGGAACCCGGCCGGTGGCCTGATCGAGTACTACGCCGACGAGGACCAGCTCACCGCCGAGTGGCAGCCGCGCGAGTTCGAGCCGGGCCCGACGGTGTTCGCCGAATGGGCGGTCGATGGCGGCCTGGACGGCAACACGCGCCGGCAGAAGAACGCGGATGGCCCGCAAGGCAAGTTCCTGACCGAGAAAAAATAGCCATGCAACGACGCATTCATCTCATCGTGCTCGCCGGTGCCGCCTTGATGGCCCTGGCAACGACCGCTCCGGCCCATGCGCAGAGCGGGGTCGAGAAGCAGCTCGCCGGCGACCGCTTCACCATCGTCTCGCCCTTCCCGCCGGGCGGCCCGGTCGACACCCTGGCCCGCGTGCTGTCCGATGGCCTGGCGAAGCGCTATGGCCAGCCCGCCGTGGTCGAGAACATGCCCGGCGCGGCCGGCAACATCGGCATCGACAAGGTCAAGCGCGCGAAGGGCGACGGCCACACGCTGCTGGTGGTGCCGGCCGGCAACCTGACCATCAACCCGACGCTGATGCCGAACTTCCCCTTCAACATCGAGAAGGACTTCGTGCCCGTCACCATGCTGGCGAAAGCGCCCAATGTGCTGGTGGCTTCTCCTACTGCCGGCATCAGGAGCGCGAAGGAGCTCGTGGCGCAGGCCAAGGCCCGGCCGGGCCAACTGTCCTATGCCTCGCCGGGCGTGGGCAGCGGCCTGCACCTGGCGGGCGAGCTGTTCAAGCAGCAGGCCGCCATCGACCTGCTGCACGTGCCCTACAAGGGCACGTCGCCGGCCCTCAACGACGTGTTGGGCGGCGTGGTGCCGCTGATGTTCAGCAACCTGCCCGCGACCTTGCCCTTCATCCGCAACGGCAAGCTGGTGGCGCTGGGCGTCACCGAAGCCAGGCGCAGCCCAGCCGCGCCGGAGATTCCGACGCTGGCGGAGCAGGG
Source organism: Variovorax defluvii (assembly GCF_039541515.1). Classification (NCBI taxonomy): domain Bacteria; kingdom Pseudomonadati; phylum Pseudomonadota; class Betaproteobacteria; order Burkholderiales; family Comamonadaceae; genus Variovorax; species Variovorax defluvii. The sequence continues at coordinate 39,565 of NZ_BAABGJ010000075.1, forward strand.
CGTCCAGGGCGTGACCGTGACCTCCTGGTACGGACTGCTCGCGCCCGCCGGCACGCCGCCGGCCGTGGCCGAGCAGCTCGCCAGGGACGCCGCCCAGATGCTGGCCCAGCCCGAGGTGCGAGAGCGCCTCCAGGCCCAGGGCATGACCGAGGCGACGATGAAGCCCGCCGAGTTCGCCGCCCACATGCGTGACGAGACCGCGATGTGGGCCCGGATCATCAAGGCCCGCAACATCGTCGCCGAATGAGGCGCGACGCCGCCTGAAACCCAATTTTTCTTCCACCGGAGGCCCACGATGCAACAAGACCGCTACCTGCAACCGCACCAGGCGCGCCAGCGCCCCGCCACCACCTACGAAGACCTGCTGGGCGACGCCATCGAGCGCGCCTTCGCCGAGGGCGCGCAGGACCTCGCCACGCTCGTCGAACGGCTCAACGAAAGCGGTCTGGCCACCCCCGCCGGCCAGGCCTGGACCGAAGACAACTATCGCCAGGAAATGGCCAAGCTGGCCGCCTGAGGAGACAAGCACATGAGCACCACCATTGCCATCCAACCCGTCGCGCAGGACCCCGTCGACCAGTTGCTCGAGATCGGCCTGAAGGATCTCTGGTATCCGATCTGCCCCTCGGGCTTCATCCAGGAGAACCCCGTCTCCGTGCGCCGCCTCGGCCGCAAGATCGCGCTGTGGCGCGACGGCACCGGCAAGCTGCACGCGCTGGAAGACCGCTGCCCGCACCGCGGCGCGCCGCTGTCCCAGGGCGTGATCCTGGGCGACCGGCTGTCCTGCCCCTACCACGGCGTCGAGGTCCGCTGCGACGGCGTCGTCACCCGCGTGCCCGGCAGCCCGGGCTGCAAGCTCGAAGGCTCGCAGGCCACCCGCTTCTTCCACGTGGAGGAGCGCGCCGGCGCGGTCTTCCTCTACAACGGGCGCGAGTCGGTCGAGACGCCGCCGCCGCTGGTGCTGCCCGAGGAGCTGACCGACGACGCGCAGTACTCGAACTTCCTCTGCTACACCGAGTGGAAGGGCGACTACCGCTACGTGCTGGACAACGTGATGGACCCGATGCACGGGACTTTCCTGCACAAGCAGTCGCACTCGATGGCCGAGGGCGAATCGCAGGCCAAGTTCGGCATCCGCCAGACCGACCACGGCTTCGTGTTCGAGAAGGAAGGGCAGCGCAACGTCAACTTCGACTGGACCGAGTGGGCCGACACCGGCATCCACTGGATGCGCCTGGAGATCCCCTACCCGAAGACCGGCGGGCCCGGCGGCAACTTCATCATCATCGGTGCGTTCTGCCCCATGCCCAACGGCATGACCGCCACCTTCTTCTGGCGCGTGCGCAAGCTGGCCGCGGGCTGGGAGCGGGACACCTGGCGCTTCCTCTACAAGAACCGCCTGGAGGCGCGCCACTGGCACGTGCTGGAGCAGGACCGCGTGATGCTGGAAGACATGGAGCCCGATGCCAACCAGCACGAGAACCTGTACCAGCACGACCTGGGCATCGTGCGCCTGCGCCGCCACATGCGCAATCTCGCTCAAGCGCAGCTTGGCTAACCCCCAGGCTCCCCCACTTCGTGTGGTCCGCCAATCCCCTCACCGGGAGCAACACCAGCGGCCCGGCAAAGTTGATCCGTCAAGGTAATCGAGAGGTTCTTGCCATGTCTTCCCCCACGCTGAACGCACTGGTGCACACCATGCGCTACGAGGCCGACGGCATCGTCAGCGTCGAGTTCCGGCCGGCATCGCCCGAGGTGGATTTCCCCCCCTTCGAGGCCGGCTCGCACATCGACCTGCACCTGCCCAACGGCCTGGTGCGCAGCTACTCGCTGTGCAACCCGAGCAGCGATCGCCAGCGCTACGTGGTGGGCGTGGCGAACGACCGCAAGAGCCGCGGCGGCTCGCGCTACGTGCACCAGCAGCTGCGCGTGGGCATGACGCTGCCGATCTCGGCGCCGCGCAACAACTTCAGGCTGGAGGAGGGCGCCGGGCGCTCGGTGCTGGTGGCTGGCGGCATCGGCGTCACGCCGATCTGGTGCATGCTGCAGCGCCTGGTGGCCCTCGGCAAGCCGGTGGAGATGATCTACTGCGCCCGCAACCGCAAGGAGGCCGCCTTCTGCGACGCCATCGAGGCGCTCGCGAGAGACTACGGCGTCGCGCTGCACTGGCACTTCGATGCGGAGCAGGGCGGCCCGGCCGACCTGGCCGCGCTGCTGGCCGGCAAAGGCGCCGACAGCCACTTCTATTGCTGCGGCCCGGGCCCGATGCTCGATGCCTTCGAGAAGACCTGCGAGCAGTTGGGCTACGCGCATGCGCACATCGAGCGCTTCGCCGCCGCGCACGTGGAAGCGCCCAGCGCCACCGAGACCTACGTGGTCGAGTGCGCGAAGAGCGGCAAGAGCGTGGAGGTGCCGCCCGGCAAGTCCATCCTCGACAGCCTGATCGACGCCGGGCTCAACCCCGACCACAGCTGCAAGGAAGGCGTGTGCGGGGCCTGCGAGACGAAGATCATCTCGGCCGGCGAGATCATTCACCGCGACGGCATCCTCACCAAGGCGGAACAGGCCGCCAACAAGACCATGATGATCTGCGTCTCGCAATGCAGGCGCGGTCCCCTGGTGCTGGACATCTAAGTTCCCTCAACCCTCGTTTCGACCCAATCAATGAAGACAACTCTTGTGGCCGCGGCCGCATGCGCGGCCGTGGGCGCCGCCTGCGCGCAAACCTCCGTACAGGTGTTCGGCGTGATCGACACCGCCGTCACCTACGCCAGCGGCTCGGGCTACGGCTCCACCCACAAATGGCAGCTCACCAACAGCGGCAACAGCTTCAGCCGGCTCGGCTTCCGCGGCACGGAAGACCTGGGCGGCGGCCTGGCGGCGGGCTTCTGGCTGGAGGCCGGGCTGCAGAGCGACAACGGCACGGGCTTCGCTACGAACCTCAACAACCAGGCCAGCGGCACGGTCGGCTCGGGGCTGATCACCTTCAACCGCCGTTCCACGGTGAGCTTCTCCGGCCCCTTCGGCGAGCTGCGCCTGGGCCGCGACTACACGCCCACCTTCTGGAACACGGCGCTGTACGACCCCTTCGGCACCGGCGGCGGCATCGGCGCCAACCATCTTTACTTCGCGGGACTCGGCGGACTGCTGTCGGCCACCGGCACGCGCGCGTCGAACAGCGTCGGCTACTTCCTGCCGCCGAACCTGGGCGGCTTCTACGGGCAGGTGATGGTGGCGATGGGCGAGAACGACAACCGCTCGCTGCTGCCGGGCACGCTGATCTCGAACCGCCACGATGGCAACTATGCCGGCCTGCGCGTGGGCTGGTTGAGCGGGCCTTTCAACATCACCATCGCCACCGGCAAGACCCGCTACGCCACCGGCGACCTGCGCGTGTCGAACCTGGGGGCGTCCTACACCTTCGAGTCGCTGTGGGGCATGAGGCTGATGGGCGAGTACTACACCGAGTCGCTCGGCCCGGTGGACGGCCGCGGCGCGCTGGTGGGCATCAACCTGCCGGTCGGCGCGGGCGAGATCAAGGCCTCCTACGCGCGCTACAAGCGCGACCCGGTGGGCAGCGTGCCCAACCCGACCAGCGACAAGCTGGCGCTGGGCTACGTCTACAACCTGTCCAAGCGCACCGCGCTCTACGGCACGCTCGCCTACCTGCGCAACCGCAACGGCGCGACCCAGTCGCTCGCCGGCACGATCACCGCGCCGAACCGCGCGGCGCGCGGGACCGAGTTCGGGATGCGGCACAACTTCTGAAGGGATCGGTGTCGGTGCTTCCGCGACCGTGAACCCGTGCCGCACCGCTTGGGCGGAACGGGATGCTTGGTACGGAGGAGGTTGCGAAGGTTGCTTCTGGGCCCAAAGCCGTACTTCGAGGGTTGCGGAAGCAGACCGTCGGACGTGGTGTCGAGCACCACTCCATGCCGCCGGAATGCCTTACTCACAAAGCGCAAGCAGCGCCTCGATTCCCGTCAAGGGCTTCGCAGTCCATGGCACCACGTATGTCCTTAGAGCAAGGTTTTGCACTCTGTCCAACTGCTTCACCTCGCCGGCCATCCGCGAGGCTAGGAGCGGGTCCCGACTTCCACTCGCCATCAGACTGCGGTTGACGACCCAGGCAAAGGGTTCGATATGGGCGCGCCGAAGGTCGTCCTGAAGCGCCGCAGCCTCGGAAACAGGCGTGACCTCAGGCAGGGTGACGATGACGATGCGGGTGTAGTCGGGGTCTTGAAGACGCATCAGCGGGGTCACTATTCGACTGCCCGCCTTGCCCTCGAATTCGCGAGCCATCTGCCGGTGATATGCCCCGGTGGCGTCCATGAGCAGCAAGGTATGGCCTGTGGGGGCCGTATCGAGCACGACAAAGGCGCCGCGAGCTTGACCCACTGTGCGCGAGAAAGCGTGGAAGACGGCGACCTCTTCAGTACATGGGGAACGCAAGTCTTCGAGCAAGAGTGCGCGGCCCTGCTCGTCCAACTCCTTACCTCGACTGGCCAGGACCTTGTCGATGTATCGCTGGGTCTCTGCAACTGGGTCGATGCGGCTCACCTCGAGTCCAGGCATCTGGCCCTCAAGGGTGGAGGCGAGGTGCGCGGCTGGGTCTGTGGTCGAAAGATGCACGCGCTTACCGTGCTGGACGAGCGCGACCGCCAGTGCCGCGGCAATACTTGTCTTGCCCACGCCTCCCTTGCCCATCACCATCACCAGCCCGTGGTCCTGCATTGCGAGTTCATCGGCCAGGGCGTGCAGTCTTTGAACTTCTGCGGGAACCTTTGACACCGTTGCACCCGCTGCCACGACAGTCGCCTGCCGCGCGAGCAAGGCTCGCAGCGCTGGCAACCCCACCATGTCGAACGAGCGCAGGGGTACCTCGTCTTGCGGCAGGGTTCGCAAGGCATCGGGCATTTCTGCAAGGGCATTTTCACCAATGCCCTGCAACGCTTGGGCCACCTCATCGTCGGCCAAGGTGGCGCGGAACACCGCATTGACAAGAAGACGCTGGTTGGTCAGTCCCAATTGCAGCAGTTCCTGATGGGTGCGCGCTGCCTCGCGAAGAGCGCCGCTGTCAGCACGCGTCACCAGCACGATAGTCGTCTGGCCAAGATCCGAGAGGGCCTTGAGACCAGCCTGGAAACGTGCCTCCTGCATCTTGAGGCCCGAGTGTGGCCCGAGGCACGCCGCACCGCGGTCGTTGCCTTCAAGGAACCCCGTCCAGGCCCTGGGTAGGCTCAGCAGGCGCAAGGTGTGTCCGGTGGGGGCCGTATCGAAGACGATGTGGTCGTAGCCAGTCGCATCCCCCGCCAGCAGGCCGATGAATTCATCGAAGGCGGCAATCTCGGTCGTGCAGGCCCCCGAGAGTTGCTCGCGAACGGCCTCGCGCTCTGCTGTCGAGCTGCTTGCGGCCATCTTGTCCAAGACGCGAGAACGGTAGGCTTCTGCGGCCGCGTCCGGGTCGATGTTCATGGCCCAAAGCCCCGAAGCGCCCGGCACTTCGCGCGGCCGGTCCGACAGAGCCACGCCAAGCATTTCATCGAGATTGGAGGCAGGGTCGGTGCTGACGAGCAGCACGCGCGCGCCCCCGTCGGACAGGGCCAACGCGCAAGCGCAGGCGACGGAAGTCTTTCCGACACCTCCCTTGCCGGTAAAAAAAAGGTAGCGCGGGGCGTCGCGCAGCAGCGAGAGAGGTGCGTTGGCCTGGTCCATGGTCTTCCTTGAAGGACTCGTAGCCACCATACGACATTGTGTGCCGTCTCGGGGCCGCTTTCGAGCGAATGAATGACGTCCTCGGGTAGCTCACCGAGAACTGCTGCCAGAGCGAAGAGTGCCCAATCAAACGCAACGCGCCCGGCAGGAGCGACCGTTGTCGACTGCTGATGTGACCCTTGTAGCAGCCTGCGACGTCGGGGTATTGATGTATGTCAATCCCCTACGGATGTTCAGAGGGGCGGGCAGGAAGGCTTTGTGTGGACCCTCCCCCGACCCCGGGGCCTTAGTTGTGGTTGACATCAACAATAGTTCCAGGATAATGGAATCATGGAAGAACAGGATGTCGTCCGCTCTTTGGCTGCCCTTGCGCAAGCCGCTCGCCTGCAGGTTTTCCGCGCTTTGGTCATCGCCGGTCCACGCGGTATGACGCCCAGTGTCATGGCGGAGGGTCTGGGTACCCCCGCCAATACGTTGTCCTTCCACCTGAAAGAGTTGCTGCATGCCGGCCTGGTCACCCAGGAACGCCAAGGTCGCAACCTCATTTACCGCGCCGCGTTCGACCGCATGAATGCGCTGCTCGGCTACCTCACTGAAAACTGTTGCCAAGGTGCCGTATGCGAAGTCGAGGCCAGTGGCGACGCCTGCAAGTGCTGACCCCCTTCTAGGAGACCACGATGAAGCGATTTCACGTCCACGCTCATGTCACCGACCTGAAGGCGAGCATCGCCTTCTACTCCAAGCTGTTTGCCGCTGAGCCGACCCGTGTCGAGAGCGACTACGCCAAGTGGATGCTCGAGGACCCTCGAATCAACTTCGCCATCTCCACCCGTGGAAGCGGGGCCGCCGGTGTCGACCATCTTGGCTTCCAGACCGATGATGCCCAGGAGCTCGCCGAGCTGAAGGCCCGGGCCACTGCAGCCGACATGGCGCTCCTGGACCAGGGAGAGACCAATTGCTGCTATGCCCGCAGCGAAAAGCACTGGGTTGCCGACCCACAAGGCATCGCGTGGGAGCATTTCCACACGCTGGGCAGCATTCCGGTGTTCGGCGAGGGCACGCGCGAAACCGAAACACAGGCTTCCGCCTGTTGCGCGCCCACGACCCGCGGCAAGCCTGTGGGTGTCGCAGTCAAACCTGCGGCGTCCTGCTGCTGAAGGAGCTCTCTTGGCTGACAGGACATACAACGTGCTGTTCATCTGCACGGGAAACTCCGCACGCTCCATCCTGGCGAAGGCCTGATGAATGCTCTTGGCAAGGGGCGCTTCCGCGGCTACTCCGCAGGCAGTCATCCGAACGGCGAGGTGAATCCCTTCGCCCTCGAGACGCTGGAATCGTTCCGCATCTCGACGGGCGGCTACCGAAGCAAGAACTGGGACGAGTTCGCCAAGCCTGACGCGCCTAAGATGGATTTTGTCCTGACGGTCTGCGACAAGGCGGCGGGTGAGGTATGCCCGGTGTGGCCAGGCCAACCCATGACTGCCCACTGGGGCGTGGCCGACCCGGCAGCTTTCGAAGGCTCGGACGATGCCAAGCGCCAGCAGTTCCGCGACGCCGCCATCACGCTCAAGCGCCGCATCGAACTCATGCTTGCTCTGCCCCTGGACCGTCTGGACACCATGGCGATTCACCGAGAAGTCAAAGGCATCGGGACCCAATGACCATCAACGTACTGATTCTGTGCACCCACAACTCCGCGCGCAGCGTTCTCGCGGAGGGCATGCTCAATCACTGGGCGCGAGTGCTCGGCAAGGACGTCCGCGCCTTCAGCGCAGGCAGTGCGCCCAGCGGGCGCATCAACCCCCTGGCACTCGAGACGCTGCAAGGCGCTGGCGTGAACACGGAGGGGTATCGCAGCAAGAGCTGGGACGAGTTCACCGCTGACGGTGCACCCGAAATGCACATCGTCATCACTGTGTGCGACAGCGCGGCAGCGGAGCAGTGCCCGTATTGGCCCGGCAGCCCTGTCAAAGTCCACTGGGGCTACCCCGACCCCTCCAACGCGCCAGAAGCGGAGAAGGCCAACGCGTTCGAGCTGACGCGCCAGGCCATCGGCTACCGCATGCTGCAACTGCTGGCGCTGCCGCTGAAAGAGCTCAGCGCCATCGACCTACAGGGTGCGCTCACCCGCGTCTCGAAAAGCTGACCCTCGATGACCGGTTCCACCATAGCGGCTGCCTCGCGGCCCAAACCCGCCATCAGTTTCTTCGAGCGCTACCTCACGGTGTGGGTCGCTCTGTGCATCGTCGTTGGCATCGCTCTCGGTCAGCTGCTTCCCGGCGTCTTCCAGGCGGTGGCCCGGCTCGAAGTGGCCAAGGTCAATGCTCCGGTCGGTGTGCTCATCTGGGTGATGATGATTCCGATGCTGCTGAAGATCGACTTCGGCGCACTCGGCCAGGTGACTTCCCATTGGCGTGGCATCGGGGTCACCCTTGTCGTCAACTGGGCAGTCAAGCCTTTCTCGATGGCGTTGCTCGGCTGGATTTTCATCCGCCATCTCTTCGCCCCCTACCTTCCGGCCGACCAGCTCGACAGCTACGTCGCGGGGCTCATCCTTCTTGCGGCTGCCCCGTGCACGGCCATGGTGTTCGTATGGAGCCAGCTCTGCAAAGGCGACCCGTACTTCACGCTCTCCCAGGTGGCCTTGAACGACGCCATCATGGTGGTCGCCTTCGCGCCCGTCGTGGCCCTGCTGCTGGGCCTGTCTTCCATCACCGTGCCATGGGACACGCTGCTTGTGTCGGTCGGCCTGTACATCGTGGTCCCGGTCATCATTGCGCAGGTCTGGCGCAAAGCGCTGCTACGCCGTGGCGTCGGGCATGTCCAGGCGGTCGTCGCCAAGCTCGGGCCGCTTTCCATCGCCGCGCTGCTTCTGACGCTGGTACTGCTCTTCGCGTTCCAAGGCGAAGCTATCCTGGAGCAGCCACTCGTCATCGCGTTGCTGGCCGTGCCCATCCTCATTCAGGTCATCCTGAACTCGGGATTGGCCTACTGGTTGAACCGGAAGATGGGCGTCGCCCACTGCGTCGCCGGTCCGTCCGCTCTCATCGGTGCCAGCAACTTCTTCGAGCTCGCAGTGGCAACGGCCATCAGCCTGTTCGGCTTCCAGTCGGGCGCCGCCCTGGCCACTGTCGTCGGTGTCCTCATCGAGGTGCCAGTGATGCTGGCCGTGGTCGCGGTCGTGAATCGCTCCGCCGGCTGGTACGAGCACGGCCTTCACAAGAGAACTGCATGACCATCACGATTTATCACAACCCGGCTTGCGGGACCTCCCGCAACGTGCTCGCGCTCATCCGTCACGCTGGCCTGGAGCCGACCGTTGTCGAGTACCTGAAGACGCCCCCCTCGAAGGAGAAGCTCAGGCAGCTGGTTGCGGCGATGGGTATCACCGTCCGCGAGCTGCTGCGCGAGAAGGGAACGCCCTATGCCGAGCTCGGCTTGGACGCCCCCAGCTTTTCCGACGATCAGCTTTTGGACTTCATTGGCCAGCACCCCATCCTCATGAACCGGCCCGTCGTCGAGACACCGCTCGGCACGAAGCTCTGCAGGCCTTCGGAGGAAGTCCTCGAACTGCTGCCGGTGGACAAGCTGCCTCCGTTCACAAAGGAAGACGGTGAGCTCATCATCGATTCGGGCGCTCGTCGCGCCTGATTCGAACCCTGCGTTCGAAGGAACGTCGCCAAGGTCAGTGCCTGGCCCGAGACCCGACATCCCGCCCGCGTGCCCGCCGGCCGTCAGTCGAGGTAGTCGAGAAAAAGCGGTACCACGCCCTTGAGGAAGGCCACCTCGCCCTCGGCGATGGAGCGCGGCTCCAGGTCGAAGTGGATGAAGGTGCCCCAGGGTGTGCCGTCGCCGCGCCGCAGGACGCGGCCGTAGTAGGACTCCACCAGGCCTGCCAGCGGGCGCTTCTGCGTCAGCCGGGGATCGGCGGAGGCATGGCGGGTGACGAACTCGCCCTCGCGCATGGCCAGGGCGCAGAAACTGCTGTCCAGCGGCACGGCCTTGAGCCAGGTGCGGTACTCCGACTGCCGGTCGAAGACGTGGGCCGCATGCATGGTCACGCCGATCAGCTTGTAAAGGGCGGTGTAGCGGTAGGGCGTGCGATCGTTGAGCAGCGCCAGCGCGGGCCGGATGCCATGGTTGGCGAGGACGTTGCGGACCGCTTCGGTCTGGGCGGACAGATCAATCTCAAGCATTCGGATGTCGGTTGAAGGCGCGTCGTCTGCGAAGCGGCGATGCGCATTCTAGAGAGTCGCGCGGACCTGCACCGCCGGCGATCTCCCCGGCTGCGTGGGGCGAATCGGCCCCTGGCCTTCAATGCATCGGGGACTTGCTGAAGCACCCATGCGGCTGGGCTCGCATCAGTTCGTGGAACTGGTCGTGCGACATCCGCAGCAGCCGCTGGTGATCGCCGACCTCCATGTAGATGACGTCGTTGCTTTCCAACTCGTCGTCCACGAGAGTCGGGATGCCCCATGCCATGCCGACCGGCGGCACCGCGCCGCGCTCGCAGTCCTCGAACAGCGAGGCGATGCGGTCCTCGTCGGCCAGTCGCAGGCGGTAGCGGCCGGCGAGGCGGGAGAACTCGCCCACCATCAGGACCCGGTCGGCCGGCAGGACGGCCATCACGCAGCCCTCGTCGTCCTGGAGGATCACCGACTTGGCCAACTGGCATGGCGGAATGTGCGCGGCGCGGGCGGTCTCCGCGCTGCTGTGGCTGTGCTCGTGCGTCCAGACCTCGTAGCGGGTGCCGCGCTGGTCGAGGTAGCTGTACAGATGCGAAGGGATGGACATGGCATCTCCTTGTGCGAGTTGAACGGCCCGGCCGGCGCGGCCCGGGCCGTCCGGGCAGTGTGCGCCTGTCGCCTGCCGATCGCAAGGGGCCGGCGAGCGCCGTGGCGAGCCTGCTAAGTGACGAACTTGCAGAGCGACGCGGCGGTGCGCGTGTCCATGTTGCGCCCGCGGTTGAGGTGGTCGTCGATCTCGGCGGCGCAGCCCAGCATGCGGGGGTAGAGGAAGATGGTGAAGGCGGCGGTCTCCAGCTCGCGCTCGCCGATCCGGCCCGACTGCAGCGGCTGCCACAGCATCTTGAGGAGAAGGGCGGCGATCACCGCGTCCACATTCACGCAGTAGACATTGCGCGAGACGCCGGCATCGAAGAGCTGCTGCACCAGTGCGCGGTAGAAGTCGTGGAACACGTTGTGGTCGCCGCGCGCCTCGCGCAGCTTCGCGATGAAGACCTCGCGCGGGTCGAAGTTGACCGGCTTGTCCTTGAAGACCGGGTGGTTCACGCCGGGCAGCTTGGCGATGTCGAGGCTGCCGGCGCTCTTCTTCCGGCTCTTGTACTGCGCATACTGCGCCACCGCCTTTTCCGCCAGCGCCTTCAGGTCCACGCCCGGGTCGGCGGCGCCCGGATCGTCCAGGCCGCTGCCCTCGAACTGCTCGAGCAGGTAGGCGATGCCCTCGTAGCCGTTGCCGCCGTGCGCATAGCCGGTGTGCGTGAGAAAGCCGACCAGCGCCTTGTTGAGCTGCACGCGCTCCGGCTGCTCGGGGCCGTCGGCCGAGACCGCGCCCTTGGCGCCCTGCGCCGAGATGGCGCCGGGGCCGTTGGTCAGCAGCAGGCCGACCAGGGTCTGGAAAGCGAACAGGTCGGCCTCGCCCGGCATGCGGCCGAGCAGGGCGGCGAAGGCGATCTCGCCAAGGCTGAGTTCGTCCAGCAGGCGCTGCTGTGGCAGGCCGCAGAAGCGGCCGTCCTCGTGCCGCGCCGCATCGGCGGAGGCGCCGATCAGCGTGCCGAAGAGCTGCAGCCACCACGGGAAACTCATCGCCGTCAGCAGCGAGATGCGCTTGCGCGACAGGGGCCCCCAGGCCAGCGTGGCGGAGATCGCGGCCAGCACCGCGGCCTCGGTCGGATGGCCGGGCCGGCCCTGCAGCCAGCGCAGGAAGACCGAGCGGCCGCCGCGTGCCTGCACGCCGGCCAGCAGGGCCTGAGCGCGTGCGTCGGGCGTCTGGGCCGTGAGTTCGGGGGCGCCGGCCGCGTCGATGCCGGCGACGTCGAAGTTCTCGCCGAGCGAGGCACCGAACTCGTTGCCCAGCCCGGCGGCATGGAAGCGCTCCAGCATGAAGCCCAAGGCCTCACGCGCCGCCTGCTGGCGCTTCGGGCCGACGATCGCGGCTGCGGCCGCCAGCACCGCGTTGGGCGCATTGCCGGCCTCGCGGCTGGCCTGTGCCGCGGCCAGCTCGGGCCGTCCGTGGAGGTTGACGTAGGCGGCGATCGCCGGCGCGATCAGCTTGCGGTCGTTCTCGCCGCCGGCGTCGTGCACCAGGGCCAGCGCGACATTCGATTCGAGCGGCAGCGTGGCCGCGTCCAGCATGGTGGTGCCGTACAGGCTGCTGACCTGCGTCTTCGCATCCATCTGCGAGGCGCCGGAGGCGTCTTTCATCGGCTGGCGCGGCACCACGCCGCCGATCTGCATGTTGAGCACGGCCACCTGCTCGTCGTAGGGCGCAAGCGCCTCCACCACCGCGGGGCGCAGGTGCTCGGGCAGGTCCAGGCCTTCGTCGGAGCCGAACCAGGGCTTGAGTGCGAGCGAGCCCTCGGGCGCGAAATCCGGCAGGGTCGCGTTGGCGCGCATCACGGCGGTCAGCGCGGCCGGGATGTGCGCGATGTTGGTCACCAGCGCGCCCTTGGCCGAGAACACCGGGTTGTCGGGCGTGAAGATGGCGTCCACGCCGAACTTCTCCATGAACCAGCGCTCCTTGGCCATCGCGTCGTCCGAGCCGCCGGCCATCGCGCCGGCATGGCCCACGGCGCGGGTGAGCTTGCTCTTCCAGCGGCCGACCACGCAGGCCACCACCGGCTTGGTGAACTTCGCATCGAGCTCGTAGTAGCCGCCCGGCTCGCAGTACAGCACCGCGGCCTTGCTGCGCGCGTCGTTGGCCAGCGCGAAGGCGAACTCGGGCGCGGCGTAGTGGATGTAGACGTCCTTGCCCGAGGAGATCACGGTGGTCGTTCCCCAGCCCGCCATGCGCAGGTACTGCGCGATGGTGGTGGAGAAGCCGCCCGAGTTGGAGAAGATCGCGATCGAGCCGGGCCGCAGCGAATCGCCCGGCCGGTCGCCGCCCAGGGCACCGCCGATACGCACCTGGTTCCATGCATCGGCCACGCCCAGGCCGTTGGCGCCGAAGATGTCGATGCCGTTCTGCTGGCCCATGGCGCGGATCTCGCGCGCGTCGTGCACGGAAATCTTCTCGGTGATGATGAAGATCTTGCGCAGGTCGGGGTTGATGCGGATCAGCTCGGCCACGCCGTCGCGCGCGGCCGAGGGCGGCAGATACACCACGCCGCAGTTGAAGCGGTGGCCGGCAGCCAGCGCATCGCGCACGTTGTTGTAGACCGGGATGTTGCCGATGCCGGTCTCCAGCACTGCACCACCCTTGCCCGGCGCCGTGCCGCACACCACGTTGCCGCCCGAGTAGGCATGGCTCACCGGCGTCACCTCGCTCGATTCGCCGCCCAGGATGTTGAGCACGCAGACACGGTCCTCGCGCGAGGCGACCTGCGTGAGCGAGCTGATGCCGACGTGGTACTTGAAATCGCCCACGCCCGTCTTCTGCCAGTTGGCTTGCATGTTCCGTTCCTCCTGCTCAAGCGGCCGTGGCGGCCGAGATGCCCAGGCGCGCGGCGATCTGCTCGCGCCCGCCGTCCTTCATCCATGCGTCGATCTTGCGGGCGAACTGGATCACCTCGCTCATGTCGGAATCGAAGCCGAACAGCCGGTAGGGCAGGCCCAGCGCATCGCAGGTGTCGCGCAGCGCGCCCATGCCGCGCACCAGGTTCGGCCCGCCGCGGCCCAGCACCACGTACAGCGGCGTGGGGCCGTGCTGGCCGAAGTGCTCGCGCAGCGCGTCGGCCATGGCGCGCAGGGTCTCGAAGATGTCGGTGTTGTTGCTCTTGCCGCCGATGATGAAGAGCACGTTGGCCTGCTTCAGCCAGTGCCTGAAGCAGATGCGCGCCACCTCCTTCATCTTCTCGTAGGGCGGATTGCCGCCGAAGTCGGAGCTGATGATCGCGTCGTCGCCCAGCATCTCCGTCACCAGGGAGTTGGCGCCGCCGCCGAAGGTGGGGGCGAGCACCGTGCCCTTGTCGTTGATGACGTAGACGTCGCTCTGGCCCTGGTGCGTGCGCAGGGTGTTGATCTCCTGCTCGAAGTCGGAGTAGTCGGCCGCGAACAGGTGCGGCGGCAGGCCTAGGCGCAGCCAGCGCGGGTCGTCGCGGTCGAAGCCGCATTTGAAGTCGCAGGCCACCGGCGTGAGGCGGCCTTTCTTGTCTTCGCGCATGCGGATGGGGTTGAGCTCCAGCGTGGTCATGCCGAAGTCGTGGAACAGCTCCCACAGCTTGGGCAACTGCTGCACCAGCGGAGAGATGATCTCCTTGGGCGCACCGATCTCGCCCAGCGCATTGGCGACCACGAAGGCCTTGAGGCCGGTGAGCGGATCGAAGGGGACGGTCGCGACCTGGCTCTTGTCGAGCTCCTCGATGTCCATGCCGCCCATGTGCGTGAGCGTCATGGTCGGCGCGCGGTAGCGCGTGGAGTCGGTGATCGAGAAGTACACCTCGTGCCTGGCGGGCACGCCGGCCTCGAAGGTGACGCCGTTGGCCTTGGCCTTGACGTGGCCGACCTGGTGCTCGGCGAAGTAGAGGCGTTCCTTCTCCGCGAGTGCGGTCTTGAGGTCGCCGGCGCGGCCCAGCAGACCGGCCTTGCCCTTCTTTCCGATGCCGCCCTTGAAGACGGGCTTGATGAAGATGAGCCCGTACTTGTCGATGAGCGCCTTGATTTCCTCCTCGCTGGCCGCGGGGCCCAGCACCTCGGTGGCCGGAAAGCCGGCGAAGTGCAACAGCCGCGCGCCGTGCAACATGCCCGTGATCTGCATGATCGATGTCTCCTGGTGGTGCGCGAACTGCGCCGTGGGCGGCCCGCGTGCCGGACCCCCCGGAGAAATCGTAGAAATCGAAGCTGTCGATTCGCCGTCAGTGCGTTCAGGGTAAGTACGGGGTGGCGCGCGGGTGGCGGAAGGATTCACGGGCAGCGGTCACTTGAAGAGGGAACCCGCGCTGCGACGCATGGCGGCCGCCCGGGCCGCACTGGCAATGGATGTTGCATCCTGTGCATCAATAGGACCAAACATTGCAATTCTCCGAACACGGGCAGCACTGCACACTTGCTCCTCAGGACTGCCGCCGGGTGGTGCAGTCGGCAACGGAGACAGCATTGGACGCACAGCAAGATCAGCTGACATCGTGGGTCGGACGGACCGAGACGGTCGAAGACACCATCACCAAGGCTCCAGTGGTCGCGCTGACGGCGACACTGGACCACCCGGCGACTCCGGTGAGCGCGGGCGCCACGCTTCCCCCGCTATGGCATTGGCTGTACTTCCTGCCGATGCATCGGCAGAGCGAAATTGGCGAGGATGGCCACGCCAGGCGTGGCGGCTTCCTGCCACCGGTTCCCTTGCCCCGGCGCATGTGGGCCGGCGGGCAGTTCGAGTTCCGCTCCCCCATCCGCGTCGGCGACCGTGTCGTGCGAACCTCGACCATCGACGCGGTGACGACCAAGGAGGGGCGCACCGGCAAGCTCGTGTTCGTGAAAGTGCGCCACGAGGTGCGATGCAACGATGCGGCCGAAGCGGCCCTGGTCGAGTTTCACGACATCGTCTATCGCGCAGCACAGGGACCGGACGATGTCGCGCCACCGCCTCAAGCCGCACCGGCCGAGGCCGCCTGGCGCCGCCGGATCGTCCCCGACGACGTGCTGTTGTTCCGCTACTCGGCGCTGACCTTCAATGGCCACCGCATCCACTACGACCGCCGGTATGTGACGCAGGTCGAAGGCTATCCCGGCCTGATCGTGCATGGGCCGCTGATCGCGACGCTGCTGATGGACTTGCTGCGCCGCAATGTGCAGAGCGCCGACGTGGCGAGTTTTCGGTTCAAGGCCGTCCGGCCGACCTTCGACCTGAACGCCTTCCAGGTCAGCGGCCAGCCGCAGGCCGACGGCAAGACGATTCGTCTGTGGGCCTCCGATCACGAAGGTTGGCTCACGATGGACGCCACCGCAGTGCTGCGCTGATCCGCGGCCGCCATCCAGGAAAGAGAACCCATGCAGCCACTCCGAGGCATCACCGTCGTCACGCTGGAACACGCCATCGCCGCGCCCTTCGCCACTCGCCAGCTCGCGGACCTTGGCGCGCGCGTCATCAAGATCGAGCGTCCCGGTTCGGGCGATTTCGCCCGCGGCTACGACGAGCGCGTACGAGGCCTGGCGTCGCACTTCGTCTGGACCAACCGCTCCAAGGAAAGCCTGACGCTGGATGTGAAGCACCCCGAGGCAGCCCGGGTGCTCGAGCGGCTGGTCATGGACAAGGCCGACATCGTCGTGCAGAACCTCGCACCCGGCGCAGCAACGCGCCTCGGCCTGGGCTATCAGCGGCTCTGCGCGGCCAGGCCGGATCTGATCGTTTGCGACATCTCCGGCTACGGCGACGATCCGCAACGCCCTGGGCCGTATCGGGACAAGAAGGCTTACGACCTGCTGATCCAATGCGAGGCCGGCTTCGTCTCCGTCACGGGCACGCCCGAAGAGCCCTGCAAGGCCGGCCCCTCGATCGCCGACATCGCTGCCGGCATGTACGCTTACAGCAGCATCCTGGCGGCGCTGCTGCAGCGCGGACAGACCGGCAAGGGCCAACGCATCGACATCTCGATGCTGGAATCCCTGGCCGAATGGACCAGCTACCCGCTCTACTACGCCTTCGAAGGGGCCCCGCCGCCGCCGCGGACCGGTGCCAGTCATGCAACCATCTACCCCTACGGGCCCTTCCCGGCCGGCGACGGCACGACCGTGATGCTCGGCCTCCAGAACGAGCGCGAGTGGGTCAGCTTCTGCGACAAGGTATTGCGGCAGCCGGATCTCGCGACGGACCCGCGCTTCACCACCAACTTCAAGCGCGTGGCAGAGCGGGTGGCGCTGCGGCAGATCATCGTCGACGCCTTCCAGCCGCTGTCCGGCAGGCAGGTGGTCGAGCGCCTGGAGCTTGCGCAGATCGCCAATGCGCAGGTCAATGCGATGCAAGATGTCTGGGCGCATCCGCAGCTCCAGGCGCGGGGGCGCTGGACCGAAGTGGCGACGGCCGCGGGCCCTGTGCCCGTGATGCTGCCGCCGGGCACCTGGGAGACCGGTCCTCGGATGGACCCCGTGCCTGCGCTCGGCGAGCACACGAACGCGATCCTGGCCGAACTCGGCTACAGCGCGGAAGAGATCGCCGGGCTGCACGCGGCCGGAGCCGTCTGAGATCGCGTCGCGTCCGCCGAACTGCCGCCTTCCGCACGCACCTATCGCAGCTGACCCTGTTCACCACCTCGGAAAGAGACAAGCACCATGGGCTCCACCATCATCGACTCGCGCATCTTCGGCGACATGTTCAGCGACGCACGCATGCGAGAGGTCTGGTCCGACGAAAACCGCACGGCGAAATACCTGGACATCGAGCGTGCCCTCGCCAAGGTACAAGGTGAGCTCGGCATCATTCCGAAGGAAGCAGCGGACGAGATCGTGCGCAACTGCAACCTGTCGCAGATCGACTGGGACAGGCTGAAAGCCAAGACCGAGCAGATCGGCTATCCGATCATTGCCGTCGTCAATCAGATCAACGCCAACTGCCGCGACAAGCTGGGCGAGTACTGCCACTGGGGGGCCACGACGCAGGACATCACCGACACCGCCGCGGTGCTGCAGATGCGAGAAGGCCTGGCATTGATCGAGCAGGACCTGGACGAGATCGGGGACGCGCTCGCCGCGCTTGCCAGGAAGTACCGCGACACACCCGTCATCGGACGCTCCAACCTGCAGCAGGCCACGCCGATCACCTTCGGCTACAAGATGGCGAGCATCCTGGCCGGCATCGATCGTCACCGGGAGCGCCTGCAGCAGCTCAAGCCCCGCGTCCTGATGGGCGAGTTCGGTGGTGCCTCCGGCACCTTGTCTTCGCTCGAAAAGGGTGCCATGGAAACCCAGGCTGCACTCATGAAAGAGCTGGGGCTTGCCCAGCCGCTCATCTCCTGGCATACGGTCCGCGACACGGTCGCGGAAGTGGGGGCCTTCCTCGGCCTGGTCGGCGGCTCGCTCGGCAAGATCGCCATGGACGTCAAGCTGATGATGCAGACGGAAGTCGCGGAGGTCTTCGAGCCCTTCGCGCCGGGGCGCGGCTCGTCATCGACCATGCCGCAGAAGCGCAATCCCATCTCCTGCCTGTACATCCACGCGAACATTTCGGTCGCGCGCCAGCACGCGGCGGCGTTGATGGATGCGATGGTGGCCGACCACGAGCGCTCGACCGGGCCGTGGGAGATCGAGTGGGTGTCGCTGCCGGAGATCTTCTGCCTGATGTCGGGTGCCCTGAAGCAGACCAAGTTCATCCTCAAGGGCCTGGAAGTCGATGCGACCCGGATGCGGGCCAACATCGACATCACGAACGGCCTCGTGATGTCGGAGGCCGTGATGATGGGCCTGGGCCCGTACATCGGGCGCGAATACGCCCACGACCTGGTCTACGACCTCTGCCGCCAGGCCATCGCCGACAACCGGCCTCTGATCGAAATCCTGGCCGCCCACCCGGAGATCAACAAGCACGTCACGCGAGCCCAGCTGGATGCGATGTGCGACCCGGCCAACAACCTGGGCCAGGCGGGCGTCATGGTCGATCGCGTGCTGGCGGCGCGACGCTAGTCCGACCCCGCCGACAAAGCCGGCGAAGACCGGCACGCAACCGTGCGCCCAGATTCCGGAGACAACACCATGAAGACCCCCAAAGTACTGAAGCTGCTCTACGTGCAGGTCCTAATCGGCCTGGTCCTCGGCATCACCGTCGGCCACTACTGGCCCGAGTTCGGGGCTGCCCTCAAGCCGCTGGGCGACGGCTTTGTCAAGCTGGTCAAGATGATGATCGCGCCGGTGGTGTTCTGCACCATCGTGAGCGGCATCACATCGCTGGGCGACTCGAAGGAGATCGGCAAGACCTTGATCAAGGCGATGGGCCTCTTCTACGCCTTGACGATCGTGGCGCTCGTGACCGGCCTGGCCACCGTCCTGCTGATCCAGCCGGGTGCCGGCATGCACATCGACCCGAGCAAGCTCGATGCCTCGGTCGCGAGCCGCTTCGCCAGCCAGGTGCATGTTCATGGTTTCACCGACTTCGTCATGCACATCATCCCCAACGCCTTCGTCGGCGCATTCGCCGAAGGCGAGGTGCTGCCGGTCCTGCTGCTAGCCGTGCTCTGCGGCTTCGGCCTGACCAGGATCGGTACGGCAGCCAAGCCGGTGCTCGACGCCGTCGACGGGTTCTCGCACATGCTCTTTGCAGCCTTCGGCATCATCATGCGCCTGGCGCCGATCGGTGCGTTCGGCGCGATGGCGTTCACCGTCGGGCGCTACGGCATCAAGTCCATCGGGTCACTCGGACTGCTAATCGGAACCTTCTATGTCGCCTGCATCTTCTTCGTCTTCGTGGTGCTCGGCATTCTGGCCCGCTTGCACGGCTTCAAGCTGTGGCAGCTGCTGCGCTACATCAAGGAGGAGTTGCTGGTGGTGCTCGGTACCTCCTCGAGCGAACCGGTGCTTCCTCGTCTCCTGCTCAAGCTCGAACGGCTGGGCTGCAAGAAGGGCGTGGTCGGGCTGGTGCTTCCGACCGGCTATTCGTTCAATCTCGACGGCACGGCCATCTACCTGACGCTCGCGTCCATGTTCATCGCCCAGGCCTGCGACATCCATCTGTCCTGGCTGCAGATCGGCTCGATGCTGGGCATCATGCTGCTGACTTCGAAGGGCGCTGCAGGGGTGACGGGCAGCGGATTCGTCGCATTGGTCGCGACGCTCACCGTCATGCCGGATCTTCCGGTCGCGGGTGTGGCGCTGATCGTGGGGATCGATCGTTTCATGTCCGAGGCGCGGGCACTCACCAGCACCATCAGCAACGCGGTGGCCTGCATCGTGGTCTCGATGTGGGAAAAGGCTTGCGACGAAGACGTACTGAAGCGCGAGCTGGATGCGAATTACGCCAGGACCGAGCATGAACTCGAAGAGGGCTCCGGAGACTTGCAGCTGCCGCTCGGGCACACCGGCAGCGCACACTGAAGCCACGCGCGGGCCGCGGACACGGCCGCCCGGGCCTCTTCACTTCACCGCGCGGCGGCCATCCGGCTTGCCGCGCTTCGCCTTCATTTCGGAGAAGAACGCGTAGAGCTGCTGCGCCGCCGGCGACAGCGTCCGTCCCTTGCGCCGGATGAGACCGATCCTGCGGGTGATCACCGGGTCGTGGAGGGGAACGCTCACCAGCAACGGATGGTCCGCGTCCGGCATCGCGATCGATGGCACCGCGGCCACGCCGAGGCCGGCCTCGACCAGCCCGAGCATCGTCGTGACGTGCTGGGTTTCATAGATGCTCTGCGGCCGGTCGGCCACACCGGAGAGCGCCTGGTCCAGCAGCAGCCGGTTGCCCGACGCCTTGCTGACCGAGATGTAGTCGTACTGCCCCAGTTCGGTCCAGCTCACGCGGCGCTTCTTCGCAAGCGGGTGGTCTCGCCTGCACGCCGCAACGAAGCGCTCCTCCAGCAAGGGCTTGAACTCGATGTCGGGCTCCTTGCCGCCGACGAAGTTGAGCCCGAAGTCGGCCTCACCCCGCGCGACGACTGAAAGCACTTCGTTGGCGCTGGCGTCGAAGACCTTGACCCGGATCTTCGGATAGCGCTCGTGGTAGCGCGAAATCACCTGCGACAGGAAGTAGTAGACCGTCGAGGGGACGCAGGCGATGGTCACTTCCCCCATCCGCGTGGCGGCCACGCCGCGGATGCCCAGCAGCGTGTGGTCGAGGTCATCGAGCAGTTGTTGCACCTTGCGATCGAAGTCGCGCCCCACCGAGGTCAGGTTGACGCGCCGCGTGGTGCGGTCGAGCAGTCGCACGCCGAGCGCTTCCTCGAGCTTCTCGATGCGCCGGCTGAAGGCCGGCTGCGAGACGTGCAGCGCTTCGGCCGCCTTCCGGAAGCTGTTGAGCTCCGCCACGGCCCGGAACGCCTGCAGATCGTTGAGATTGAAATTGATCGCCACGCCTCGCTCCGCAACAGTTGGTTGGCTGATCGACAGTGTGCATCAATCCTTCGTAAACATGCAATTCACAGAGGATGCCGATCGGAAGACCATACGTCCACGGCGATCGAGACGCCCTGCACACCCCTCTTTCAACTGTCGGAGACATCCATGAGATTTCGCAACGCACCCGCGTCGGGCGCCCTGGCCTTGGCGGCCGTTCTCTGCTGCAGCGCCGCGCTCGCGGCGTACCCCGAGAAATCGATCACCATCGTCGTGCCCACCGCGGCAGGCGGCGCCAACGATGCCATGGCACGCGTGGTCGGGCAGGCCATGTCCGCCGCGCTCAAAGTGCCGGTCGTCGTCGACAACAAGGCAGGTGCCAACGGTTCGATCGCCAGCGAGTTCGTCATGCGGGCCGCACCGGACGGCTACACGCTGATGCTGGGCTATATCGCGACCCATGCGATGAATCCTTCGCTGCAGAAGCTGCGCTACGACCCCGTCAAGGACTTCGAGCCGGTGGGCATGCTCGGATCGTCGGCGACGCTGATGGTCGTCAACCCGGCGGTCAAGGCAAACAATGCCAGGGAGATCGTCGCCGCGCTGAAGGCTGCGCCCGACAAGATGAGCTATGCCTCCGCCGGCAACGGAACCGCGCCGCATTTCGCCGCGGAGATGTTCAAGCTGTCGACGGGCACCAGCATGCTTCACGTGCCGTACAAGGGCTCCGCGCCTGCCGTCACCGACACCATCGGGGGCCAGACGCAGGTGATGTTCCCGAGCCTCTTCACCGCCATTCCCTACGTGAAGGGCGGCAAGCTCAAGGCGATCGGCGTGGCGGGCAACAAGCGTTCGCCGCTGATGCCGGACGTCCCGACGCTCAAGGAGCAAGGCATCGACAACGTGGATGTCTCGCAGTGGTACGGCATCTTCGCGCCCGCCAAGACGCCCAAGCCTGTCATCGAACAGCTCAACAAGGTTCTCAACCAGGCTCTTGCGGACAAGGCCGTCATCAAGAAGCTGGAGGACCACGGCGCGGAGGTGGAGATCATGACTTCCGAGCAGATGCGCACCTACGTGCAGCAAGAGCAGGTCAAATGGAAGAAGGTCGTCCAGGCCGCCAAGCTGACGGCTGATTGAGATGAGCCGGACCATCCCCTGCGTGCTGATGCGTGCGGGCACGTCGCGCGGGCCTTTTTTCCTGCGGGAGTGGCTGCCCGAGAGCGACGAGGAGCGCGACCAGGCCCTGATCGGCGCGATCGGCGCCTCCGATCCGCTGCAACTCGACGGCGTGGGCGGCGGCAGCACCCTCAACAGCAAAGTCGCCATCGTTTCGCGGTCGAAGGAACCCGGTTGCGATCTGGACTACCTGTTCGCGCAGGTGGGCGTCGGCCACCGCTCCGTCGACACCCGTCCGAACTGCGGGAACATGCTGTCGGGCGTCGCGCCCTTCGCCATCGAGCAAGGCCTGGTTTCGGCGCAGGAAGGGGTCACGCGGGTGCGCGTCTTCAACGTCAACACGCGCTCCCGCATCGACGTCACCGTCCGCACGCCCGGCAAGCGCGTCACCTACGAGGGCGATGCGCGCATCGACGGCGTGGCCGGAACGGCCGCACCGATCCTCCTGAACTTCCTGGACGCGTGGGGCGCCGTCACGGGCAAGGTCTTTCCGACGGGGCGGCGCATCGACACGATCGACGGCGTGGACGTGACCTGCATCGACGCGGCGATGCCGCTCATGATCGTGCGCGCGCAGGACCTCGGCGTCACCGGTGCCGAGAAGCCGGCAGCGCTGGATTCGAATGCGGCGCTGCTGGAACGCCTGGAAGCGTTGCGCCTGCGGGCCGGTTTGCTGATGGGCCTCGGGGATGTCTCGGCCAGCGTCATTCCGAAGCCGGTGCTGGTCAGCGCGGGGGACTCGCCGGACAGCATCACCTCGCGCTACTTCACACCGCGCCGCTGCCACGCCTCGCACGCGGTCACCGGCGCCATCGGCGTGCTCAGCGCCTTCGCGCTTCCCGGCACGGTGGCCAGCGCCGGGGCCCGCGAGCCGGGCCGCCACAACCTGGTGCTGCTGCACCCGGCCGGGCGCATCGACGTGGAAGTCGAACTCGAAGGCCGGGGCGAGGAGGCCACGGTGAAAGCGGCGGCATTGGTGCGCACCGCCCGAAAGATCATGCAGGGCGAGATGCAGTTGCCCGACTATGTCTTCAGCCGCCCCGAAGCCCTCGCGCCTGCGTTGGCGACCTTCCCGCGCAAACCCCTCACTGTCATCGTGCCCACCCGTGCCGGTGGAGGCAACGACACGATGGCCAGGATCATCGCTGACGGGCTGAAGCCCTTGCTCGGCCAGGAAGTCCTGGTGGACAACCGGGCCGGCGCGAACGGCGCCATCGCCAGCGAGTACGTCGCCAAGGCGGAGCCGGACGGCCACACCCTCATGTTCGGCTACGTGGGCACCCACGCCATGAACCCGGCGCTGCAGAAGCTGGCTTACCACCCGCTGAGGGATTTCGAGCCGGTGGGATTGGTCGGGTCGTCGCCGACGCTGATGGTGGCCAACCGGGACGCGGGCTTCGACGACGTTCGCGGCCTCCTGCAGCGTTTGCGCAGCGGCCGGGGCAGCATCAGCTACGCGTCGGCCGGCGACGGTACGCCGCCGCACTTCGCGGCGGAACTGTTCCAGCTGAACACGGGGACGAAGATGGAAGGCAGAACGTACGAAGGCGCCGCGCCTGCCATCGTGGACACGCTCGACGGCCGCTCGCAGGTCATGTTTCCGAGCCTGTTCACGGCGCATCCCTTCATCCTCGACGGCCGGCTGCGCGCCCTGGCGGTCGCCGCGCCGGCGCGCCTCGACGCCTTTCCCGCGGTGCCGACCCTGTCGGAATCCGGCATCCAGGAGGTCGACGTGTCGCAGTGGTATGGGCTGTTCGCCCCCGCCCGCACCCCGCCGGCAGTGATCGCTCGGCTGAACCGCGCCCTGAACGAGGTTCTGGCCGATCCGCAGGTCGTCGCCCGGTTCGAACGTCAAGGCGCGAGGGTCGAGGCCGGTCCCCCCGCAGCACTGCGAGATCGCGTTCGGCACGAGCTGGATCGATGGCGGCGCGTGGTGGCCGAAGGCGGCCTGGCGCCGCAAGACATCCGCCTTTTCGCGACGGAATGATCCGCCGGGGCCGTTCAGGAGCACTCCCAGGGACAAGGCCGTTTACAACGGCGCCATGGTCGGCATGGGCCTTGGCGCACCAGGGGTGGATGCCCAGGGCCGGGCACGCATGCGTGAAAGCTCGACGCTAGTTCCTGTACGCCGGGTCAATTCGGTCGAGCTTGCGGATCAGCGCCGGCCACACGAACGCACCGCCCAGGCCCCCGGTCTGCACCTTCATGGCCTGGCCCACGCCTTCGACGATGCGCGGATCGACCTGCGTGAGCTCGCCGCCGCCGGCCTGCGCGGCGATCTGGATCTGGCAACTGCTCTCGAAGATGTACATCGAGAGGAAGGCATCGGCGATGGTCTTGCCGGCGGTGAGCAGGCCGTGGTTGCGCAGCATGAGGAAATTGGCCTGGCCCATGTCGGCCTGCAGGCGCGGCTTCTCCTCGTCGCGGAAGGCCACGCCTTCATAGTCGTGGTAGGCCAGCGAGGCCAGCACGAAGGTGGACTGCTGGCTGATCGGCAGCAGGCCGTTCTTCTGCGCGCTGACGGCGACGCCGGCGCGCGTGTGGGTGTGCAGCACGCATTGGACGTCGGGCCGCGCGGCATGCACGGCGCTGTGGATCACGAAGCCGGCCGGATTGACGGGGTAGGGCGAGGTGATCACCTTGTTGCATTCGGGGTCGACCTTGACCAGGCTGGAGGCCGTGATCTCGTCGAACATCAGGCCGTAGGGGTTGATCAGGAAGTGGTGCTCGGGCCCGGGCACGCGTGCGCTGACGTGGGTGAAGACCAGGTCGCTCCAGCCGTACAGCGCGACGAGGCGGTAGCAGGCGGCGAGGTCCACCCGCAACTGCCATTCTTCGGGGGAGACGATCTTCTGGACTTCGGAGGGGGCGGTGGTGGTCATGGTCGTTCCTCGGGCGAGTAGGAGGCGGGGCGCACAGTGTGGGGCACGGCAGGCTCGCGCTCAATGCTCGACTGTCAAGTAACGGACATTTCCACGCCCAGGAAAACCCGGGGCGTCACCGCGGCCCGACGGGGGCTGTCAGCGCAGGACGCGCCCGTCCGCGGTGATGCTGATCAGGTCGATCGTGCGCTGCGGATCGCGCAGGCCCGGCCGCAGGTTGATGCGAAAGCCGCCGACGTCGTAGTCGGTCATGCCCGCCATCACGCGCTGCAGCGCGGCCGGCGTGAAGCCGCGCCCCGCGCGGCGGATCGCCTCGGCCGCCGCCTTGGTGGCGATGAAGCCTTCCAGTCCCTCGTACGAGGCCGTCTGGTCGGAGTTGTCGATGGCCGCGAGGTATTCCTTGACGATCGGAATGCCCGAGGAGCGCGGCGAAGGCACCACCTGCGAGATCACGATGCCTCGGATGTCCTTGCCGAGCGCAGCGTACAGCGGGTCGATACCGACGATCGAGAAGGCCATGAAGCTGCCGCCGTAGCCGGCCTGGCGCAGCTTGCGGATCGCGTCGGCCGTGGTGTCCGAGAGCGAGACCAGCACGACCGCCTGCGGCGAAGCCTGCTGCACGGCGGCCAGGGCGGCATCCGGGACCTTGCCGGCGGTCCGCACCAGCGCCTTCGCCACCAGCGGGCTCATCTTCTGGTCGGCCAGGGCCTGTTCGACGGCGCTCAGGGCGGCTCGCCCCATGGCATCGTCGTCGCCGATGAAGGCGATGCGGCTTTGTGCCACGGTGGCGCAATGGCGCACGATCTTGATGGCTTCGTCGGCCATGCTCGGGCGCACGTGGAACACGTTGGGGTGGGCTGCGCCGCGCAGTGTGTCGGCGGCGGCGAAGGGCGCGAAGAGCACGGTGCCCTGCTGGGCCGCCGCCACGGCACCGGACTCGCTGCTGGCGGTGCCGACGAAGCCGAACAGCATGTCGGCCTTGTCGTTCGCCAGGAGGTTGCGCGCGTTGGCGGCGGCTCGCTTGGCGTCGTAGCCGTCGTCCAGTTGCAGGAGCTTGAGTTGGATGCCGGCCGCCGCATTGTCGTCGTTGAACTGAGTGGCATAGAGGCGGCAACCGGCGGCGAACGCCAGGCCGATCTCGCTGGCCGCACCGGTGAGGGGGACCGACTGCCCCAGGATCACGGTGCGCGGCGCGCCCGCCGGCCGCGCGGCTTGCGCATGGACGCGCCTGCCTGCGGCGGTCAGGCCGCCTCCCAGGAGCACAGTCGCTCCCGCCCGATTCAACAGCTCCCTGCGTGACAGCATCATTTCGAAACCTTTCGCTACATGGAACCGAAAAATGTAGCAAGTCCGAGGCCGCCGTCGGAGGCACTAAGTAGTCCGTTTCTGAAATTCGCACACGTATTCTTCAGGCAGCCAGTTTGAAGGGCTGGCTCTGCGCCCAACGATCACGCATGCGCGTGATCAAAGCATT
>NZ_BAABGJ010000076.1:0-330 GCF_039541515.1 Variovorax defluvii
GCGTGCGGGCCGGTTCCACTGCGCTCCTCGGCGCGCACAGAGGGGAGTGGGTCGGGCCATCGCTGCGCTCGGCCACCAACGGCTCGCTGCGCTTCGCAGACAGTGTCGCAAGCTATGGCTTGCTCCAGTTGGCGAAGTCCCCGGCGCATGAGCTGGCGCAACGTGCGTGGAGATCCACTGCACTGACTCCCCCACACCCCACACAAGTACGCGCCATGGCGCGTTGGAGCTCCATCCCCTCTGCGCGTGCCGAGGAGCGCAGTGCATCCGGCCCGCACGCCTGCCGAAGGACAGGCGTGCTTCGTGATCTGACTCGCCGCAGCTGTTTGA
>NZ_BAABGJ010000076.1:340-5312 GCF_039541515.1 Variovorax defluvii
TCAGTTGACGAAGCCCCCGGCGCATGAGCTGGCGCAACGTGCGTGGAGATCCACTGCACTGACTCCCCCACCCCCCACACAAGTACGCGCCATGGCGCGTTGGAGTTCCATCCCCTCTGCGCGTGCCGAGGAGCGCAGTGCATCCGGCCCGCACGCCTGCCGAAGGACAGGCGTGCTTCGTGAGCTGACTCGCCGCAGCTGTTTGAGCGTAGCGCCCGAAGGGCGCGTAGCGAGTTCTGCGGCGGGGCCGGATGTGCGAGCACCGCAGGTTGCCCGTAGCGAAGCGGAGGGACACGCGCAGTGGGGTCGCCTTTCTTTGGTTACTTTCTTTGGCGAGACAAAGAAAGTAACTCGCCCGCCGGGGCGAATTCCCGGCTCCTGCGCCAAACAACCAGCAAGGCCAAAACAAAGGCCCAAGAGGCAAATTCAAGGCTCCTGCGCCACCCAACCAGCAAGGCCAAAACAAAGCCCCGAACGCCAAGTCCAAGCCAAAACAAGAACAACGCCAAAGCAGAGCCCCAGACCCCTCTCCCAAAGGCCCCACCGATGACCACCCACCGCGTCTGGCGCCTGGCCGCCGACATCGACACCGACGCCCTGGCCCCCGGCCACGCGATGAAGCACGGCATCGACATCATTGCAAAGCATTGCCTCGAAGCCGTACGCCCCGAGTTCGCGCGCGAGGTGCGCCCGGGCGACGTGATCGTGGCGGGCCCCAACTTCGGCATCGGCTCCTCGCGCGAGCAGGCGGCCGCCGTGCTGGTGCAGCTGGGCGTGACGGCGGTGATCGCGCCCTCGTACAGCGGCCTCTTTTTCCGCAACGCCTTCAACCTGGGCCTGCTGCTGCTGACCTGCGCCGAGGCCGAATCGCTGCAGGACGGTGAGCAGGTCTCCCTCGACACGCAGTCCCCGGCCCTGCAGGCCGCCGATGGCCGTGTGCTCGCCTGCGAGCCGGTGCCCGGCTTTCTGATGGACATGGTGCGCGCCGGCGGCTTGCTCGCGCAGCTGCGGCAGCGCTTCAAGGAACCCAAAACATGACCGAGCACGTGCCCGACGCCCTCGACCCCGTCACTCTGGCCGTCCTGCGCGGCCGTCTGGAGCAGGTGGCCGACGAGATGGACGCCACCCTCTACCGCAGCGCCTTCAATCCCATCATCGCGGAGGCGCACGATGCCTGCCACGGCCTCTACGACGCGAACACCGGCGACACCCTGGTGCAGGGCAAGTCCGGTCTGCCGGTGTTCGTCGGCGCCATGGCCTTCGCGGTGCGCGCCACCGCCAAGGCGGCCGAGGCGCGCGGCGGCATGCAGGACGGCGACATCTGGATCAGCAACGACGCCTACGACGGCGGCACGCACGCCAACGACTTCAAGCTGGTGCGGCCCTTCTTCCGCAACGGCCGGCTGTGGTGCCACATGGCCTCGGCCGCGCACTGGCACGACGTGGGCGGCGCGGTGCCCGGCAACTACAACCCCGCGGCCACCGAGTGCTGGCAGGAGGCGGTGCAGATCCCGCCGGTGCGCATCGTGCGCGGTGGCACGCTCGACGAGGACGTGCTCGCCATCCTGCGCGCGAACACTCGTCTGCCCGAAAGCCTGTGGGGCGACCTCAACGGCCAGCTGGCCGCGCTGGAGCTGGGCGCCAGGCGGCTGCATGGCCTGCTCGACGAGTACGGCGATGTGCTGGTGCTGCAGGCCCTGGGCGAGCTGCGCGGCCGGGCGCTGAAGCTCATGCGCTCGCACATCGCCTCTCTGCCCGACGGCTGCTACAGCTTCGAGGACCAGCTCGACAACGACGGCATCACGCCCGAGCCGCTGACCATCGCGCTGGACATGACGGTCGCCGGCGAGCGCCTGTCGCTGGACTTCTCGCGCAGTTCACCGCAGTGCGCAGGGCCGGTCAACATCTCGCGCGCGACCGCGGTGGCGGCCTGCTACGTGGCACTCAAGCACCTGTTCCCGGACGTGCCGGCGAATGCGGGCGTGCTGGATGCGGTGGACTTCCGGATTCCCGACCGGCTGGTGATCAGCGCCGAGCGTCCGCGCCCGATGGGCGGCTACACCGAGACCATCCTGCGCATGATCGACGTGATCTTCAGCGCCGCCGCCCAGGCCGACCCGCGGCGCGCGGTGGCGCAGGCCTACGGCACCATCAACGCGCTGTCGATCGCAGGGCACCGCAGCGACGCCGGGCGCGAGGGGCAACGCTGGGTGATGTTCAGCTTCTTCGGCGGCGGCCACGGCGCGCATGCGGGCGGCGACGGCCTGTCGCACGGCAATGCGCCGATCTCCACCGCCACCATCCCGCCGCTGGAGATCCTGGAGGCGGCCTATCCGGTGCGCTTCACCGAGTGGAGCCTGCGCAGCGGCTCGGGCGGCGACGGCCAGTACCGTGGCGGGCTGGGCGCGGTCTACGAGATCGAGCTGCTGGAGAAGGACGCCGAGGTCTTCGTCTTCGGCGAGCGCGGGAGTTCGCCGCCCAAGGGGATCGCGGGCGGCGGGGCCGGGGCGCTCAACGTGTTCCGTTATCAGAACGCGGGCGCGTGGCATGTGCCGCCGATGGTGTCGAAGATGCGTGGCATCCGGCTCGTGCGCGGCGATCGCGTGCGGCTGGAGACCCCCGGTGGGGGTGGCTGGGGGCCACCGGCCGAGCGGGCCCGCGAGGCGCGGGAACGGGACCGCGCGATGGGCTATGTGGGTGACGAGGGCACCGGCCAGGAAAGCGAAGCATGAACGCAGCAGACAAGAACAAGGCCGGGCGTCTGGTCGTCGGCGTCGATGTCGGCGGCACCTTCACCGACCTCTTCGTGCTCGACGAAGCCGAGGGCACGGCGCGCATCGTCAAGGTGCCCTCCACCCGCGGCGAGGAAGCGCGCGGCTTCATGGACGGCGTGCGGCGCGTGGCGGACTCGGCGGCCGGCATCGCCACCATCGTGCACGGCACCACCGTCGGCACCAACGCGCTGCTGGAGCGCAAGGTGGCCAGGACCGGCATTCTCACGACGCGTGGCTTTCGCGACGTGCTGGAGATGCGGCGGCGCGACCGCCCCCAGACCTGGGGCCTGCGCGGCAGCTTCGTGCCGGTGGTGCCGCGCCACCTGCGCCGCGAGGTGGACGAACGGGTGCTGGCCGACGGCAGCATCCATACGCCGGTGGACCTGGAGCAGGTGCGCACGCAGGCGCGCGCGCTGCTGGACGAGGGCTGCGAGGCGATCTGCGTGTTCTTCATCAACACGTACGCCAATCCGGAGAACGAGCGGCGCGCCGTGGCTGCGGTGCGTGCGCTGTGGCCCAACGCCCATGTGACCGCGGCCAGCGAGGTGCTGCCCGAGATCCGCGAGTTCGAGCGCTGTTCCACCGCGACGCTCAATGCCGCGCTGCAGCCGGTGGTGGGCGACTACCTCGCGCGGCTGGAGGGGGATCTGCGCGACCAGGGCTTCGGCGGCGAGCTGCTGGTGGTGCAGAGCAACGGCGGCGTGATGTCGCGCGCCACGGCCGGCGAGTTGCCTGTGCGCACCGCGCTGTCGGGCCCGGCGGCTGGCGTGATCGCCTGCGCCGAGATCGCGCGCGCGGCCGGCTTTCCGAACGCGATCACCGGTGACATGGGGGGTACCTCCTTCGACGTCTCGCTGATCGCCAACGGCGAGGCGGCGCTGGCGGCCCAGACCGCGATCGAGTTCGGCATGGTGATCCGTTCGCCCATGATCCAGATCGAGACCATCGGCGCGGGCGGTGGCTCCATCGCGTCGGTGGACGCGAGCGGCATGCTGCAGGTGGGACCCGAGTCGGCGGGCAGCGTGCCGGGGCCGGCGTGCTATGGGCGCGGCAACATGCGGCCGACCGTGACGGATGCGAACGTGCTGCTGGGCCGCATTGCTGCGGACCGTCCGCTGGGCGGCGGGCTGCTGGCGGCGCTCGACGCCGACAAGGCGCGCCAGGCCATCGAGGCGCACGTCGCGCGGCCCTTGGGGCTGGAGGTGCACGCGGCGGCCGAGGCGATCCTGACCGTGGCCAATGCGCGCATGGCCGGCGCGATCCGGCTGGTGTCGATCGAACGCGGCCATGACCCGCGGCGCTTTGCCTACATGCCCTTCGGCGGGGGTGGGGCGCTGCATGTGTGCGCCATGATGCGCGAGGTGGGCGTGGCGACCGGGATCGTGCCGCGCTATCCCGGCGTGACCTCGGCCCTGGGGTGCGTGATCGCGGACATGCGGCACGACGCGGTGCAGACGCTGAACCAGGCGCTCGATGCGCTGGATGTCGATGCGCTTCGTCGCCGGGTGATGGAGCTGGCGCAGGGGTGCCAGCAGCGTCTGGACTCTGCCGGGGTGCGCTTCGACGCGGTGCGGGAGGTGATCGCGCTGGACATGCTCTATGCGGGGCAGACGCATACGCTGCCGGTGGTGCTGGCGGATGCGGATGCGCTGACGCGGGAGGCGATTCGGCAGGCATTCGAAGCGGCCTATGCGGCTGCTTTCGGGCGCGTGCTGGACGGCATTCCTGTCCGGGGGATGAATCTGCGGTATGCGCGGATCGGAGTGCGGCCCAAGTTCGATCTGGGGGTGCTGGCGCCGGAAGGTCTGGGCAACGCAGAGTCGCTGGGAACGCAGCGCGTGTTCCACGAGGGGCGGTGGCACGAGGCGACACGCTATGCACGGCTCGGGTTGCCGGTGGGCACTCGCATCGCCGGGCCGGCGATTCTGGAGCAGGCGGATACCACGGTGTGGCTGGAGCCGGGGTTTGGGGCGGAGGTGGATGGCTTCGGGAATCTGGTGGTGAGGGCTGCGTGATGCTGCACGGGGGTGGCTTGCTCTCTCTGCCTCTGGGCACTGGGGCTTTGGTTTGGGGTTGTTCTTGGGGTGGCTTGCCACGGGGGGCTTTGTTTTGGCCTTGCTGGTTGGGTGGCGCAGGAGCCGGGAATTCGCCCCGGCGGGCGAGTTACTTTCTTTGTCTCGCCAAAGAAAGTAACCAAA
>NZ_BAABGJ010000076.1:5322-77095 GCF_039541515.1 Variovorax defluvii
TCAACCAGCAAGGCCAAAACAAAGCCCCGAACGCCAAGTCCAACCCACAACAAGAACAACGCCAAACCAAAGGCCGAGCGCCCCCTCCCAGAGGGAACAAGACACATGAAACACGCCCACCCATCTCCCTTCGGCGCCACCGTGCTCCCCTCCCCAGGTGGCGTCCACTTCGCCCTCTGGGCGCCCACCGCACCCCAGGTGGTGCTCGAGCATGGACCTACCCCCCACCCCATGCTGCGCAACGAAGAAGGCTGGCACCACCTCACCCTCCCCGAAGCGGCCCCCGGAGACCCCTACCGCTTCCGCCTCCCCGATGGTCTCCGGATCCCCGACCCCGCCTCCCGCTACAACCCCGACGACGTCCACGGCCCCAGCGTCGTCATCGACCCGCGCCAGTACGACTGGCAGCACGACACATGGCGCGGCCGCCCCTGGGAAGAAGCCGTCATCTACGAGCTGCACGTCGGCTGCTTCACCCCCGAAGGCACCTTCTCCGCCGCCGCAAAGCGACTCCAGGACCTCGCCAGCCTGGGCATCACGGCCATCGAACTCATGCCCCTCGCCGACTTCCCCGGCCAGCGCAACTGGGGCTACGACGGCGTCCTCCAATTCGCCCCCGACGCCAGCTACGGCACCCCCGACGACCTGAAGGCCCTGATCGACACCGCCCACGGCCTCGGCCTGATGGTGCTGATCGACGTCGTCTACAACCACTTCGGCCCGGAGGGCAACTACCTCCACGCCGCCTGCCCTCCCTTCTTCAATCCCGCTCACCAGACCCCCTGGGGCGCCGCCATCCACTACGACGGCGCCCAGGCACGCACCGTGCGCGACTTCTTCGTCCACAACGCGCTCTACTGGGTCGAGGAGTTCCGCTTCGACGGCCTGCGCATGGACGCCATCCACGCCATCCGCGACGACTCGCCCACACACATCGCCGTCGAGGTCTGCCACGCCCTGCGCGACGGCCCGGGCCGCGAGCGCCACGTCCACGTGGTGCTGGAGAACGACGCCAACCAGGCCTCCCTGCTCGCCCGCGACGCGCAGGGCCGGCCCGCCGCGGCCACGGCGCAGTGGAACGACGACCTGCACCACGCCGTCCACGTGCTGGCCACCGGCGAGACCGACGGCTACTACATCGACTACACCGACGACCCGGTCGCGCAGTTCGGCCGCGCACTGGCCCAGGGCTTCATCTACCAGGGCCAGCCCTCCCCCTTCCGCGCGGGCGAAGCGCGCGGCGAAGACGCCAGCCGGTTGCCGCTCGGCGCCTTCGTCTCCTACCTGCAGACCCA
This sequence comes from Variovorax defluvii, assembly GCF_039541515.1. Lineage (NCBI taxonomy): Bacteria > Pseudomonadati > Pseudomonadota > Betaproteobacteria > Burkholderiales > Comamonadaceae > Variovorax > Variovorax defluvii. The sequence continues at coordinate 6,618 of NZ_BAABGJ010000076.1, forward strand.
CGACCAGGTCGGCAACCGCGCCTTCGGCGAGCGCATCCATGCGATCGGCGACATCGCCCTGGTGCGCGCCGCCTGGGCCTGCCTGCTGCTCTCGCCGCACGTGCCGATGCTCTTCATGGGCGACGAATTCGAGGCCTCCACGCCCTTCCTCTACTTCTGCGACTTCGGCCCCGAGCTCTCGCGCGCGGTCTCCGAAGGGCGGCGCGCCGAGTTCGGCCGCTTCAAGGCCTTTGCCGACGAGGCGGCGCGCGCACGCATTCCCGATCCCAATGCGGCATCCACCTTCGAAGCCTCGAAGCTGCGCTGGGACGAATGGGACGACCCGCTGCACGCGGCCTGGCGCGTCCAGGTCGGCGAGATGCTGGCGCTGCGCCAGCGCAGGCTGGCTCCGCTGCTGGCCGGCCAGCGTGGTGCCGGTCGCTTCGAGACCACTCGCGACGGCCTGCTGCGCGTCGAGTGGACACTCGCCGACACGACCCGCGGCGAGGACGGCGCGCGCCTGCACCTGCTGGCCCACTTCGGCGAGGGGCCGGTCGAAGGGATCGGCGCGCCGCCCGGCGAGGTGCTGTATGCCACCGCCGTCGATCGCGACGGCTCGCAGAACGGTCTGCTGCGGGCCGCCCGCGGCGGCGTGTTCGTGACGCTGCAGGAGCCCGGCCTTGCCTGACATCCTCTCCGACGCCGATGCCCAGACCATCGCCCGCCTGTGTGCCGACTACGGCATCGCGCTCGACTACCACGACATCTGGGGCCAGCACCAGCCGGTGCCGCGCGAAACCCTTTTGGCCCTGCTGGCCGAGTTCGGCCTGCCGGCGAAAGATGGGGCGCCCACCCCGCCTGCACTGCCGCCCGTGCTCGCCATCCGGGCCCTCGAGCCCGGCTGGGTGCTGCCGCTGCGCGTGCCGGCCGCGTGGCCCCGCCTGCACTGGCAGATCTGCGACGAGGCCGGCGCGCTGCAGCAGCAAGGCGAGATCGACGCCCACGCGCTGCCCGAGAACAGCCACTTCGAGCTTGCCGGCGAGCGCTGGTGCGAGCGCACGCCGCGCGTCGCGCTCCCCCTGGCAATGGGATACCACCGGCTGCGCATCGAGGGCCTGCCCGGCGAGACGCTGATCGTCAGCGCGCCCGAGCGCTGCTGGTGCCCCGCGGCCCTGGAAGACGGTGGCCGCGTCTGGGGCACGGCGGTGCAGCTCTATGCGCTGCGCTCGCGGCGCAACTGGGGCATGGGCGACTTCAGCGACCTGGTGCAGCTGGTGACGCAGATGGCCCGCCACGGCGCCGAGGTGATCGGGCTCAACCCGCTGCACGCCCTGTTCCCGCACAACCCGGCGCATGCGAGCCCGTACAGCCCCTCGTCGCGCCGCTGGCTCAACGTGCTCTACATCGACGTCGAGGCCGTGCCCGATTTCGCCGACTGCGAGGCCGCACAGCGGCTGGTGGGCTCGCCCGAGTTCCAGGGTCGGCTCGCCGCACTGCGCGAGTCGCCGCTGGTCGACCACGGCGGTGTGGCACAGGCCAAGTTCGAGGTGCTGGAACTGCTGTTCGCCCACTTCTGCGCGCAGCACCTGGAAGGCGAAGGCGGCGAAGGCAGCGCAAGGGTCCCCGACGATGCCGCCCGCGCCTTCCTGGGCTTCGTGGCCGAGGGCGGCGAGGCCCTGCGCGGCCATGCTCTCTTCGAGGCACTGCAGGCGCACTTCCATGCGGCCGATGCGCAGGTGTGGGGCTGGCCGGCCTGGCCCGAAGCCTACCGCGACCCCGCGAGCCCCGCCGTCGCGGCCTTCGCCCGCGAACACGCCGCGCGCGTGCGCTTCCACCAGTACCTGCAATGGCTGGCCCATGGGCAGCTCGCCCGCGCCGCCGCGCAGTGCAAGGCGCTGGGCCTGGGCATCGGCCTGTACCTGGACCTCGCGGTCTCCAGCGACCGCGGCGGCTCCGATGTCTGGACCGAGGGCGCGGGCTTCGCCGCCGACGCCAGCGTGGGCGCGCCGCCGGACGAGTTCAATCCCAGCGGCCAGGGCTGGGGCCTGCCGCCGTTGCGGCCGGACCGCCTGCGCAGCGCCGGCTACCGCTTCTTCATCGACACGCTGCGCGCCAACATGCGCCACGCCGGCGCGCTGCGCATCGACCACGTGATGGGGCTGATGCGGCTCTTCTGGATCCCCGCCGGCCGCACCGCGCGCGAGGGCGGCTACGTGCACTATCCGCTGCACGAGCTTCTGGCCATCGTTGCGCTGGAGAGCCAGCGCCATCGCTGCCTGGTGATCGGCGAGGACCTGGGCACCGTGGCGCCCGAAATGCGGGAGGCACTGGCCCGTGCGGGCGTTCTGTCCTACCGCCTGCTCTTTTTCGAGCGCGAGGGCGACGGGGGCTTCCGCCCCCCGGAGCACTATCCGGCCCAGGCACTGGCCGCCGTGGGCACGCACGACCTGCCGACCCTGGCCGGCTGGTGGCGCGGCGAAGACGTGGGACTGCGGCTGTCGCTCGGCCTCGTCGCCGACGCGGCGCAACTCGAGCGGCAGCTCATCGAGCGTTCGCGCCAGCGCCTGCAGCTGCTTTTTGCGCTGTACCACCAGGGGCTGCTCGACATGGACGAGATCGTCCGGGCGAACGCGGCGTCCCAGCTCTCGCCGGCCATCGTCGAGGCCGTGCATGCCTACCTCGCCGCCGGGCCCTCGGCGGTGATGATGGTCCAGCTGGAGGACGTGGCAGGCGCCGTGGAGCAGGTCAACATGCCCGGCACCACCCACGAGCAGCCCAACTGGCGCCGCAAGCTGCCGGTCGACCTGGAGGCGCTGGCCCAGGGCGAGGCCATGGCCGCACTCGGTCGCGCCCTCGCGCGACTGCGCCCGCATGCCCGCACCCGCCGCGCGCGCCGCGGCTCGTTGCAGGCGCGCGTGCCGCGCGCCACCTACCGGCTGCAGTTGCACCGCGACTTCACTTTCGACCATGCCATCCGCGTGCTGCCCTACCTGGCGCGCCTGGGCATCAGCCATGTGTACTGCTCGCCGATCCAGCGCGCCCGCGCCGGCAGCATGCACGGCTACGACGTGGTGGCGCACGACCAGTTCAATCCCGAGCTCGGCGGCCGCGAAGGCTACGAGCGCTTCGCGGCGGCGCTGCGCGCGCACGGCATGGGCCAGCTGCTGGACCTGGTGCCCAACCACATGGGCGTGATGGGCGATGACAACGCATGGTGGATGGACGTGCTGGAAAACGGGCCGGCCTCGCTCTTCGCCCAGCATTTCGACATCGACTGGCAGCCGCTCAATCCCGAGCTTGCCGGCAAGGTGCTGGTGCCGGTGCTGGGCGACCACTACGGCGACGCGCTCGAGCGCGGCGACCTGGCGCTGCACTTCGAGGCGGACCGCGGCAGCCTGGCCGTGCGTTACTTCGAGCACCGCTTTCCCATCGCACCGGAGAGCTACCCGCGCGTGCTCGCCGCGGCCAGCCTTCGGCTTGAAGACACGCAGCTCGCGGTGCAGCTCGCCGGGGCGGCCTCCGGCTTCGCGCGCCTGCAGGGCCGGGACGTGAGCGGAGAGGCCGAGCGTGCCGAACGCGCCCGCGACAAGGAACTGCTGAAGCACCAGCTGGCCCGGCTGGCCGGCCGCGAGCCTGCGGTGGCGCGCGTCATCGCCGCGCGCGTGGCGGAGCTCAACCTGCCGGGCGCCCGCGACGCGCTGCATGCACTGATCGAGGAGCAGTCCTGGCGCCTGGCCTACTGGCGCGTGGCGGCGGACGACATCAACTACCGCCGCTTCTTCGACATCAACACGCTGGCGGCGCTGCGCATGGAGCGCGAGGAGGTGTTCGAAGCCACCCAGTCCCTCGCGCTGGACCTGGCCGCGGCCGGGCTGGTGGACGGCCTGCGCATCGACCACCCCGACGGCCTGTACGACCCGGCGCAATACTTCCGCCGGCTGCAGGAAGGCTATGCCCGCCGCGCCGGCCTGCTGCTGGCGGATCACGACGAAGCCGAGCGGCCCGTGCGGCCGCTCTACGTGGTGGCCGAGAAAATCAAGGCCGAGGACGAGGAAGTACCGGAGGACTGGCACATCCACGGCACCACCGGCTACCGCTTCGCCAACGTGGCCAACGGCGTGCTCATCGACACCGGGGCCGGCGACAAGTTCGGCAAGATCTGGCGCAACTTCACCGGCGTGCGCGACAGCTTCCAGGCGCTGGCGCGGGCCGGCAAGCGCGACATCATGCGCAGCGCGCTGGCCTCGGAGCTCACCGTGCTGGCCACCGAGCTGCTGCGCATCGCGCGGGCCGACCGCCACACGCGCGACTACACCTTCAACGCCTTGCAGCGCGCGCTCGGCGAGGTGGCGGCCTGCCTGCCGGTGTACCGCACCTACATCCTCGAAGCGCCCTCGGCGCAGGACGAGCGCTTCATCGAATGGGCCGTGCGCGAAGCGCGGCGCGGCAGCCTGGAGGCCGACCGCACGATCTACGACTTCGTGCAGCAGACCCTGCTGGGCCGCGCCGTGCCCGGTGCCGGCGAGGCGCTGCAGCAGCGCGTGCTGCGCCTGGCGATCCGCTTCCAGCAGTTCAGCGCGCCGGTCACGGCCAAGGGCGTGGAGGACACCGCTTTCTACCGCTACTTCCCGCTCGCCTCGCTCAACGAAGTGGGCGGCGAGCCGGCCCACTTCGGCATGACGGTGGCGCAGTTCCACGAGGCCAGCGCCGACCGGGCGCTGCACTGGCCGCACACCATGCTCGCCACCTCCACGCATGACAACAAGCGCTCGGAGGACGTGCGCTGCCGCATCGACGTACTGTCCGAGATGCCCGCCACCTGGCGCCTGGCGCTGCGCCGCTGGCGCAACCTCTCGCGCGGCATCCGCCGCCGGCTCGAGGCGGAGGGCGGGCCGCCCGGCGCCCCCTCGAGCGCAGACGAATACCTGCTCTACCAGACCCTGCTGGGCACCCTGCCCGAGGGGCCCTTCGACGCCGCCGCGCGTGCACCCTATGCCGAACGCATCGTGCGCTACATGCAGAAGGCGGCACGCGAGGCCAAGGTCCACACCCGCTGGACCTACCCCGACGAGGCCTACGAGCAGGCACTCGAAGGTTTCGTGCGCGCCTTGCTGGGGCCGGGCGCCGACCCGCGCTTCCTCGACGACCTGCAGGCCCTGGGCCGCGCGCTCGCGTGGTACGGCGCGCTCAACAGCCTGTCGCTCACGATGCTCAAGTTCGCCTCGCCCGGCGTGCCCGACGTCTACCAGGGCAACGAGATGATGGACCTCAGCCTGGTGGACCCGGACAACCGCCGGCCGGTGGACTACGAGATGCGCGTGCGCCACCTGGACGAGCTGGAGGCGCTGGCCCGCGCGCCCGACCTGCCGGCGCGCCTGACCGACCTGCTGCGCACGGCCGGCGACGGGCGCATCAAGCTGTGGGTCGCCTGGCGCATGCTGTCGCTGCGGCGGGCGCAGGCCGACCTGTTCCGCGAAGGCGACTACCGCGGCCTGGCGGTGCAGGGCGCGAAGGCCGCGCACGTGGTGGCCTTCTCCCGCCGCCACCAGGGCCGTGTGCTGGTGCTGGCGGCCCCCAGGCTGCACAGCACACTGGCGCCGCAGCGCGAGCCGCCGGTGGGCGTGCATTGGGAGGACACGGTGCTGCGGGTGGACGGCGTGCCGGAGGGCACGCGCTTCGAGAACGCCCTCACGGGCGAGATCGTGGTGCTGCGCGAAGGCGTGATCCGCATAGCCGACGCCTTCGCGCACTTGCCCGGCGCCGCGCTGTGGGCGCTGGAGGCTGTGGCCGCCTGAGCCGTTGCGGCCCGGGCCGCGGGCGATCAGCGACCCTGGTTGAGGCGGCTCAGCCCCTGGTCGGTCAGCATGCAGCCACCGCGGCGGTCTTCCACCACCAGGCCGTTGGAGCGCAGGCGGCTGGAAACCTTGATCGTGTCGGTGGGGCGCTTCCTGGCGACAGCGTCCCGCAACGCTTCCAGCGTTCGCCACTGTTCATCGTTGAGCTGGATCTTCTTCATCGACGTTTCGTCCTCGCGGGCGTGAGTGTGTACCCGAAAAGGGCGAATCGCCTCCTTCATGAGTGCTCTTGTCAGCGACGGCGATTTAGGCTAGGAGAATTTGTCAGAATTTTCAGCATCGCCCGATGCGCATGAACGGGAGGCCGCCTACTCCGGCTGAAAGCTGATCGCCTTGAGGGGCCCCGCCTGTTCCTCGTACGCGGCTTTGGCATCGGCCACCCTCAGGGGATGGGGGTCCGTCTTCGTGGCGGACGCCTTTCGCGTCTTCGACTTGCCGCTTGACAACAGCGGGCGAGCAAGGACACACAAGCAAAAAAAAGCCGAGCATCGCCCGGCTTTTTCCTGGTGGCAGAGGCCGCCGATCAGATCGGCAGGCGATCGCCACGCGCGGCCGCCCTGGCCTGGATGCGCACGTTCGAGCGGTCGATACGCGAATCGACCCGGGTCACGCCCTGGCCGTAGCCTTCGGCATAGGGGTTCGCGCTGTGCGCCGCCGCCACGCCTTGCGAGCGAACGGCTGCACGATCCACCGAGTTCGCGACGCTGACCACGCCTTGTCCGGCGGCATCGCCGAACTGGTCGCCGCTGCGTGCGGCGATGGCGCCTTCGGAACGCACTTCCGCACGGCTCTGGATCGAGTGGACCTTGGCGACGCCGTCATAGGTTTCTGCATTCACGCCCGCCGCAGCGAGGATGGCGAGAGCGAAACCGGAGAGGAGCTTGGAGGTGGTGTTCATTTTGCGTTTCCTTCAGTGAGGTTGATCGGTGAGTGCGTGAGATGAAGTGTGCGCCGGCAGAGGGCGTTGCGGATGTGCGTTTTCGCACCTCGGCGTTCATCCGGTGGAAACAATGGAACGGCCTCCCCCTGGCGCGGCAAACGGGATCGCGCGCTTCGGCAGGAAGCGGTGATCAGCTGCGCGCGCCGCGCAACGCATCCGCCTCATTGACGAAAGCGTCCACGAGGCGCTGCGTCGGTACCGTCAGCGGCGAATCCGTGCGCAGGAAAAGATGGATCGTGGTGAGCGGCAAGGCATCGGCAATCGGCAACACCGCGAGGCCGGTGCGCGGGCCGTGGCTCTCGAAGAAGCGGCGCGGCATGAGCGCCACGGCATCCATCCGGGGCAGCACGGCCAGCAAGGTCGAAAAGGATGCGCACTCCAGCGTGATGCGCGGCGGCGGCAGACCGAGCCTCTCCATCTGAAGATGCGCGGGATCGCCCGGCCCTTGCACCGGCCCCGTGAGCACCCAGTTCGCGCCGGCGAGATCCGCGAGCTGCCGGCATTTCGCGAGCGGATGGCCCGCGCGGACCGCGATCACTTCGGGGCTGTCGATCAGCGCCCGTGCTTCGAGGTCACGGCCCAGCCCCGTCGCGGGCAGTGGCCCCAGTGCCAGGTCGAGTTCGCCCGAGCGCAGCTGCGCGAGCGCCGTCGGGTAGAGCGCATCGACCAGCCGCACGCGCACCTGCGGCCAGCGCGACTGGAATCGCGACACGGCCTGGGGCGCCAGCATCAGCGCCGCGGCGGGCGAGACGCCGACGGTGACGGTCGCCTGTGCGTGACGCGTGAGCCATTCGACTTCCTCGCGGGCGCGATCGATCTCGCGCACCACCGTGGCCGCGCGCGCGGCCAGCAGCTCGCCGGCGGGCGCCAACCGGACGCCCTTCGGACTCCGTATGACCAGCGTCGTGCCGAACTCTTCCTCCAGCTGCTTCAGCGCCTTGGTCAGCGCCGGCTGGGTCACGTTGAGCGTCTCCGCGCAGGCGCGCAAGCTGCCCGTGTGCGCGATGGTCAACAACAGGTGCAGATGCTGCAGGCGCATGGATGTTCACCGCGGGTCGAGTTGGCGGGGCGATAACCCATGGTAATCGACTTCACCCAAAACCATTGGATCGGGACGCTCGCGCTGCCTACCATGCCTCGAAGTTCCTGCCCCCCGAGGAGTGCCGCGTGAAGTCCCCCGTCAAGAACATCCTGTTCATCATGTGCGACCAGCTGAGAGCCGATCACCTTTCGTGCTTCGGCCATCCCAGGCTCCACACGCCGAACCTCGATGCGCTCGCCGCGCGGGGCGTGATCTTCGACCGCGCCTACGTCAACTCGCCGGTGTGCGGCCCGTCGCGCATGAGCTACTACACCGGCCGCTATGTCCACTCGCACGGCGCAAGCTGGAACTTCGTGCCGCTGAAGGCCGGCGAGATGACCCTCGGCGATCATCTGCGCCCGCTGGGCGTGCGTTCGGTGCTGGTCGGCAAGACGCACATGCGCGCGGATCTCGCGGGGATGTCGCGACTGGGCATCGACCCCCGGTCGCAGATCGGCGAGCGCATCGCGCAGTGCGGCTTCGATGCCTACGAGCGCGACGACGGCATCCATCCCTACTCCGGCCACGATCCCGACCCGGCCTACAACGACTACCTGCGCAGCCAGGGCTTCACCGGCGACAACCCCTGGGAGGCATGGGCCAACGCGACCGAGGACGAGGATGGCACGCTGCGCTCGGGGTGGTTCCTCAAGTACAGCAACCGCCCCGCGCGCATTCCGGACGAGCATTCCGAGACGCCCTACATCACCCGCCGCGCGATGGACTTCATCCGAGAGGCCGGGGAGCAGCCGTGGTGCCTGCACCTGTCGTACATCAAGCCGCACTGGCCCTACATCGTCCCCGAACCCTACGCGAGCATGTACGGGCCCGAGGACGCGTTGCCGATCGTGCGCAGCCAGGCCGAGCGCGAGAACGCACACCCGGTGTACCAGGCGATGATGGATCACCGGGTCTCGCGCACCTTCTCGCGCGACGGTGTGCGCGACGCCGTCATGCCCGGCTACATGGGCCTCATCAAGCAGATCGACGACCAGCTCGGCGTGCTGTTCGGCTTTCTCGAGGCGCGAGGGCTCATGTCGTCCACCATGATCGTCTTCACCTCGGACCATGGGGACTACCTCGGTGACCACTGGATGGGCGAGAAAGACCTGTTCCACGAGCCGGTCATCCGATGCCCGCTGATCGTCTACGACCCCGACCCGCGCGCCGACGCCACCCGCGGCACCCGCTGCGATGCGATGGTGGAAGCGGTCGACATCGCGCCGACCTTCCTCGACGTCTACGGCGGCGCGCCGGTGCCGCACGTGATGGACGGTCGCTCGCTGCGCCCGTTGCTGTTCGGCGAGACGCCGGCCGACTGGCGGTCGGCGGTGGTGTGCGAATACGACTTCTCGTTCCAGGAATCACGCATCGCGCTCGGCGCCCGGCCGCGCGAGGCGTGGATGCGCATGATCTTCGATGGCCGCTGGAAGTACGTGCTGTTCGAAAACTACCGTCCGATGCTGTTCGACCTCGCGGCCGATCCGCAGGAGTTCAGCGATCTCGGCGCGTCGGAACTGCCCGAGCATCGCGCGGCCATTGAACGCCTGCACGAGATGCTGTTCCGCTGGGCGCGCCAGCCGCGCCAGCGCGTCACCGTGCCCGATGGCGCGATCGAATCCATCGAGGTGCAGCCACGCATCACCGAGGGCGGCATCCTCATCGGCTATTGGGACGAGGACGACCTGGCGCAGGCGCGCCAGAAATTCAAACCCCGCTTCGCTTCCCACAACCCGCTGGTCGCATCGACGCTGGACCGGCTGACCACCCCCGAAGGAGTGCCCCACGATGCATGAAACGCCCGACATCACGCGCAAGAACGAGAGCCTCGACAGCGTGTCGTGGAACATCCTCGGCCAGGTCTACACCCCCAAGCAGATGAGCGACGACAGCTTCTCCTGGCACGCGATGTTCCCGGAAGAGAGCTTCGTGCCGCCGCACGTGCATCCGCACCAGGACGAATACATCTACGTGCTGGAAGGCCGCATCGACCTGATCCTCGACGGCAAGACCACGTGCGCCTCGGCGGGCGACCTGGTGCGCATGCCGCGCGGCATTCCGCATGCCTTCTTCAACAACTCCGGGGCGCCGGCCCATGCCTTGTTCTGGGCCGCGCCGGCAGGCAAACTGGTGGAGCTGTACCGCCGCATCCACAACATGTCGAGCCCCGCCGAAGTCGTCAAGGTCGCACGCGAATACGACGTGGTGTTCCTGCCGCCGGTGTCGTCGGCGGCACCCGTGCCGCTGCCGGCCACGGCCGCCGCATGAGGAACGGATCATGATCCGCCGCCGGCAATTGCTGCAATCGCTGGCCGCCGTCCCGGTGGCCGCCGCCCTGCCCTTTCCCGCAAGCGCGCAGAACTATCCCGACCGCGCGATCAGGATCATCGTGCCGCTGCCGCCCGGCAGCCCGCCGGACGTGCTCGCCCGGATCGTGGCCGATGGCCTGTCGCGTTCCTGGAAGCAGCCGGTCGTGGTCGAGAACCGCCCGGGCGCGACCGGGATGATCGGCCTGCAGGCGCTCGCGCGTTCAGCGCCCGACGGCTACACGATGGGCATCATCTTCCTCACGCACACCGTGCTGCCCCAATTGATGGGCCCGCTGCCCTACGACACTGCGAACGACCTTGCGCCTGTCGCCAATCTGGTGTGGCTCTACAACGTGCTGGTGGTGCCGGCCGATTCCCCGATTCAATCGCTCGGCGACTTCGTCCAGGGCGCCCGCGCGCAGCCGGACACGGTCAGCTTCGGATCGGGCGGCAACGGCTCGCCGGCCCACCTGGTCGGCGAATCCTTCGCGCGCGCCGCGAAGCTGCGCATGCTGCATGTGCCCTTCAAGGGGCCCGCGGAAGCGGTGACCGGCCTGCTGGGCCACCAGGTGTCCACCATGTTCGCGACGAGTTCGGTCGCGGCGCCGCTGGTGCGCGGCGGCAAGCTGCGCGCCCTGGCCGTTACCAGCCCACAGCGCCTGCCCGCGCTGCCCGACGTGCCGACGCTCGCGGAAGCCGGCATGCCGGGACTGGAACTGCGTGAGTGGGAAGGCCTGGTCGCGCCTGCAGGCACCCCCACGGCCATCGTTGAAAAATGGAACGCGGAGTTGTTCCGCCTCCTCGGAGCGCCCGAAGCGCGCGCCCGGCTCGCGGATCTGGGCATGACGGTCGCGGCACCGAACCCGCCCGAGGAGTTCGGCGGGCTGATCCGCAAGGAGCTGCAGTACTGGGGGCAGTTCGTCAGATCCGCCGGCATCCGGCCGGGCTAGTCACGGCTGCTTTCTCGACGGATGCACCTCGCTTCCACGCCGCCTGGATCACCAGCGGCTGTTGGTTCTCGGGAAGCAGCGAATCGTCTAGGAAATGCATCGATCACTCCTGAGTGGGTGGGGGGGCCGTCCTTCACGATGGATGACCCGGCGGCTCGGGTGAACCGCTGAAAGGAGCGACGATCGGGGAGGCGACGTTGTTCGCAGGAGCGCTGCAGCGTGGCAAATTCTCGCGCTGACGACAGGTACTGCTGCGCCTTGGATCGCATCGTGTGCCGGGCGACCCCACGGACTGCTCGGGCTGTGCCGTCTTTCCGCTGGCAGCGCCGGCGCGATGGCCTCCTCGCCTGCGGCGCGGAACAGGAGCAGGGGGGCTGTTACTCATTGCCAGCTTGGGCAGGTGGGCAGCCCGTTCCACCGAACCGAGACCGATCCACGCGAGGTCACCATGCAACCGCAGCACAGCCTGTCCAGAACGTTTGCTTCCCGATCCCTGACAACGTCGTACCGTCGTCAAGGCGGCGACGACAGCAAGCCGCCCGAGCTTCCAACCCATCCGGCGTTGCGTCGTCACGCCGAGATGCTCACCAGAAGCGTACCGGTGCACTTGACCGGCCGCGTCAACGACAAGGGACAGTTTGAGCTCGAACATCCCAAGGAGGGAATCGACCCGGCGCTCTGGTCAGCCGTGGGAATCTGCCTGGAAAAAGTAAGCAAGGGCGACACAGGGGCCGCGAAGCAATACCTGAAGGCCGTCAACGGCAGCATCAACCTGCTCATGCAACTGGGCTTGAACCCGCAAAAAGTAGCGCGGGTGCTGACAGAGTCCCCTGACATCGTGAGCGTCGTGCGGCTCAATGGCCCCAAGCGCTTCACGCTGACCGGCCTGCCCGGTGGCAAGCCGCAGATTGCATCGATCACCACCACGGTCATCGTCTACTTGGCGACAACGCTGGCCCAGGCGGATGAACCTGCGGCGTGCTGCAAACTCCTCGCGGCCTGTGGCACCAATGAGAAGCATCTGAAGGGCCTGGTGCTATCGGGGTACGCTGCGGCGCTCGAGTACTGGCCTGACTCGAAGAAGGACTCGCTATCCAAGAAGTTGGCGCAGGTCGGCCAGGACCTCCAGCGCACGCCCCCTGCCGCTTGGGGTCAACTGGTCAGCAGCCCTGCACTTACCCCGCCGATTCGGGCGCTTCTGTGGCCGCAGATGCCGGACGATGTGCATGCAAAGGGAGCGCGGGAGGCTGCCTTGAAGCTGCTGACCACGTGGGTGTCGGCATTGGATACAACCGAAGACGCAGCCAAGATCCTGTACGTCCACTTGAAGGAGGATGTCCATGCCATGTCGCGTTTGCTCGACATGGCACGTTTGCTCGCCGACGAATCCCTGGTGCTGGCCGACGAACACTTGAACGAGGCGTTCAGCGCCTCCAGAGAGCGCCTCGCAGCGGCATTGCCCCAGGTCGCACATGCCACTCTCTGGAGAGAGTGGAGTAACGACCCTCCAAGGGAGGATCTCCCCGGTTGGTGGACAGAGATTCCGAAAACCGGCGAAAAAGCCTTGCGCCCGCTTGCGCAATGCATGCGTATCGGCATCGTCCTGGGCAAGACCGAGTGGCTCGCGATGTGGATTCCCATGCTGGACGACATCGAGATGCACATGTGGAGCGAACCCATTGCTGAACTTGCAGCACTTTGCAATGACATCCAGGCCGGACTTTGGCAGGTGGGAGCGCATTTCCCCGATCTCGAAGTCGCAGCCATTCAGGTGACTTTGCACAGATTCAGCACCACACTGCGCGACGGTCTTGACGTATCTCGGCCGCCGGAAGCAATCCTCCCTCCGCGAAGCCTCGGCGTGCTGGACCGTCGCTGCAGATCTGCAGAAGCAACAAAAAAACTGGATGAACTCTACGAGGAACTCCAGACACTTTCTGTTGGGACACACAGCGAACTGGAGGCCCGGATACGGATACGCCTTCCAGGTCTGGGCAGTCTTCTTGGCGATGTCGAAGAGATAGACCAAGCCCGTCCTGTCGAAGAGATGGACCGAGCCCGGCAACGGCAGATTCTCAACTCGCTGCTGCGCAGCGTGGCCTGCCGCGACTTCCTGCGCTGGATGGCGAACGAAGCCGGCTACGACGTGGTGACGGACATGATGGTGTCGCTGCTGGGGCCCAACCTGCTCCTCGCGCCGGCCGAACTGCACACGATGCTGATGGCGCAACCCGACGACCTGCGGTTCGCCCTTTGCGTGGCACTGTGTCCTCTGGTGCCAACACTGGTGAGCGACAACTCGGCGCCGGCGCTTGCCGAGCTGCTGCTGAGGCAATGGTCATACCGTGCCGACGCACCCACACTGCTGTTCGAAGCTTGTACCGCTTCGACCATGTACACACTGCTGATGGCAGCCTCCGCCCGCGAGCATGTGCTGGATGGGTCGCCTCATCACCTGGAACGATGCATAGACCAATTTCTCGACGCTCACAAGGATGGCCCCAAGTCCAACCGCCGTTACCCCTTGGTCGTTCTCGCAGATTGCGCACTGAGGTGTCGCGCTTTGAATGCAAGTGTCTTCGAACATGCCATCGATGAACTTTCCAAGAAAGAGGACATTCCCTTTCGAGACGGCATCGAGAATGGCAACGCCGTTCTCGTATTCGAGACCCTGCACGGTCGCAAGACCGATCCATGGCTTCGCGTGAAATTCTCCATCCTCACGAACTCCTTCAAGGCAGATCAAGCGGTAGAGGCGGCGGCATACCTCCTCCGGACGTTTCAGGAGGAAGATCACAACGATCGCCTGCGAGCTGTGATCTTTCAGTCGAAGCTCAATCCCCTGCCAAGGACAAGCCTGGAGTACATGAGCAAAGACGACAGGGGTCAGTGGGAGACGGCGTTCGCCTCATGGTGCACGCTGCTGAGATTCGTCCTGAACGATGAGACTCACTTTCTGAAAGCCTGCAGGCTGATGCTTTCGGAACTCATCAATGCCCAGGCTTCCGCTTCGACAGTGTGTCAGGTATTGACGCTGCTCGAAAAGCAGATCGTGGTCGGCGGTTTGACTGGCTGGGCCGCAGCCACGGAGGACACGAGGGCCAAGTTCAATGTGGCCGTGAAGGATGCCAGGACACGCGAGATCAAGGGAAAGAAGAAGGCCGAGCTTCTACCGGAACTCGCTCATGCGCCCCTGCGCAGCAATGTGAAGTCGTTGACGGAAGTCGGTAACGACGAGGACGAACTTGTGAGTGCCATCAGTGATCTGGTTGATCACGGGCTACTCGCGAGTGATCTTCAGCTGGTGCTACTCAGAGGCGCCCGCCACGGTTTGCCGGCCGGCATTGCGCAGCCCAATCTGCTGAGGGCGCTAATGCTCAAAAAAGATCCGGGCGGCGCCCACCAGCGGCCTTTGCCTGAACTTCTGACTTGGCTGGGCCTGCAATGCTGCGCCTGGCCGGGCGCGGGCACGTTCGTCAGATTCCTTTCCACAACCTTTTCCAGCTGGACGCAGGAAGACCAGTGGTCGAACGTCGACGTGGAACAAGTGGCGGCCTTCATGTCGGGCGTGTTGCAATCGACTCTGGCCTACCTGGACGAAAAGCAGAAGAACATTCTCAAGATCGATGTGCCGGTCGCCACGCTCCTTCGCCTATCGAAGGAGCTGGTCTTCGAGCGCTTCGGGGAGAATCTCAGTTCTCCGCATGTCGAGCACTGCATGGCGTTACTGGAACTCTTGAGTCAGCGGGCTCGCGGTCAAGCTTGACTGGTTGAAGCCATGTCCGTATCTGCCATCTCCTCCTTCATCCACCAGTTCACCAGCACACGGGGCCTTGATCCCGCCAGCGAGGACGAGCAAGGGGTATGGACATTGCAGGTGGACGAAGACGTGCTGCTGAGCATGCGCGCCGGCCCGGACGAGGAGCAGATCACCGTCTTCTCCAGCCCAGGATATGTCGTCGGCAGGCCCTGCGGCGCTGAGGACTTCTTGCCCCTGCTCGGGCCAACACAAGATGCCCCGCAAGAGCGGAGCATTTCGCTTGTGGTCCCGGCAGACTGCAAATAGCCAGGTTTCCGGCAGAGGCCGCCGATCAGATCGGCAGGCGATCGCCACGCGCGGCCGCCCTGGCCTGGATGCGCACGTTCGAGCGGTCGATACGCGAATCGACCCGGGTCACGCCCTGGCCGTAGCCTTCGGCATAGGGGTTCGCGCTGTGCGCCGCCGCCACGCCTTGCGAGCGAACGGCTGCACGATCCACCGAGTTCGCGACGCTGACCACGCCTTGTCCGGCGGCATCGCCGAACTGGTCGCCGCTGCGTGCGGCGATGGCGCCTTCGGCACGCACTTCCGCACGGCTCTGGATCGAGTGGACCTTGGCGACGCCGTCATAGGTTTCTGCATTCACGCCCGCGGCAGCGAGGATGGCGAGAGCGAAACCGGAGAGAAGCTTGGAGGTGGTGTTCATTTTGCGTTTCCTTCAGTGAGGTTGATCGGTGAGTGCGTGAGATGAAGTGTGCGCCGGCAGAGGGCGTTGCGGATGTGCGTTTTCGCACTCCGGCGTTCATCTCGCGGAAACAATCCGGCCGCGCCGCGACGCCTCCGCCAACCGCTCCTCCCCCGCCTTGCGCTGCATGCCCTGCGCGGTTTGCACGACCACGGCCCGCAGGGACATGACCATCGGGTGCCCCTCCAGCTCCTTCAACGTGAAGAAGCTCACCGGCGGCAGGTTCCAGCTCAGGCGGTAGGGCAGCGCGGCCCAGTGCCCGGCCCGTTCCATCTCGGCCACCACGTCGCGCGCGAAGATGGTGATGGCGTTCGGCTCCGAGCGCAGCACCGTCTCCATGCTGCGGATCGAGGTCGTCTCCAGCATCGGGGTCGGCGGCTGCACGCCGGCACCGACGAAGACCGCGTTGTAGGTGCGGCGCATGGGCGTGTTGGGCGGCGGCAGGATCCAGTCGAGCTGCGCCAGGCGCGCCCAGTCCAGCGGCCCGCGCGAGAGGCGCCTGACGCTCTTGGCGGAAACGACCAGGCAGGGCTCCTGCTGGTAGATCGCCTCCTGCACCAGGCCCGTCGCATCGCCGTCGTAGGAACGTCCGATCGCGCAGTCGAGCTCTCGCGCCAACAGGGCGGCGACCAGCTCGTCGGTCGTGCCCTCGCGCGTCAGCACGGCCATGCGGGGGCGGCGGTCCAGCAGGTGGGCCAGCGCAGCCGACAGCAACTGTTGCGGCACCTGCTGCGTCAGCCCCACGCGCAGGCGCCCGCCGCGGCCCGCCTCCAGCGAGGTCAGCACGCGCGTGGTGGCCTCCAGTTCGGCGAGCCAGCGGCGCGCGTAGTGCAGCACCGCATCGCCCGCCGGCGTGGGCAGCAGGCCGCGGGGCGTGCGCTCGAAGAGAGTGCTGCCGAAGATGTCCTCCACCTCGCGCAGGGCCTTGGTGATGGCCGGCTGGCTCAAGCGCATTTCGGCGGCCACGCGGCCCAGCGTGCGGTGCCGGTCGATGGCCTGCACCAGCGAGAGCTGGCGCAGCTTGAGGCGGGTGAGCAGCGCGTGCTGCAGATCGGCGGCCGGGTCGCGTGCAGTCACCACGGTCATAACTCCTGGGTTATCGGGTCATCAAAATTTAACGCGTCGTGGTGAATCGCGCTGCCTAGACTTTCCCCATGCAAGAAGCCACCGCACCGGATTTCGCGCCGCTCATGGCCACGCTGCTGGACGCGCTCGCCGAGACGCGCAGCACGGAGGAAGCGCTGCACGAGGTGGACCGCCATCGGCGGCTGATCGTGCCCGACAGCATCTTCAGCATCCAGCAGAACGTGACGACCGCGAACGACCCGGAGGGGGAGATTCTTCTGCGCCGCTTCTATTCGTCCGAGGCGGCGCGCTACCCGGTCAACGGCATCAAGCGCAAGACGCCGGGCCCCTGGACCGCGTGCCTGTTCCTGCACGGCCGCGTCTTCGTCGGCGAGGGCGAGGAGGCGCTCGAGCGCCATTTCGACGACCACGCGCAGATGCGCCGGCAGGGGCTGCGCCGCGTGCTCAACGTGCCGATGCTGCAGGGCCCCCTGTGCTTCGCCACCTTCAACGTCTTCGGCACCCGCGCGCACTGGCTGCCGCAGGAAATCCTCGCCATCCGCTGGCTCGCGCTGGCCGCGGCGCGCTGGGTGCCCGTCCAACCCGGGCTGGCCTATCGCCTCGCCGGTGCGGACCGCGCCACTTCCATGGAGGCCTGAACATGCAAAGCAAAGTCCCGGTCGTGATCGTCGGCGGCGGCCCGGTGGGCCTGTCGATGGCGATCCTGCTGCAGCGCTTCGGCATCGACTTCGTGCTGCTCGAACGCAGCACGAGCACCACCGACCACCCGAAGGCGCGCGGCACCTACACGCGCACGATGGAGATCTTCCGCCAATGGGGGATCGACCAGCGCATGAAGCGCCATGCCCTGCCCGACGGCTCCGACTTCTTCGCCTTCTGCGAATCGATGACCGGCCACGAGTGGGGCCGCACCACGCCTGAGCCGAACCTGGGCCACTCGCCCTGCTGGAAGATCATCCAGTCGCAGGACACGGTGGAGATGGAGCTGCTGGACCATGCCCGCCGGAGCGAGGTCGGCCGCCTCCTCTTCGGCCACGAGTTCCTGCAGTACGACGAAGGGCCCGGCGGCATCGCGGTGACCGGCCGGCAGGTGGACAGCGGCGAAGCCATCACCTGGCACGCCCAGTACCTGATCGCCGCCGACGGCGCCACCAGCACGGTGCGCCGGCAGGCCGACATCGAGATGCGCGGGCCCGCCACCCTGGCCGTGATGGCCAACGAGTACTGGCAGGCCGACCTCTCGCACGTGCGCGATGCCGCCCTGTGCGCCGGTTGGCGCGTGTACGCGAAGGATTCGCCCTACCCCATCACCACGGTGCTCAACACCAACGGCAAGGACAAGTGGCTGAGCCTGCTCCCGGTGGGCCGCGAGGTGGACGAGCGCATCGGCGAGCGCACCGACGACGAGGTGGTGCGCCTGGCCCGCACGGTCGCGGGCGTGCCCGAGCTGGACGTGAAGGTGATCAACCGCTCCGTCTGGCGCATGAGCCGACAGGTGGCGGCCACCTTCCGCAAGGGGCGCGTGTTGCTGGTGGGCGACTCGGCGCACCGCTTCCCGCCCAACGGCGGCTACGGCATGAACTCCGGCATCCAGGACGCGCACAACCTGGCCTGGAAGCTGGCCTTCGTGCTCACCGGCCGCGCCGGCGCGCGCCTGCTCGACAGCTACGACCGCGAGCGTCGCCCGGTCGCCGAATCGAACGCCGACTTCAGCCTGCACAACGCGACCCGCTTCATCCAGTGCGACGAGG
The DNA here is from genome assembly GCF_039541515.1 of Variovorax defluvii. NCBI lineage: Bacteria > Pseudomonadati > Pseudomonadota > Betaproteobacteria > Burkholderiales > Comamonadaceae > Variovorax > Variovorax defluvii. The sequence continues at coordinate 25,074 of NZ_BAABGJ010000076.1, forward strand.
CGCTGCGCTCGGGCAACCGCGAGCGCATCGACTTCTGGATCCGTGACAGCGACAACCACATCCACAGCATCGGCCAGTCGCTGGGCTTCTGCTATGAAGACGGCGCGGTGATTCCCGACGGCACGGGCCGGCACATCCTGCGGCCGCGCTGGTACGAACCCACCGACCGGCCCGGCGCGCGCTTTCCGCACATCTGGCTGGACCTGGCGCGCCGCCACACCACGCTGGACTGGTTCGACCGCGAGTTCGTGCTGGTGGCGGGACCGAAGGCCGACGGCTGGATGGAGGCCGCACGCGCCGTCTCGGGCCGCCACGGTCGCGTGGTGCAGGCGCGCCAGCTGGAGGACTCGCACGAGAAGGACGGCCTGCTGCTCGGCCTGCGCGGCGCGGTGCTGGTGCGGCCGGACGGGCACGTGGCCTTCCGCATGCCGTGGACGCCGGCCGATCCGGCGGCCGAGCTGTCCGCGGTTCTTTCCACGTTGCTGGACGACTGATGCCATGCCCGTCGCCGCACTTCACCACTTCACGATTCGCTGCACGCCGCAGGAGCTGCCGCCGCTGGTCGACTTCTACACGCGCGTGCTGCGCCTCACCGTCGGTGCGCGCCCGCAGATCCCGGCGCCCGGCGCCTGGCTCTATGCCGAGGGCCAGCCCATCGTTCATCTCTATGCGCACCTCGACACGCCGGAGGCGGCGGTGCAGCCGGCCACGGGCCACGTCGACCATATCGCCTTCCGCTCACGCGGGCTGAAGGAGATGCGCGCGCACCTCCAGGCGCAGGGCGTGCCCTTCGCCGAGGCGCCGATTCCCGGTTGGGACATCCACCAGCTTTTTCTGAGCGACCCGCGCGGCCTGAAGATCGAGATGACGTTCTGGATGAACGAGGAAGAGGGAGGCATGCCATGACCGACTACGTCGAGGCCAACGGCCTGCGTATCGCTTTCGAGCGCGCAGGCCAGGGCCCGGCCCTCGTGCTGATGCACGGGGCGGAGGCCTCGCGCCAGATGTTCGCCGCGCTGGTGCCGCAGCTCGCCAGGCACTTCACCGTGATCGCCTACGACCAGCGCGACTGCGGCGAAACCGAGGGGCCGGAACGGCCTTCCACGCTGGCGGACCTGGCCAACGATGCGCACCTGCTGATCCGGGCGCTGGGCTTCAAGCGGGCGCACGTGTTCGGCTCCTCCTTCGGAGGCCGGGTCGCGCAAGCCCTGGCACTGCTGCATCCGCGGGTGATCGATCACCTGGTCCTGAGCAGCACCTGGCCGCTGCCGCGGCCCTACGAGGAGCTGTGCCCCGACGCGCGCTGCCTGGCCGCGCTGCGCGAGGGGCTGCCGGGGACGGCGGAGGAACTGGCCACCTGGTTCTTTCCCGAAGCGTTCCTGCAACAGCGGCCGGAGCTGCGGCGCGTGTTCGCCAACGCGCGACCGGCATCGGCCCGCGGGGCGCGCCGCGCCGCGACTGTGACGACCACGCTGGACAAGGGGGTGGCCGGCATCGTGGCACCGACCCTGGTGCTGGCCGGCGAGCTGGACCGCGTGGTGCCGCCCACGGTCACCCTGGCGATGGCGGGGCGCATCCGCGGCGCGGATGCGGTGCTGCTGCCCGCCATCGGCCACGCGACGGCGATGCAGGCGCCGGAGGTGCTGGCGCATCACATCGTCCGCTTTCTGAATCCTGCTGGAGGCAAGGCATGAACACGACACTCGCGGACCGGACGAGCGCCCGGCACGCCCACGCGAACACGCCTCCCGACGAGAAGGGAGCAAGGAGCGACTACATCCGCATCGAGGGGCTGTCCAAGACCTTCGGCGGCGGGCAGGACGGCGTGCTGGCACTCAGCGGCATCGACTGCAGCATCGCGCAGGGCAGCTTCGTCACCATCGTCGGGCCCAGCGGCTGCGGCAAGAGCACGCTGCTGCGCATCCTGGCCGGGCTGCTCGGCTACGAGACGGGCCGCGTGCTGCTCGACGGCCAGCCGATCCACGGCACGCGGCGCGACGTGGGCGTGGTGTTCCAGAGTTCGATCCTGCTGCCCTGGCGCACGATCCTCGACAACGTGATGCTGCCCGCCGAGGTCATCGGGCTGGACATGAAGAAGGCGCGCGAGCGCGCCATGCAACTGCTGCACATGGTCCGCCTCGACGGCTTCGAGCACAAGCTGCCGCGCCAGCTCAGCGGCGGCATGCAGCAGCGCGCCTCGATCGCGCGGGCCCTGCTGCACGACCCCAAGATCCTGCTGATGGACGAGCCCTTCGGCGCACTCGACGCGATGACGCGCGAACGCATGAACCTGGAGCTGCAGCGCATCTGGATGGAGAGCGGCAAGACCGTGGTGCTGATCACGCACTCCATCCCCGAGGCCGTGTTCCTGGGCGACCAGGTGTTCGTGATGACGCCCCGCCCGGGCACGCTGGAGCGCGTGCTGCCCATCGCGCTGCCGCGGCCGCGCACGATGGAGATGATGTCGCAGCCGGTCTTCGCCTCCGCCACCGCAGCGATCCGCGAGCGCTTCTCGCATGCCGCTTCGTTCGACTGAAAGGACCGCTGACATGACGACCGCCATGCTCAATACCGGCAACCGCGACACCACCGCGCCGCAGGACGACCACGCCCCGGTCACGAAGACACCGCGCAGGCGCCACGCCAACCCGCTGGCCTCCACCCGCGTGCAGTCCATCCTGCTGCTGGTCACGCTGCTCGGTTCATGGGAAGCCGCCGTGCGCCTCTTCAAGGTGCCCAGGCACCTGGTGCCGCCGGTCAGCGACATCGGCATCGCGCTCTGGCGCGGCCTGGCGACGGGGCCGATGGCGAAGGACGGCTTCTGGTACCACGGCGGCGTCACGCTGACGGAGATCGTGCTGGGCTTCGGCATCGGCAGCGCCATCGGCCTGGCCATCGGCATCGTGGTCTCGCAGATGCCGAAGCTGGAGGCGCTGCTCGAACCCTACGTCGCCGCGCTGCAAAGCGTGCCCAAGGTGGCGGTGGCGCCGATCATCGTGGTGTGGCTGGGATTCGGCATCGGCTCGAAGGTGATGATCATCTGCCTGCTCACCTTCTTCCCGGTGCTGGTGACCAGCATCGCCGGCTTCAAGGCGGTGGACCCGGACCGCATCGACCTGTTGCGCTCGCTCTCGGCCACGCCCTGGCAGATCTTCCGCAAGGCCAAGTTCCCGAGCGCCCTGCCCTACATCTTCGCCGGCCTGAACATGGCTGCCGCCTTCAGCGTGGTGGGCGCGGTGGTGGGCGAGTTCGTGGGCGCGCAGGCGGGGCTGGGCGTGCTGATCCTGCAGATGGAGGCGCAGGCCGACACCGGCGGCAGCTTCGCGGTGTGCGTGGTGCTGTCGGTCATCGGCATCCTGCTGACGGGCCTGCTGCGCCGCATACAGCGGCGGGTGCTGCACTGGATGCCGGCCGACAGCTCGCAGCGCACGGTGAACGTCTGAATCTCTTTCAACCAGGAGTGGACCATGTGGACTCGACGTGATTTCGGCCTGGGCCTCGGCGCCCTCGGCCTCGGCGGCGCCCTGCCGGCCCTGGCGCAGAAGCTGCGCGTGATGAAGGTGGCCAACACCGCGGCGGTGAACGACCCGCAGCAGTGCTTCGTCACCGCCGGGCAGCACCCCAGGCTCAACTTCTACAAGCCCGACGGCGTGGACGTGGAGTACGTCAACATGTCCAGCATGACCCAGGCCCTGCAGAGCCTGCGTGCGGGCCATGCGGACTTCGGGCCCGCCGTGCCGGGCATCCTGCTGCCGGCCATGGCCAAGGACCCGGCGCTGGACTTGGTGAGTGTCTACAAGTGGCTGCCGCGCAATGCCAACGTGATCGTGGTGAAGCCAGGCAGTGCCATCAAGTCCGCGGCAGACCTCGCGGGCAAGCGCATCGGCGTGCGCAGCCAGGGCGACAGCGGCATCGTGGTCACCAAGACCATGCTCGCCGAGCTGGGCCTGAAGGACGACAGGTGCGAGTACATCGCCATCGGCGACGGCGCGCCGGCCGGGGCAGCCATCGACAACGACCGCGTCGATGCCATGGTGACCTTCGACACCGCGGCGGCCCGCATCGAGCTGGTGGGCACGGCCCTGCGCTACGTGCCGATCACGCCGAAGTTCGCGCAGGTCGGCTCGGGCTGGATCTGCGTGCCGCGCAAGCTGCTGAAGGAGGAGCGCAAGGCCCTGGTGGCGTTGTTCCGCGGCATCGCCAAGTCCACTCTTTTCTCCCACGCCAACCTCGACGCCGGCATCGACCTGCACTGGGCCGTGTACCCCGAGAGCCGGCCCAAGGGCCGCAGCGAGGCGGAGGCGCGCAAGGAGCTGGCCTTCATCCTGAAGGACCGCCGCAACAGCTGGATGCGCCGGCCCGACGACCCGGACCAGCGCATCGGCGCCTCCTCGCTGGCCGAGTGGAAGGCGAACATCGACATGACGGCCGAGAGCACGAAGAACCCGAAGCTGGCCGACGAACTCGGGGACCCGAACCGCCTGTTCAGCAACGAGCTGATCGACGAGATCAACGCCTTCGACAAGCAGGCGGTGGTGGAGATGGCGAAGGGCTTCAGGCTGCAGGGCTGACTCCATGGCAACGCCTCAGCATGCCCCGCGGCGGCAGCTTCAGAGGACCGATCAGCATCGTGCTCCGCCGAGTGCTGACGCGCTGGACCCGGTAGAGGATGGTCGGCGACGGAAGCTGGTGCTCCGGTGCGTCTTCGAGGTCTTGCAACGTCATGGCGGGGATCAAAAGCCTTCTGATCCCGCCAGTTCGAGCACGCGCTCGGACCGGCCTTGCTCGATGGCCGCCCGCGGTGTCGTACCTCCAAGCGCGCCATGAGGCGTTTCCAGAAATGAGAGCAGTGCCCAGCCCTCGGTCGTGCCCAAGGCCTCGGCGAGCTTCGGCACCAGCGGCCAGAAGTCCGGTTCGAACTGCCAGCTCGGGACTCTGAAACCACGGACCGCTTGCGAGAGGCCAATGCAGCGCCCCTTCGCAATCCACGCATTGATGGTGACTCGGCTGGTGCCGGCAAGGGCCGCGGCTTCGTCCGTCGAGAGCATGTCGTCCGCCGCGAGGCGGGCGCTGCGCGCGGACCAACTGCTCTTGAGCAAGTCCCTGGTTTCTGCAGCACTGGCGAAGTCGGCATCTCGCTGTTGTTTCGCTTTCGGCGTTCGAACAGCGCGGGGCGTGGAGGCGGGATGCTTGGCGGCGGGTGTCATGGGAATACACGAGAAACCGGAAGCGGGTTCACGTCTGGAAGTTTCGTTAACTTCGATTATATGGATAACCTCGTTACCAGCATCCATTCACCCTGCCGCGCGATGCGCCTTGCCAGCATCGCGGCGGATACGGGATCATGCGTATCCCGCACCTCGCCCTTCTCAAGCCTCGTTCATGCTGCGCCTCTACGACAGCCGCTTCTCCGGCAACTGCTGGAAGATCCGCATCCTGCTCAGCCAGCTCGGCATTCCCTTCGAGCGCGTGACGCTCGATCTCACCCAGGGCGAGGCTGGGACGCCGGCGTTCCGGCAGAAGAGCCGCTTCGCGCGCGTGCCGGTGCTCGAGTTCGAAGACGGCCGCACGCTGGTGGAATCGGGGGCCATCCTGCTGCACCTGGCCGAGGGCACGCACCTGGTGCCCGAGGACCCTTTCCTGCGTGCCGAGATGATGGGATGGCTGTTCTTCGAGCAGGCGGATCTGCAAAAGCCCATCGCGACGCCGCGCGTCTACCACCTGCGCGGCATGGCGGCCGAGAAGGCGGGGGACATCGCGCGCTTTCACCAGGACGGCCACGCCGCGCTCGACAAGCTCGAGCAATGGCTCGCCCCGCGCACCTGGCTGGTGGGCGAGCGCTACACGCTCGCCGACCTCGCCGCCTCCTGCTATGTGTCGCTGGCCGGCCAAGGCGGCTACGACATGGCCCGCTACCCGGCCATCCGGGCCTGGACGCAGAGGGTGAGCGAGCAGCCGGGCTGGGTGCCGCTGCTCACCGACGCATAGCGCGCCTCACGCCGCGGCCGCCTCAGGCAGTCCGCCCCGCAGCGCCCGGGCCACGGTCGCGACCCGCCGTCCCTGGAAGCGCGCCACGTCCAGGTGGTCCGCATCCGGCTCGAGGGTGTCGAGCTTCGAGACATGCGTCGCACCGTAGGGCGTGCCGGCCTTGAACATCGCGGGATCGGCATAGCCCAGCGGCACGATGATCAGGCCCAGGTGCGCCATCGGCGTGTACATCGACAGCAAGGTCGATTCGTTGCCGCCGTGCAGCGAGGAGGTCGCGCCGAAGACCGAGCCCACCTTGCCGTTGAGCTTGCCCTGGAACCACAGCCCGCCAAGCCCGTCGATGTAGGCCTTGAGCTCCGAGGAGATGGCGCCGAAGCGCGTGGGCGTGCCCAGCACGATGGCGTCGGCCCAGTCGGCATCCGCCTCGGTCGGCGCCTCGTAGCGCGCGTTCATCTGTTCCGCGCGTTCGGTCCAGCCCGGCACCTGCGCCATGGCCGCGGGGCTGATGACTTCGCGTGCGCGGCGCAGCCGCACCTCGGCGCCCTCGCCGGTCGCACCCTCGGCGATCGCGCGGGCCAGCCGTTCGGTCGAGCTGTTGCGCGAGTAGAACGCAACGAGGACTTTGGGTTTGAAGTTCGTGTTCATACCGAGATGGGCTCCAGGCGGCCGAGCAGTTCGTCCTTGCGTTCCCTGAGCCACGGAGGCAGCTGGAACTCCTCTCCGAAGTGGCCAGGCTCCTCGTCGATGGCAAACCCGATGTCGGTGGTGGCGGCCTCGAACATCACGCCGCCCGGCATCTTGAAGTACATCGAGCGGAAGTAGTTGCGGTTGACCGACTCGGAGGTGTCGATGTAGCCCAGGGCGAAGAGCTTGTCCTTGATCTGCATCTGCTGCGCTTCGTTGTCGACCGCGAAGGCGACGTGGTGCACGGTGCCCTCGCCGTAGATCGAGGAGCCTTGCAGCCGGTCCGGCTCGTGCTGGAACTCGACGATGGTGCCGGGCGTGCCGTCGGCGGTCTCGAAGCGGTGGTACGGGCCCGATTCGCCCACGTAGCGGAAGCCGATCGCCTCCTGCATGAAGAGGATCGATTCCGCCACTTCGCGCAGCGAGAGCGTGATGCTGTGCACGCCGCGGATGGCGAACGCCTCGGGGATGTCCTCGGCCACGCAGGGCATGCGCGCATCACGGTCGGAGGCCACCAGGTCGAACTCGATGCCGCAGGGGTGATGGAAGCGCTGGCGCTGCTCGCCGAAGCGCTCCACGACCTCGTGGTCGAAGGCGACGCCGTGGGCCTCGAAGCGCGCACGCCAGAAGTCCAGCGAGCCCTGGGGCACCGAGTAGTTGATGACGCGGATCTGGCCGGAGCCGGGCCGCGCCTTCACGCCCTTCTGCCGGAACGGAAAGGAAGTGACCAGGGTGCCGGCATCGCCCTTCGGGTTGCCGTAGTAGAGGTGGTAGATCGGGTCCTCGCCGTCCAGCAGCACGGTCTTCTTGACCAGGCTCTGGCCGAGCAGCTTGACGTAGAAATCGACATCCTCCTGCGCGCCGCGGACGCCGGCGGTCAGGTGATGGAAGCCTTTGATGATCGACACGGGAACTCCTTGTTCAATGTAGGGATGGATGGGCGAAGGGGTGGGGTGCAACGCGGGATGGGGGATGCACGTCAGGCATTGACGAAGGTCGTGAAGTCCTCGACCTCCAGCTTGTGCAGCGCCATTCGGTTCTCCGGCATGCTGTTGTCGGCGTAGCCCAGCGACATGCCCGCGACGACCATCTCGCCTTCGGGGATGCCCAGCTCGGCGCGCAGCACCGGGTACTGCAGCGACCAGATCTGCTGCGGGCAGGTGTCGAGGTCGCGCGCCTTGGCGGCCAGCATGATGTTCTGCAGGAAGCAGCCGTAGCAGATGAAGCTGGCCCACTCCAGGCGCCGGTCCATCGTGAAGATGATCCCGACCGGCGCGTCGAAGAAGAGGAACTGCCGCTCCACGTCGCGCCGGCGGCCCGCCTTGTCGCTGCGGTGCACGCCCTGCGCATCGCCGAGCTGGCCGCGGAAGGTGTTGAAGCGGGTCGAAAAGGGATCGGGCAGGGTCTGCGGGAAGAAGGGGTACTCGGGCATGAGCGTCTCGGGCTCGGCGCGGTAGGCCGCCACGGCCGCGCTCGTCACGCGCCGGCGCGCCTCTCCCGTGACCACGTAGCAGCGCCAGGGCTGCGTGTTGCTCGAACTGGGGGCGTACTTGGCGACGGCGAGGATGTCCCTCACGGTCTCGATGGGCACGGGGCGGTCGAGAAAGCCGCGCTTCGTGCGGCGCTCGCAGATCAATTCATCGATGAGCGAATTCATGGTGTGGGTCTCCATCCATTGGGTGGTGCGGGGTCGGCTCGGGGTGGTGGTCTCGCAGTGGACCGGACGAGGAAATCGTAGGAAGGCCCCACGTGCTTGAGAAGCCGGCGCGGCTTGCACGCAGAGTTCCCGATTTCTGGACGATGGCGGCACGCGCGTTCGCGTGGGTTCGCGCGTATGCTCGGCGCGATCCTCTCCACAGGCCCCCGCAGAGGGCCATGCACAGGCCCACGATGCTCGACCTCAAGGACGTCTACTACTTCGTGCAGGTCGTCGACCGCGGCGGCTTCACCTCGGCCGGCCAGGCCCTGCGCCTGCCCAAGTCGACCCTGAGCCACCGCGTGCAGGAGCTCGAAGCTTCGCTCGGCGTGCGCCTGCTCAACCGCACCTCGCGGCAGTTCGGCACGACCGACATCGGCAAGGAGTTCTACCAGTACGCGGTCGCCATGCTGCACAGCGCCGACATCGCCGAGGAGGCGATCCGCCAGCGCCTGGCGGAGCCGAGCGGCGTGATCCGCATCACGACCGCGGTGGAGATCGCGCAGTTCGCGCTGCGCGACTTGCTGCCGGTCTTCCTCGCCCGCCACCCCAAGGTGCAGATCGTCGAGATCGCGACCGACCGCTACGTCGACATCGTCGGCGAGGGCTTCGACCTCGCGATCCGCGGCCACACCACGCCGCTGCAGAACTCGACGCTGGTGCAGCGGGCGATCTCGAACGCACCGTGGTTCCTGTTCGCCAGCCCGTCCTACCTGGCGAAGGCGAAGGAGCCGCAGCATCCGGAAGAGTTGTTGCACCACGCGAGCATCTCGATGGTGCGCAACGGCCCGGTGCAATGGCAGCTCAAGGACGCGGCCGGCAAGGAGTTCGTGGTGGCGATGGCGCCGCGCTTCCAGAGCAACAACATGGTGTCGCTCAAGGAAGCGGCCTGCGCCGGCCTGGGCATCGCGGCGCTGCCGGGCTACATCTGCCGCAGCGAACTGGCGTCGGGTTCGCTGCGGCAGATCCTGCCCGGCTGGATCGCCGCCGATGCGCGCATCTCGGCACTCATCCCTTACCGCACCGGACTGCTGCCGGCGGTGCGGTCGCTGGTGGACTTCCTGGCCACGGAGATTCCGAAGCTCACGGACTTCGGCGGGCAGTGAGCACACAAAAGCCGCGCGCCGGCATCGTTCAGAAACCTGGACGCTGAGTCCCGGCGCAGGCAGCCTCAGACAGGCGGCATCGGACTTATCGTCGCGGTCCTCCGAACTCCATCGGATCAGGACCATCACCATGAACCATCTGAACTGCCTGCCGCAGGATGCGGTGCTGTGGGGCGAGAACATCCTGGCGGGTGCGCTCCCGCAGCTGGCGCAACAGGGCATCGATCGGCCGATGCTCTTCAGCGTCGCCCCGCTCGAAGCGCTCGCACGCCAGCATGTCGAGCCCCACCTCGCCGCCATCGCCGGCCGCGTTCTGGACCTGCCCGCGCACGTGCCCGACGTGGCGGTGAACGCGGCGCTCGAAGCCTGCCTGCGCGCGGACGCCCGCGCCATCGTGGGACTGGGCGGCGGCTCGGTGCTCGACGCGGCCAAGGCGGTGTCCCACCTGCACCACCAGCGCACCGGCCGCCACCTGCCGATCGTGGCGCTGCCGACCACGCTCTCGGGCTCGGAGTTCTCGCACTACTTCGGCATCACCGAGACCACCGGCGCGCAGAAGTTCAAGCGCAGCTACGCGGTGCGCGAGACCACGCCGAAGCGGGTGCTGATCGATCCGGTGCTGGTGCGCGACACGCCGCGCGCGCTGCTGCTGTCTTCGGCCATCAAGGGCATCGATCACGCGGTGGAGGGCATGCGCAAGGTGACGCCCAGCCACCCCCACGCGATCATGGCGGCCAGCGGCGTCGAGCGCTTTTTCCGCGTGCTGCAGAAGTGGCCGGCGAAGGTGGAGACACGCCAGGCGCTCGAGGCGGGCCTGGTGAGCGACGCCGACCTGCTGCAACTGCAGCTCGGCGCCTGGCAGTGCTACTTCTCGCCGGCCTCGGTGATCTATGGGCTGAGCCATCGCATCGGCCACATCCTGGGCGGGAGCTTCGGCCTGCCGCACAGCGCGACATCCTGCATCACGCTGGCACCGGTCATCCGGGCCTGCGCGGCCTTCTACGGCGACAAGCTGGAGGCGCTGTCGCCGGGCGGCGCCGGTGCGGCCGAGCGGCTGGCCGACCGTATCGAGGGCGTGGTGCAGGCCCTCGGCCTGCCGAGCCGCGTGGGCGACTTCGACCTGGACCGCGCGAAACTGCCCGAGGTCTCCGCACTGCTCACGCACAACTATCCGGAGGAAGTGGCCGACCTCGGCGCCGACGCGTCCGCACGCCTCGACGCCCTCCTGGAGCGCCTGTGGTGAACCCTCCGCCGCGCCGCGCCGCATCGCTGCGTCAATCGCTCGAAGCCCTGACCGGTGGCCGGGTCAGCGCGAGCGAACTCGTGCAGGAAACGCTGTACCGCGCCGAGGACACCCAGCGCAGGCTGCGTGCCTTCGCGGCCATCCCGCACGCGCAAGCGAGCGCGGCTGCGGCCGAGAGCGATCGCCGCTATGCCGCAGGCCGCCCGCGCCCGCTCGAAGGGCTGCCCATCGGCGTGAAGGACTTGATCGACACACGCGGCATCGAGACGCGCTACGGCTCGCCGGCCTTCGTCGGCCACATTCCCGACGCCGACGCCGCCGTCGTGCGCCGGCTCGTGGAACAGGGCGCGATCGTCGTCGGCAAGACGACCACGCATGAATTCGCCTGGGGCGTCACGACGGCGAGCGAGGCCTTCGGCGACACCCTGCATCCGTCGGACCCGCAGCGCAGTCCCGGCGGTTCGAGCGGCGGCGCGGCGGTGGCCATCGCCGACGGCGTGGTCGCCGCCGGCCTCGGCACGGACACCGGCGGTTCGGTGCGCATACCCGCGGCACTGTGCGGCGTCACCGGCTTCAAGCCGAGCTACGGCGCGCTGCCCACGCAGGGCATCTTTCCGCTGGCGGCGAGCCTCGATCATCCCGGCCTGCTCGGCGCGGGCGTCGACGACGTCGCGCTGCTGGCCGAAGCACTCGGCATCGGCACGTCGGCGTGCGGCGAGCGCATGAACGGCGAGCTGCGCGTGGGCGTGATCTGCGGCATCGCACCGGTGCGGCCCGCCACCGAGATCGCCAGCGCCTTCGCGGTGGCGGCGGACCGCCTCGCCTCGGTCTTCCGCATGGAGGAGCTGGCGGAGCCGAAGGCCGCCGAGGTCTTCGACGGCGCCTTCGATGCCTTCGCGCGCATCGTCCTGGCGGAAGGCGCACTGGTCCATTTCAGCCGTCACGACCCGGACTGGATCGCTTCGCACTACGGCGCGGAGACGATCGGCCGGCTGGAACGCGCGAAGGCACTGCGCATGGACGACTACGCGCAGGCGCAGCAGGTGCGGCGCGCGTTCGCCACCGGCCTCGGGCGCCTGATGGCCGGGCATCGCTTCATCGTGCTGCCCACCACGCCCTGCACCGCGCCGCGCATCGGCGAAGAGGACATGGCCATCGGCGACTGGTCCGGCAGCATGCGCGAAGCCTTGATGCGCTACACCGCCCCGTTCAACCTCGCGGGCTGCCCTTCGATCTCGATCCCGCTGCGCCGCAGTGCCGGCGCGTTGCCGGCCGGCCTCCAGGTGGTCGGCCGGCCCGGCGACGACGCGGCACTGCTGCACGTCGCGCGGCAGATGGAGCAGCACCTGCATGCCACCCCATCCCCAAGCCCACCCGTTCACAGAGGAATGCAATGACCACCCATGCCCCCCTGACGAAGATGGCCGCCGATGCCCGCGCGGCCATGCAGGACCCCAGCCGCAGCGCGATCGTCGGCGACCGGGACGCGCCGCGCTTCGAGCTGTTCCACGCCGCGAGCTCGCTGTGCTCGCAGAAGGTGCGCACCGTACTGGCAGAGAAGCGCCTGCCCTACCGCTCCAACGACATGCTGATCCTCAGTTCGATGGGGCCGGCGGGCGTGATCCCGGCCGAGCACTACAGCCCCGCCTACGTGCGCCTGCGGATGATCGCGGGCCGCGCCACGGGCCGTGACTACGTGAGCGGCTACAGCGGACGGACTTCGGTGGAGACCGAAGGCTTCGACCCCTGCGTGGTGCCCCTGCTGGTGGACCACGAGGCCGGCCTCGTGCTCGCCGATTCGCGCCAGATCTGCGCCTACCTCGACGCCGTCTCGCGCCAGCCGCTGCAACTGGTGCCCGACGAGCCGGCGGCGCGGGCCGAGGTGATGCGCCAGGTCGGCATCGTCGACAGGATTCCGAACGGCGCGCTGCTGTATGGCTTCCATCCCGATGCCGACCTGCGGCCCGGCGAGCTCAAGCGGGTGATGGCGAGCGTCTACGAGCACAAGATCATGTCGCTCGAACAATTGATCGCAGCCAACGCGGACGCGCCGGACCTGGTGGAGGCCTATCGCGCCAAGATCGCGAAGGAGAGCGGCGGCCGGCGCGTGCGCCATGACGCGGCCTTCCAGCGGGCCGCACGCGAGGAGGTCGGCGGCTTGCTCCAGGAACTCGAGCGCGACCTGGCGGCAAAAGCCTTCTCCTGCCTGCACGGCCATCCCTTCTCGCTGGCCGATGTGCTCTGGGGCGTCAACCTGGTTCGCCTCAACTACCTCGGCTTGTCTTCGATGTGGCGCGGGCTGGCGCTGGTCGGGCGCTACTTCGAGACGCTGGTGCAGCGCCCCTCGCTGTGCCGGGAAGCGATCCAGGCCTCGGTGAACTCGATGCCCCCTTCGAAGTACATGGCCGGCATCAGCGAATGCGCGGCCGCGGCGGCGTGACGACCATGACCATCCCCACCACGAGGAGACCACGATGAGCGAGACGATCCACACCCACGAGCACACGTCATCCGGCAAGACGCCCTACAGCCAATGGCTGCAGACGGATGTGCTCCACACCTTGCAGCGCCCGGTCAGCGACCATCCCGGCGAGCATGCCTGGATCGTGCACGCCCAGGTGTCCGAGCTGTACTGGATGCTCATCATCAAGGAGATCCAGACAGCCCAGGCCTGCCTGCGCGCGAACGACCTGCTGCAGGCGCAGCGCACCCTGCTGCGCGTCGTTGCCCACCATGCGCCGCTGGACGCGATCTGGCGCTCGCTCGCGTGGATGACGCCGAACGACCTGCTGGCCATGCTCTCGCGCGTGGGGCCCACCTACGGCAAGGACACCGCCCTGCAAGGATGGACCTATCGCCACATGGTCTATCTGCTGGGCATCAAGCAGGCCGAGCACTTGCAGCACTTCGAGCCGCAGCCGCAGCGCTGGGCGCAGCTCGACAAGGCGCTGGGCGAGCCCAGCCTCTACGACGATGTGCTGGCCTACCTCGCGCGCATCGGCATGGAGGTCCCGCCTGCCGTGCTCGAACGCGATCTGCGCGCGCCCTACACCCCCAGCGGGGCCGTGGAGCAGGTCTGGCGCGGGATCTACGCCGGCCCGGACACCCACCCCGAGCTGCAGCGCCTGGGCGAGACGCTGGCCGACATCGCGGAAGGCTTCATGCAATGGAAGCACCGCCACCTGATGGCCACGCGCCGCACCTTCGGCGCGCGGCCGGCCTACTTCGGCACCGAAGGTGTCGCCTGGCTCAGGCCGACGATGGAAGAGATTCCCTTCCCCGAGCTCTGGTCGGCGCGGACCTTCATCGGCGATCCGCAGTCGTCGCCGGTCGCCGCCGTCTGCCCGCACCTGGCCAGGCAGGCAGCGGAAGGTGCCGCCACGCGGGTGGCATAGCCAGGCTCACAGGCGCGGCGCGCCGAGCGCCCAAGCCGCGGTTCAGCGGGTCCGTCGTGGCCCGCTGCGGCTGGCAGCCCGGCCTTGGCCTTTCAGCCGCTTCACCGGGCCTTCGGGCGAGCATCAGGTCATGGATCGCATCCTGCGTGGCAAGCGGGTGGTCGGCGCGGCACACCAGGTGGAAATCGTCACGGCAGAGCGCTTCGGACGCCAGGTCCGCATCCTTGTCGCCCGCGCTGGCCAGGGCGAAATCCGCCTGGCCCGAGCGCACGTGCGCCAGGCACTGCTCCGACAGCGAGTCGATCATCATCGACGACCGCGATGACGGCCCTCAGGTCACGCGCCGAGAGATTCACCGGAAGCCTGGATGGCTGGAGTGGAGGTTTCCATGATGCGGATGTGCGCGCCGCTCAGGCCGGCCCGGTGCTCGCGCGCACGATCAGCTCGACCTTCAATACCGGCAGCTCGAAGGGCTGGCCGCCGAGGCGCGCCAGCAGCAGCCGGCCCGCCGCCTCGCCGATCTCGCGAATCGGCAGGCGCACGGTGGTGAGCGGCGGATGCAGGTAGGCCGCGAAGTCGTTGTCGTTGAAGCTCGCCACCGACAGCGCCCGCGGCACCGCGACGCCGCCCTGGTCGAGCGCGGCCAGCGCGCCGGCCGCCAGGTAGTCGGTGCCGAAGACCATCGCCGTCACCGGCACGCGGCGCGCGAGGATGGTCTGCATGGCGGCGAAGCCTTCCGCGAAGCCGTACTCGGTCTCGATGAAGGCCCGCTCGTCGAGCGCCATGTCGTACCGCGCGAGCGCCCATGCCACGCCCTCGAAGCGAAGCCGGGCACGCTCGCTGTCGCGGCTGTGGCCGCCGACGAAGCCGATGCGCCTGTGACCGAGCGCGGCGAGGTGCGCCACGACCTGCGCACCGGCCGCATGCTCGTCGAAGCCCACGGCATCGCTGCCTGAACCAGGCGGCGCCCACATCTGCACGAAGGGCGTGCGGTTGGCGGCCAGCATGGCGAGCACGGCCGGCGGCTGGTCGGTGCCCAGCAGCGCCACGGCATCGACGCCCCGCTCCAGCATCGCGCGCAGGATGTCCGGCTGCTGCGCGCGCCGGCCTTCGGGCGCCGACAGCAGCAGCGTGTAGCCCTCTTCGGCCAGCGTGGACTCCAGCGCCTGGATCATCGCGGGGAAGGAAGAACTGCCGAAGCGCGGCACGACCGCGCCGATGGTCTTGGTGCGCCGCATCGCCAGGGCCCGCGCCGCGCCGTTCACCACGTAGCCCAACCGGTCGGCCGCTTCCATCACGCGGGTCCGGGTGGCCTCGCTGATCATGCCGGGCCTGGACAGTGCGCGGGAGACGGTGCCCGTGGACACGCCCGCCAGCGCGGCCACGTCGGCCAGGGAGGCCGAGCGCGCGCTCGCTGCGGCGGTGCGGAGAGATGGGCGGGATGCGGTGGGCATGGCGTGCGGTGGTGGCCGGCCATGATACGGGTTCGCAAGCGCTTGCACGAACGACTTCAGGCCGGCACCCTCCCCGACGTCGAAATCGAGGGATTTCCCCTAGGTCGCCCCGGTGGACAGCGCCGGCATGCTCGCCGTAAGCTCAATGCAAGCGCTTGCATTCAGCCCTGGCTACCAGTCCGGCAGCCCACAACCCTGAGACACCCGATGAAAAAAACCACCGCTCCTTCCCCACGTCGCCTGCTGCTGCGAGGCGCCCTCGCTGCCGGTGCCGCGCTCGCATTGCCGGCGCTGGCCCAGCCGGCCTGGCCCATCGCCGGCAAGCCGATCCGCATCGTCGTGCCCTTCCCGGCCGGCTCCGGCTCGGACACCACCGCGCGCGCGATCGCCAAGCTGATGGGGGACGAACTCGGCGGGCACCCGGTGATCGTGGACAACAAGCCCGGCGCCGGCACCTTCATCGGCGCGCAAGAAGTGGCGCGCGCTCCGGCCGACGGCCACACGCTGCTCTACACCATCGTCATCACGCACACGCAGAATCCGCACCTGTACGCGAAGCTCCCCTACGACCCGGTGCGCGACTTCACGCCGCTGGCGCAGATGGTGAAGTCGGCCACGGTGCTGATCGCGAACCCCTCCGCGCCGGTCAACAACGTGCAGGAACTGGTGGCCTATGCGCGCGCCAACCCGGGCAAGCTGAACTACGCTTCCTACTCCGCCGGTTCCACCTCGCACCTCAACGGCGAACTGCTGCAGATGCGCACCGGGACCCGCATGGTCCACGTGCCCTACAAGGGCACGGCCGATGCCTCGCGGGCGCTGATCGCCGGCGATGTGCAGCTTTACTTCGACGGCACGGCCAGCGCCGTGGCATTGATCAAGGCCGGCAAGGCCAAGGGCATCGGCGCCGCGACGCCGTCGCGCGTGTCGGTGCTGCCCGACCTGCCGACCATCTCCGAGCAGGGCGTGAAGGGCCTGGACATCGTGGGCTGGCAAGCGATCTTCGGTCCCGGCCAGATGGACCCGGCGCTCGCCAAGCAGGTGTCGTCGCTGCTGGCCAAGGTGGCGCGGATGCCGGAGATGCTCAAGCTGATCGAGACCCAGGGCAACGAGCCTTCCGGCGTGAGCGGCCCCGAGTTCGCCGCCATCGTGAAGAGCGACAGCGAGCGCTGGGGCGAAGTCATTCGAAGCGCCAACATCAAACTGGATTGACGCTCTCCCCCAGGCTCCCCCACTTCGTGTGGTCCGAGGATGTTGCTCTCCCCCAGGCTACCCCACTTCGTGTGGTCCGCCACCCCCCTCACCGGGGGCGCACCCAGCGGCCCGGCAAAGCCGGTTCCGCGGGTGCTCCCGAACGGGCCGGCTTCGCGGCCGGCGTGCTGCATGCGTCTCGGGTCTCGAGATCGCCGTTGCCGATAACCGATTTAGATAGAAGGAGACCTCTCCCATGTTCGACACCCTCATCCGCGGCGGCACCCTGGTCGACGGCAGCGGCGCGCCGCGGCGCCGGGCCGACATCGGCATCGCCGACGGCCGCATCGCCGAGATCGGCGACAAGCTGGGCCCGGCCCGGCGCACCATCGATGCGGACGGCGCCCTCGTCACCCCCGGCTGGGTCGACGTGCACACGCACTACGACGGCCAGGCCACCTGGGACCCCTACCTCAGCCCCTCCACCGACCACGGCGTGACCAGCGTGGTGATGGGCAACTGCGGCGTCGGCTTCGCACCCGTCAAGCCCGACCGGCGCGAGTGGCTGATCAGCGTCATGGAAGGCGTGGAGGACATCCCCGGCACGGTGCTGGCCGAGGGCATCCGCTGGGACTGGGAGAGCTTTCCCGAGTACCTCGACACGCTGGCGCGCATGCCGCGCGCGCTCGACGTGGGCGCGCAGATCCCCCATTCGGCACTGCGCACCTACGTGATGGGCGAACGCGGCGTCACGCACGACGAGGCGACGCAGGACGACATCCGTGCCATGGTGGAGCTCGCACGCGAAGGCCTGCGCGCCGGTGCGCTGGGCCTGTCCACCAGCCGCACGATCATCCACAAGTACGACGGCCGCAAGTACCCGCCGGGCACCTTCGCGTCGCCCGACGAGATCCTCGGGCTCGCGCGCACGCTGGGCGACGTCGGGCATGGCGTGTTCCAGATGACCTCCAACCACTACCAGATGGAGACGGAGGTGCCCTGGCTCACCCAGGTGGCGCGTGAGAACAGGCTGCCCGTGGCCTTCGCGCTGGTGCAGACCGACCAGACGCCCGACACCTGGGCGCGGCTGCTGGCCACCCTCGACGAAACGCACAAGGCGGGCATCCCCTTGTACGGCGCGGTCGCGGGCCGGCCGGCCGGCATCCTGATGGCGTGGCTGGGGTCCACCCATCCTTTCATGTCGCATCCGCTCTGGCAGCAGATCGCGCCGCTGCCCTGGCCCGAGAAGCTGGCCCGCCTGCGCGACCCGCAGGTGCGCGCGCAGCTCACCGACATGGACACGCTGATGAGCGCGGCCAAGTACGACACGCGCCTGGCCTACCTGACGCAGAGCTTCCAGAAGATGTATGCCCTCGGCAGCGAGCCCGACTACGAACCGCCGCCGGAGCGCAGCATCGCCGCGATCGCGCAGCGCGAGGGCCGCGTGCCGCTGGAGGTGGCGTACGACATGCTCATGGCCGACGAGGGCCGCGGGATCGTCTACTTCCCCAGTTTCAATTACGCCTACAACGACCTGAGCCAGTTGCACACGCAGCTGCAGCATCCGCGCACGATGATGAGCCTGGCCGATGGCGGCGCGCACTGCGGCTACATCTGCGACGTGAGCATGCCCACCTACATGCTCACGCACTGGGCGCGCGACCGCCGCCGCGGCCCGACCCTTCCGCTCCAACTGATGGTGCAGCGCCAGACCCGCGACACGGCGGCCATCTACGGCCTGCGCGACCGCGGCCTGCTCGCGCCGGGCTACCTGGCGGACATCAACATCATCGATTTCGACCGCCTCCGCCTGCCGCCGCCCTACGTGGCCTTCGACCTGCCGGCCGGCGGGCGGCGCCTCGTGCAGACGGCGGAAGGTTACGTCGCCACGCTGAAGCGCGGCATGACGATCATGGAGAACGGCCACGCGACCGGCGCGCTGCCGGGCGGGCTGATCCGCGGGCCGCAGGCGCTGGCTTAGCGCGGGCAAGCGGTGCCCGCCGCCGCGCAGCCTCCGCCGGGATTCAGTGCCCGGAGGCACCGGCCGCCCCCAGCCCCGTCTCCGAACGCACCTGCTGCGCCGCGAAGGCTTCGCGCTCCTGCGCCGCCTGCCGGCTGCGGTCGAGCAGCGAGAAAAGCCAGATGCCGACGAAGGCGATGGTCATCGAGAACAGCGCCGGCGAGGTGTAGGGGAACAGCGCCGAGCCCTTGGGATGGCCGAGCGTGGCTTCCCACACCGAGGGCGACACCACGGTCAGCGCGACCGAGGACAACAGGCCCAGGAAGCCGCCGATCACCGCACCGCGGGTGGTGCAGTCCTTCCACAGGACCGACATGAACAGCACCGGGAAGTTGGCCGACGCAGCGATGGCAAAGGCCAGCGACACCATGAAGGCGATGTTCTGCCGCTCGAACGCGATGCCCAGCAGCACCGCCACCACGCCCAGACCGATCGTCGTGATGCGCGAGACGCGCAGTTCGTCCGCGCTGTTGGCGCGCCCCTTCTTCACGAGGGTGGCGTAGATGTCGTGCGACACCGCCGAGGCGCCCGAGAGCGTCAGGCCCGCCACCACCGCCAGGATGGTGGCGAAGGCCACCGCCGAGATGAAGCCGTAGAAGACATTGCCGCCCACCGCCTTGGCCACCAGCACCGCCGCCATGTTGGCTGCGCCGCCACCGCCCTTGATGGTCCCGGTGGCGGTGTCGGCGTACTCGGGGTTGGTCAGCACCAGCGTGATCGCGCCGAAGCCAATGATGAAGATCAGCAGGTAGAAGTAGCCGATCCAGGTGGTGGCCCAGAAGACCGACTTGCGCGCCTGCTTGGCATCGGGCACGGTGAAAAAGCGCATCAGGATGTGCGGCAGCCCGGCGGTGCCGAACATCAGCGCCATGCCGAAGGAGATGGCGGAGATCGGGTCCTTCACGAAGCCGCCCGGGCCCATGATGCTCAGGCCCGCGGCCGCCGCCTCTTCCGGGGTCTTGCCGCTGGCGGCGGCGATGTGCGTTCGCACGTCCACCGACCTGGCAAACAGCGCCTCCGGGCTGAAGCCGAACTGCGCCAGCACCATGAGGGCCATGAAGGTGACGCCGGCCAGCAGCATCACTGCCTTGATGATCTGCACCCAGGTGGTGGCCGTCATGCCGCCGAAGAGCACGTACACCATCATCAGCACGCCGACGATGACCACGGCCAGGATGTAGTCCAGGCCGAACAGCAGCTTGATGAGCTGGCCCGCGCCCACCATCTGGGCGATGAGGTAGAAGGCCACCACCACCAGCGTGCCGGAGGCCGCGAAGGCGCGGATGGGCCCGGGCCGGAAGCGGTAGCCCGCCACGTCGGCAAAGGTGAACTTGCCCAGGTTGCGCAAGCGCTCGGCCATGAGGAAGGTGATCACCGGCCAGCCCACGAGAAAGCCGATCGAATAGATCAGCCCGTCGTAGCCGGTGGCCATGACCGCGGCGGAGATGCCCAGGAAGGAGGCGGCCGACATGTAGTCTCCCGCGATCGCCAGGCCGTTCTGGAAGCCCGTGATGCCGCCGCCCGCGGTGTAGAAGTCGGCGGCCGAGCGGGTTCTCGCAGCGGCCCACTTGGTGATGAAGAGCGTCGCCACCACGAAGACGGTGAACATCCCGATGGCGATCCAGTTGGTAGGCTGCTTGTCCGCCTGCCCCAGATCGCCGCCGGCGGCCAGGGCGGCGCCAGCCAGCAGAAACAGGGCCATGCCTGCGCCCGAGCGAATCGAGAGGCGGCTCATCGCTGGGACTCCTTCAGGATCTCTGCGGTCAGCCGGTCGAACTCGCCGTTGGCGCGACGGATGTAGATGGCCGTGATGACGATGGTGAAGACGATCACGCCCAGGCCGATCGGAATGCCGATGGAACTCACGCCGGTCCCGATGGGCTGGGCGAGAAAGGGCTTGTTGAAGGCGATGAGGGCGATGTAGCCGTAGTACACGGCCATCATCAGGAGGGTGAGCAGCCAGCCGAAGCTGTTTCGCTTTCGCCTCAACTCACGGTACTTGGGGTGGGACTGGATCTTCTCGACAAGCGGGTCGCGCATGGGGCCTCCTGGGTGGTCGCGGCGATTCTGGGTGCCGGACCGGACCCGCGGGTGGCCATGCAAATATTCGTCACACTGCGGTGCAATCGGTGCGCAATGCGCCGCGCGCCTCAGCTCCAGCTGACGTCCGCGGCCAGCAGGTAACCGGCGCCGTACACGGTCTTGATGATCGAGGGCGCATGCGGGTCGGGCTCGATCTTCCGGCGCAGGCGCGAGATGCGCACGTCGATGCTGCGGTCGCTGGGCAGCAGGTCGCGCGCGCCCACCAGCTGCTCGCGCGTGAGGATCTGGTGCGGCCGCTCGACGAAGCAGCGCAGCACCTGCGTCTCGGCCGTGCCCAGGAGGTGCTCGCTGCCGTCGGGCGCGCGCAGGATGTTGGCCGCGCAATCGATGCGCCAGCCCAGAAAGCTGGCATAGCGGCGCTGCCGGCCACCGGCCGAGCCCGGCACGAACCTGCGCCGGCGCAGGATGCTGCGAACCCTCGCCACCAGCTCGCGCGGCTCGAAAGGCTTGATGACGTAGTCGTCGCCGCCCAGCTCCAGCCCCATGACGCGATCGGCCGCGTGGCCGCGTCCCGTGAGGATCAGCACACCCGCGGTGGATTGCGAGCTGATGCGCCGCAGCAGGTCCAGGCCGTCCATGTCCGGCAGGCCGAGGTCGACGATGCACAGGTCCGGCGTCTCGGTCTGCATGCGCCGCAAGGCGCTCACACCGGTCTGGAAGCCTTCGCAGCTGAAGCCGAAGTCCTTCAGTGTGGCGAGCACGATGCGGGCCACCTCGGGGTCGTCTTCGATCACGAAGATCAGCGAAGGCGGGGCGCCGTCTTCGTCCGCTGGAGGGATGAAAGGGGTGCTCATCGCTTCGAAGCCTCGATGGCTTTGTCCAGTTGCGCGCGCGTGAAGGGCTTGGCCAGCAACGGCACACCGGGCACGCGCAGGTCGCCGGGGGCGTAGCCGCTCATCAGGACCACGGCGTGCGCGCGGCGGCCCTCACGGGCCGCGCGCGCAACCTCGCGCCCGTCCACGCCACCGGGCATGCTCACGTCCGACAGCAGCAGGACGATCCCGTCGGTGCGGGCCAGCAGGCTCAGCGCCTCGGCACCGTTGCCGGCTTCGAGCACCGAATAGCCCAGGGCCAGCAGATCGCGCCGGACCACGCGGCGGACCTCGTCGTCGTCGTCCACCAGCAGCGCCAGGCCGCGCTCGGCGCTGGGCACAGCCTCGGATGGCGCGGGCGCGGGCGCGGGCGCGGCCGCCTGGGCCTCCTCGGGCACGCCGGCCGGCAGCCACAGCGAGACGGTGGTCCCTTGCCCCGGCGCGCTGCGCACCTCGATGGCCCCGCCCGACTGCTTGATGAAACCGTAGACCATGGCCATGCCCAGCCCGCTGCCGCGGCCAGCTTGCTTGGTGGTGAAGAAGGGTTCGAAGATGTGGGCCAGCGTGTGCGCGTCCATGCCGGCGCCGTCGTCCCGCACCTGGACGTGCGCGTACGGCCCGGGCGCGACGTGCAGCGCCTGCGCGGCCGGCGCGTCCAGCACGGCCTGCGTGGCGCCGATCTGGATGCGTCCGCCGGGGCGTGCGGCATCGCGGGCATTGAGCAGCAGGTTGAGCAGGGCCTGCTCCAGCAGGCCCGCGTCGATCCAGGCACGCACCGGGGCCCGGGTCCCCAGGATGTCCAGGATGTCGAGGGACAAGCTCTCCGGCAGCGAACGCCGCACCAGCTTCGCGGTGCTCTCGAGCAGAGCGCAGACATCCAGGTTCACGGCCTTGAGCGGCTGCCGCCGCGCGAAGCTGAGAAGGCCCTTGACCAGGTCCGCGCCACGCCGTGAAGCGTCCAGGGCGGGCTGCACGAATTCCGGCACGAGCGGGTCGTCCCCGCGTACACGGGCCAACGCGGCCAGGTTGCCGATCACCACGGTCAGGATGTTGTTGAAGTCGTGCGCCAACCCGCCCGTCAGCTGCCCCAGCGCCTCGAGCTTCTGCGCCCGGGCGATCAGTTCCTGCGAACGCTTCTGCTCCCGCAGCAGCTCGCCGGTGCGCGCCGCCACGCGGCTCTCGAGTTCCGCGTTCTGCTCGAGGATGGTGCGCTCGGCCGCGCGCTGGGCGGTGACGTCGGAATAGAGCGTGACGAAGCCGTGGCCGGGCAGCGGCATGCCGCGAATCCGCAGCACGCGGCCGTCGGGGCGCGTGCGCTCGATCTCGTGCGACTCGAAGCCGCGCGCGGCCTCCACCCGCTCGGCCACCAGGGCTTCCGGATCGCCGGGGCCGTACTCCCCGCGCTTGGCGTTGTAGCGAATGAAGCTCTCGAAGGGCGCGCCCAGATAGGCCATGTCCTCCGGAAAGTCCAGCAGGCGGACATAGGCGGTGTTCCAGGCCACCAGTCGCAGGTCGCCGTCGAAGATCGACAGACCCTGGTCCAGCAGGTCCAGTCCGGCCTGCAAGGTCTGGTAGCGGCCCAGGGCTTCGGCCGGCAACGAAGGCGCGTCGTGCATGGTGGCCTCCGGAGTGTCTCGCCCCGTGCGGGCGGCCGGCGCCGTCATCGGGACCATGCAAACATTCGTCATCTTTGAGCGGGGCTGGTGAAAACTTTGTCCGCGATGCTACGGGTCCCACCAGGAGGTCCCTATGACGCAGATCAAACCCTCGCCGTAGGGCGTGGACCAGAATGCGGCGAATTTCGTCGCCCTGTCGCCGCCGAGTTCGAACCAGCGCCGCCGCCATCGCCTTCATGCCGGCGCCATCGACCCATGAGTCTCACAGCAGGAAGCCCCATGACCCACACCGACACCCGCCGCTACCTTCCGCCCGAAGACCTGGTGCGCAACGCCCATGTCTCCGGCCGCGCCGCCTACGACGCCCTGGTGGCGGAAGCCGAGGCCGATCCCCAGGGCTACTGGGGGCGGCTCGCGCGCGAATTCGTGAGCTGGAAGAAGCCCTTCACGCGCGTGCTCGACGACAGCGAGGCGCCCTTCTTCAAGTGGTTCGACGACGGCACGCTCAATGCGTCCTACAACTGCCTGGACCGCAACATCGAGCGCGGCCTGGGCCGCAAGACGGCGATCATCTTCGAAGCCGATGACGGCCGCGTCACCCGCGTCACCTACGCCGAGTTGCTGGAGCGCGTGTGCCGCACGGCCAACGCGCTGAAGTCGCTCGGCGTGGCAAAGGGAGACCGCGTGGTGATCTACCTGCCGATGTCGATCGAGGGCGTGGTCGCCATGCAGGCCTGTGCCCGCATCGGCGCCATCCACTCGGTGGTGTTCGGCGGCTTTTCTGCGCAGGCCTTGCGCGACCGCATCGCCGATACGGGCGCCGTGCTGGTGATGACGGCCGACCAGCAGGTGCGCGGCGGCAAGGTGCTGCCGCTGAAGACCATCGTCGACGAGGCGCTGGCCCTGGGCGGCTGCGAGCGCGTGCGGCACGTGCTGGTCGCCCGGCGTACCGGCGCGCCGGTGCCTTTCCAGGCGCCCCGCGACATCTGGGCGCCCGCACTGGTGGATGCGCAACCGGCGACCTGCGAGCCCGAGTGGGTGGAAGCCGAGCATCCCCTCTTCCTGCTCTACACCTCCGGCTCCACCGGCAAGCCCAAGGGCGTGCAGCACGCCACCGGCGGCTACCTGCTGCATGCGGCCCTGACCTGCCAATGGACCTTCGACCTGAAGCCCGAGGACGTGTTCTGGTGCACCGCGGACATCGGCTGGGTGACCGGCCACACCTACATCGCCTACGGGCCGCTGGCGCTGGGCGCCACGCAAGTGGTCTTCGAGGGCGTGCCCACCTACCCCGACGCGGGCCGCTTCTGGAAGATGATCGAGGACCACCTGGTCACGGTGTTCTACACCGCGCCGACCGCGATCCGTTCCCTCATCAAGGCAGCGGAGGCCACGCCCTCGGTGCACCCGCGCCGCTACGACCTGTCGTCCCTTCGCATCCTGGGTTCGGTGGGCGAGCCCATCAACCCGGCCGCGTGGACCTGGTACCACGAACAGGTGGGCGGCGGGCGCTGCCCCATCGTCGACACCTTCTGGCAGACCGAAACCGGTGGGCACATGATCACGCCGCTGCCCGGCGTGACCGAGCTGGTGCCGGGTTCCTGCACGCTTCCCTTCCCGGGCATCAGTGCCGCGGTGGTGGACGAAACCGGCCAGGAGCTGCCCTGGGGCCAGGGCGGCATCCTGGTGGTGAAGAAGCCCTGGCCGTCGATGATCCGCACCATCTGGGGCGACCCCGGCCGCTTCAAGTCCAGCTACTTTCCGGAGGATTTCAAGGGGCGCTACTACCTCGCCGGCGACGGAGCCGTGCGCGACGCCCGAACGGGCTACTTCACCATCACCGGGCGCATCGACGACGTGCTCAACGTGAGCGGCCACCGCATGGGCACGATGGAGATCGAGTCCGCGCTGGTCGCCTGCACCGAGCTGGTGGCCGAGGCGGCGGTGGTGGGCCGCGCCGACGAGACCACCGGCGAGGCGATCTGCGCCTTCGTCGTGCTCAAGCGCCCGCGCCCCACGGGCGAGGAAGCCAGGAAGATCGCGGCCGAACTGCGCGAGTGGGTGGCCCGGGAGATCGGCCCCATCGCGAAGCCCAAGGACATCCGCTTCGGCGACAACCTGCCCAAGACGCGCAGCGGCAAGATCATGCGCCGGCTGCTGCGCTCGGTCGCGCAGGGCGAAGCGATCACGCAGGACACGTCCACGCTCGAGAACCCGGCCATCCTGGCGCAGCTGGCCGAGCGCAGCTGAGGGCGCGGCGCCGGCGGATGGACGTTCGGCGACGCACCGAGCGTCACCGGAGTTCTATCGGTGCTGACCCGTCGGCAAGCGCGCCCTGCAATCCCTTGCCGAATGCGACGGATGCAGCGCCAGCAGGGCCGCCGCCACGCCGTTGGTCCATCCGAAACCATCCTGCAGCGGATATTCGCCGCCGAGGCCGCCGCGCGTCGCTTCATTGTCCACCGCGCGCAATGCGTACTTCTCGATCAGCTTCCCCTCGCGTTCGTAGATGGCCGCGACGGTGCACAACCAGCGGTGCGCGATGGTGTCCGCCAGTTCGTTGTGGCCGTGGCGACGCAGGCCCTGCACCGCCATCCACTGCAGCGGCGCCCAGCCATTGGGACGGTCCCACTGCTGGTCGCTGGCGCGCTCGGTGGTGGCGAGGCCGCCGGGCGCGACGAGACGCCTGCGCACGGTGTCGGCCAGCGCCGCCGCGCGGCGGTCATCGGCCAGGCCGGCAAACAGTGGCACCACGCATGCGGCGGTCAGGCAGGTACGCCGCGCGGCACGCTTCCAGTCGTGGTCGAAGTAGGCCCCCGATGCCTCGTCCCACATCAGGGCGTGAATCGCGTCGCGACGGGCCTGGGCGAGTCTGCCGAACCGGTCGGCCGTGGCCGCATCGCCGGCCTGGGCCGCCAGTGCGGCAATGTCACGCTCCAGCCGATACAGGAATGAATTGAGGTCCACCGGCAGGATGTCGGTGGTGCAGATGCTCGCCAGCGAGGGCGCCGTCTCCGCCTTGCGTCTGCCCCCGTCCTCACGCGCCGGCGCCGATGCGGGCGCAGCCCCCTGCAACCAGCGCGTCGAGAAGTCCCAGCCGGACTCGCAGGCCGCACGCAGGTCGCGGTAGACCTCCTGCGGCTCACGGCCCGCGTGGCGTGCCGTCGTGACGTCCTCCAGCCACGATTCTTCGCGCGGCGTGTCGCGCTCGTCCCAGAAGCGGTTGAGCAGGCGGCCGTCGGCGAGTCTCACGACACGCCGGCTGGCCTGGCCGGGCGCGAGGCCATCGGCATCGCGCATCCACCAGGCATGCTCCTGGCGCAGCTGCGGTAAGTGGTCGACGGCTCGGGCGAGGCCGTGCGCCTCGGCCAGCTCGACCATGAAGGCGAACAGGGGCGGCTGCGAACGCCCGAGGTAGTAGCTGCGGGTGCCGTTGGGCACATGCCCATAGGTGTCGATCAGGTAGGCGAAGTTCTCGAGCATGTCGCCGACAAGGCGGTCCTGCCCGTCGGCGGCCAGGCCGAGCATCGTGAAGTAGGAATCCCAGTAGTAGAGCTCGCCGAAACGCCCTCCCGGCACCACATAAGGATGCGGCAACTGCAGCAGGGAAGACGCCGGCGGGTGCGCATCGGGATGCCTGGTCAGCACTGGCCAGAGCCTGGCGATGTGCTCGCGGATGGGCTGGCCCGGCACGGACTCGTAGTCGGTCGGCGCCGGCTGCAGGGAACGGAAATGGGCGCGCACGAAGTGCGCCAGATCGAAATCCGCCGCCTCGCACTGAGCGCGATAGGCCGACAGGATGTCCGACGGCTCGCCCACCGGCGCGCAGTCGACGAAGGTCTTGCTGTCCTCGAAGACACGGCTCTGCTGGACCGCGACGAAGAGTTCCTGGTAACGGTCCGCAGGGCTCAGCACGTCGGGCGCCGGCGCGCGCTGGGCGCGAACGCGCCGCTCGCCGGGTGAATGCGCCGGCATCTCCTTCTCGCGCTGTGCATGGCCGCTCATTGTTCGTCGTAGCTCCACAGCAGGCCGCCATCCACCACGATCGTCGTGCCGGTGATGTAGCGCGCACCGTCCGCGGCCAGGAAGGCAGCCACACCGGCCACGTCACCCGGCTCGCCCAGGCGATTCAGCGGAATCCTGGCCAGCAAGGGTGCCATCAGCCGAGGGTTGCTCAGGAGCCGGGCATTGATGGGCGTCTCGATCGCGCCCGGGGCGATGTTGTTGACGGTGATCCCGAGTGGCGCCAGCTCGATCGCGAGGTTGCGCATCAGCATTTTGAGCCCTCCCTTGCTCGTGCAATAGGGCGTGAAGTTCGGAAAAGGCAGCTCTTCGTGAACCGAGCTGATGTTGATGATCGCGCCTGTGCGCTGCGCGCGGCGGCACAGCCGGGCGAAGGTCTGGCAGAGGAAAAGGGGGCCTTTCAGGTTGACTGCCATCACGCGGTCATAGTCTTCCTCCGTCACATCGAGCAGGGCGGCGCGGCGCTCGATGCCGGCATTGTTGACGAGGATGTCGACCGGTCCCAACTCATCGACGGCGCGCTCCAGAGCGCTGCGTATCACCGCCGGCTGCGACACGTCGCCGATGGCGCTCGCGCAGCGCCGCCCGAGCGCGCGGATCTGCTCGCGCGTGGCCTCGGCGCGATCGTCATCGCGAAGCGCGTTGATCACGATGTCGGCACCTTCCCGCGCCAGCTTCAGCGCGATCGCCTGGCCGATGCCTTGGGTGCAGCCGGTGACCAGGGCGATCCTGTTGTGCAGTGTCATGTCGGGGTCCAGGAACGAATGGGATTTCGAGAAGCATGCAGTGCATCGGCCTGCACGTCTTCGGCTCACCGAGATAGATGCGCTTCAGCGCGCCGGGTTTGTCGGAATCTCGTTCTTCCGCTGTAGGACCAGGCCGCAAGCGCGCGGACGGGGCCGGATGCCGGTGGGCATGGCGCCGTGGCGGGCCGGGTCTCGCCTCGGGTTGAACACCGCACGACTTTCCCGGTCGGGCATCACCTGCAACGACTTTCGATACGGCTGGCCCGGTGGAACTCGTCGAGGCGATCGAGGAAAGCTTGAAGATCGGCCGCGTTCGCGATCGTCCGTCTGGCATCCGCCGCAATCGCCTCGGCATGCCGCCGCAAGGTTTCGATTCGTGGAGGGCGTTGCTCGCAGAAGGCCACAGCCGCGAGCACGTCGATCATCCGCGTCAGCACCGAAACGCTTCCGCTGCTTGCAGCCTCCTGCCGGATGGTGTGGAACATCACGTCGGCCAGGCCGTCGTAGTCGATCGCGGGGACCACGAGGTGGATATGGCCGGCAACGCGGTAGGTGCCCTGGACGAGTTCGTGCTGGCTGATCTCGCACAGGCTCGCGCCGAGCCGGTCAAGCACGCCGATCGCAGTGTTGGGGTCGTTGATGCCGCGCGACAACGCTCGAACCGCGACCTCCACCAGTTGGCGGATCGCATGCGCGGGATCGTGCGCCGTCGTGCGCTCGGTTCCCAGCGAGGTAGCGGTCCGGATCGCCTGGTCCGCTCCCTCGCATCGGGGGCGGACCAAAGCAATGGGTGTGTGGGGAAAAACGTAATCGCCGGGGCGCACGAGCATCCGGATGACAAGCTCGCGATCGGCGGCCCACTGGGCCAGCATGGCGGTGTCCAGGTGCTGCACATATCCGCGGCGCGGGTCGCACACCGTCTCGGCATCCGCCCAGAAGGATTCTGGCACCGCCTCTTGCCGCGCGGCCTCGGAGCAAAGTGCATCGAGCGCGCTGCGAAGATCCTGGCTGACCAGTTCGACCACCGTGTCGACGTTGATCCGCCCGGCCATGTGGCCGATGAAATAGACCAGCATCCCCACGCACACGCCTGCCATCAGGAGGTCGACGGTCATCGCCAGGTGTGGAACGAAATCTCCTTCCTCCACGCTGCGGACGCTGCGCAGAACCAGCAGCGAATAGGCGAAGGTTGCCAGGAACGCACCCAGCGTCAATTGGCTGCCCCTGTCGGCCGTGAAGTTGCGCAGCAACCGTGGCCCCATCTGCCCGGCGGTCAGCGACAGGGCCGCGATGGTGATCGAGAACAGGGTGCCGGCCACGGCGATGGACGAGGAGGCCACGGCGCCGAGCAGCGTCCGGGCGCCGGTCATGCCGCCGTCGTAAAG
Source organism: Variovorax defluvii (assembly GCF_039541515.1). Classification (NCBI taxonomy): domain Bacteria; kingdom Pseudomonadati; phylum Pseudomonadota; class Betaproteobacteria; order Burkholderiales; family Comamonadaceae; genus Variovorax; species Variovorax defluvii. The sequence continues at coordinate 54,536 of NZ_BAABGJ010000076.1, forward strand.
GTACTCGGGACTGATCCATCGGGTCGACCAGCCATGGCGATCCAGCCAGACGAGCGCGATTGCGGCAACCGCGCCCGCCAGAACCATCGCACCCGGCACGATCCAGAAGGTGGAGCGCAAAAAGGTCAGGCTTTTGAACAAGAGCTTGCGAAGCATGCTGCAGACCCCTTGCGCGCCTCTGTCGGATGCAGGCGCTCAGTGTGGAACAACCGGCCGGGCGTCAGGGCCACTTCACGATCCCGAGGAATCAGGCGAGGGCTTGCGCAACACGCCGTTGATCTCCGCGCCGAAGATCAGGGTCGTGGCGCTGAGGTAGAGAAAGATCAGCGTCGCGACGGTACCGGCGAACCCGCCGTAGATCAGCGCCAGCTTGCCTGCCGTTCGCAAGGTGTACGACAGCACGTAGGCCGCCCCGACCCACATCGCCGCGCCGACCAGCGCACCCGGGATGACGGTCACGGCGCGCTGCCGGATGTCCGGCAGGAAGGCGTACATCAGGATGTACAGCACCACCAGGGCCGCGAAAGCCAGGAGGTAGCGCACCGCCGCGTGCAGCCAGATCTCGCCGCCGGCGCCATGCGCGTTGAGCAGTTGCCACGCGTACGGCAGGATGACCACGGAACTGAAGGCGACGAGCACACCGCTGCCGACCACGATCGTGAAAAGAGTGACCTTGATCCGCGCCTGCCAGAACGCCGCGCCGCGTTCGACGCCATAGGCGCGATTCAAGGCCGTGCGCACGGCTTGCATGCCCGACGACGCCGTCCAGAGCGTGACAAGCGCCCCCACCGCCACCAACGTCCGGCTGCGTTGCGCGAGAACCTGATCGATCACGGGCTGGAGGGCCGTGCGCACGACACCGGGCGTGTATTCCAGCGCCCGCGTCGCCAGCGCGGCGGCGTCGCCGGGTTCGCCGATGAAGGCCGCTGCCGCCGACAGGAGAATCAGCAGCGGAAACAGGGACAGGAGCAGCGAGAAGGACATGCTTCCCGCCTGGTTCGCGCTCTGGTGAAGGATGTAGTTGCGGATCGCCTGGACCACCACGCGCAACCCGCGCGTCTGCGTTGCGATCCGGATGAGGGCTGCGACAACGGGATGTGAATCGTGCGAGGAGCGCTGTGCCGGCATTGCCGGGTCATTCTAGGTCGGGTGCGGATTGCACGGCCGTGCGCACCGGCACGTAGGCCAGCCGCAGATCACGCATGACCAGGAGCAGGCGGTGTCGCCGGGCCTACCAGCCCCAGACAAGTCTGCGCGCCACCCACCCCGTCGTGCCGCGTTCGTGTCGCACTTTGATCCAGGCCCCGCGGCGGTCGAGGGTACGCAGCACGTCGCCATACTTGGCCCGTCCGACAATCCGGCTGTTTGTGCCGGGCGAGCGGCGCATGTTGGCCACGTTGGAGACGACGATGTGGTGAGGCGTCCGGTTCACCATGGAGCGCAGCACCCAGCCGCGGTCGTTCTCGAAGTCGCGCACCTTGAGCCAACTGCCCTTGCGGCCCAGCACCGAGAGCGGATAGCCGCGGCTCACGACCCAATCGGCGTCGTGACGGAGACCAGGCCCCGAACGCATGTTGACATGCCGCCACCGTCGTCATGCGCTGCACTTGCGCCATGGGGAGGGGGGCCGTCGGCAAATCCCTCATAGCATGATGTCTGTACCCTGATGGGACAACAACGCCTACTCGACCGTCACCGACTTCGCCAGATTCCGAGGCTTGTCCACATCCGTCCCCCGCGCACACGCCGTGTGATAGGCCAGCAATTGCAGAGGCACCACATGCAGCAGCGGTGACAGCGCACCGTAGTGCTCGGGCATGCGAATCACGTGAAGGCCTTCGCCGCTTTCGATGTGCGTATCGCCGTCTGCGAGCACATAGAGCACGCCGCCGCGCGCGCGCACTTCCTGCAGATTGCTCTTGAGCTTTTCCAGCAGCGCGTCGTTGGGCGCCACCGCCACGACAGGCATCTCGCTGGTCACCAGCGCCAGCGGCCCGTGCTTGAGTTCGCCGGCAGCGTAGGCTTCGGCGTGGATGTAGGTCACTTCCTTGAGCTTGAGCGCACCTTCCAGCGCGATCGGGTAGTGCAAACCGCGGCCGAGGAAGAGCGCGTTCTCCTTGCGTGCGAAGTCCTCGGCCCAGCTGATGATCTGCGGCTCCAGCGCCAGCACGGACTGCAGCGCGACGGGCAGATGGCGCATCTCTTTCAGGTACCGCCCCTCCTCCGCCTCGCTCAACCGGCCCTTGGCCTGGGCCAGCGTCAGCGTCAGGAGGAACAGGCCCGCCAGCTGGGTGGTGAAGGCCTTGGTCGATGCGACACCGATCTCGACGCCCGCGCGCGTGATGTAGGCCAACTTGCACTCGCGCACCATCGCGCTGGTGGCGACGTTGCACACGGTCAGCGTCTGCTCCATGCCCAGCGAGCGCGCATGGCGCAGCGCCGCGAGCGTGTCGGCCGTTTCGCCGGACTGGCTGATGGTCACGACCAGGGTCTTGGGGTCGGGCACGGAATCGCGGTAGCGGTATTCGCTGGCGATCTCGACCTGGGTGGGCAGCTTCGCGATGCTCTCCAGCCAGTACTTGGCGGTGCAGCCGCTGTAGTAGCTGGTGCCGCAGGCGAGGATGAGGATCTTGTCGATCTCCTTGAACACGCGCCAGGCCGCGGCACCGGGGGTTCCATCCTGCGCCATGCCGTCGAAGAGCTCGGGCACGATGCCCTCGATGCCTTCCAGCGTGTCGCCGATGGCGCGCGGCTGCTCGAAGATCTCTTTCTGCATGAAGTGGCGGTAGGGCCCCAGCTCGGCGGCCCCGCTGTGGGCGAGCACGGTGCGCACCGGGCGGTCCACAGGCTTGTGGGCCCGGTCGGCGATCCAGTAGCGGCCGGGCTGGATGTCGACCACGTCGCCCTCCTCCAGGTAGACGATCTGGTCGGTCACGCCGGCGAGGGCCATGGCGTCGCTGGCCAGGAAGTTCTCGCCGCCTTCCTTGCCGACGCCGAGGATCAGCGGCGAGCCGGCGCGCGCACCCACCACGCGGTGCGGCTCGTCGCGGCAGATCGCGGCGATGGCATAGGCGCCCTGCAGCTGCTGCACGCTGGTCTTCAGGGCCTCGAAGAGATCGCCGTCGTAGTGGCTGTCGATCAGGTGCGCGATGACCTCGGTGTCGGTCTGGCTCTCGAAGACGTAGCCCTTGGCCTGCAGCCTGGCGCGCAGGCTTTCGTGGTTTTCGATGATGCCGTTGTGCACGAGTGCAATTCGGCCCGGGCGCGTGGTGCCTGCGCCGGCGCCGGGGCCGTGGCTGAAGTGGGGGTGGGCGTTGTGCACGGCCGGCGCGCCGTGCGTGGCCCAGCGGGTGTGGGCAATGCCGGTGTGGCCGTCGATCCGGTCCTCCGCCACCTGGGTCAGCAGGTCAGCAACGCGAGCGGTGGTGCGGGCACGCTGCAATCCCCCGGCATGCACGGCGACGCCGCAGGAGTCGTAACCGCGGTATTCCAGGCGCTGCAGGCCCTGGACGAGGATGGGAACGATGTTGCGTGCGGAGACGGCGCCGACGATGCCACACATGAAGAGGCTCCTGTGGATGAAAGGTAGGGATGGTAGGAGACCGAAGTGAAATTTGTGATCAATGAATTAACAAATCAGAATGGATATTTCACATTTCACGCCATCTGCAGTAATATTTCATCTCATCATCGACTGAGAAACGTGATTGCATGGACGCGACCGACTTGCAGCTTTTGGACGCCCTCCAGCACGACGCCTCCCACAGCAATCAGGCCTTGGCCGAACGCTTCAACCTGTCCCCTGCGACCTGTCTGCGCCGCGTCCGGCGGCTGCATGAAGGGGGCTGGATCGCGCGCGAGGTGGCCCTGCTCGATCCGCAACGCGTCGGCGCGGTGCTCACGGCAGTGATCGAGGTGTCGCTGGACCGGCAGGACGCCGCGTCCCTGGACGCGTTCGAGGCCAGGGTCGTGGCCGACGAGGCCGTGCAGCAGTGCTATCGGGTCTCGCCCGGTCCCGATTTCGTGCTGATCGCGACGGTGCGCGACATGCCCGGCTACCAGGCCTTGGCACAGCGCCTGTTCACCACGGATGCCAACGTGCGCAACGTGAAGGCCTTCTTCAGCATCAAGCGGGCGAAGTTCGACACGCGCATGCCGCTGCCGCCGGCGACGCCTTCGGGCCCGCCGCCCGCCGCCGGGCCGTCGCAAGGCGGCCGCGGCTCCCCCTCGGGCGGTGGAGAAGCACACGCAGCGCCGTGACGTGAGAAGTCCAGGGGGCCTTATTTTTTCGGGCGCTTCCAGTTCGGGTAGCTGACCTGTCGGCTGCGCGAGATGGTGAGCCCGCCCGGCTCGGTGCTCTTGGTCACGGTGGAGCCGCCGCCGATGGTGCCGCCCGCGCCGATGGTGATCGGCGCCACCAGCACGCAGTTGCTGCCGATGTGCACGTCGTCCCCGATGACCGTGCGATGCTTGTGAGCGCCGTCGTAGTTGGCCGTGATGCTGCCGGCGCCGTAGTTGACACGCTCGCCGACGGTGGCGTCACCCAGGTAGGCCAGGTGGTTGGCCTTGGCGCCGGCCGCCAGCGTGGAATTCTTGATCTCGACGAAGTTGCCGATGTGGACCTCCGGCCCCAGGCGCGCGCCAGGCCGCAGCCGGGCGAAGGGCCCGACCAGCGCGCCCACGCCCACCGTCGCGCCGGCCTTCTCGCCGTCGATGTGGGTGAAGGGATGGATGATGGCTCCCGTGTCGATACGTGCATTGGCGATCACGCAGTTGGCCCCCACGCGCACGCCCGCACCCAGCGAGACGGCCCCCTCGAAGACGCAGTTGACGTCGATCTCCACGTCCGCTTCGCAGACCAGCGAGCCGCGCACGTCGATGCGCGCCGGATCGGCCAGCCGCACGCCCTGTTCCAGCAGCGCGTCGGCCTGACGCCGCTGGTAGGCACGCTCGAGTGCCGCCAGCTGGGCCGGCGTGTTGATGCCCGCCACTTCCAGCGGGTCTTCGACACGGTGCGCCACCACCGGCACGCCGTCGATGGTGGCGAAGCCGACCACGTCGGTCAGGTAGTACTCGCCCTGGGCGTTCCTGTTGTCCAGCCGCGCGAGCCAGGGCCGGAGCAGCTGCGTCGGCACCGCCATCACGCCGGTGTAGATCTCGCGGATGGCGCGCTGCGTCTCGCTCGCGTCCTTTTCCTCGACGATGGCTTGCACCTCGCCCTCGGTGTCCGGGTCGGCGGCGGGGGCGCGAACGATGCGGCCGTAGCCTGTCGGGTTCTCGGCCTCGATGGTGAGCAGCGCGAGCCGGCGTCCGGCACTCTGGGCGATCAGGTCGCGCAGGGTGGCCTCGCCGATGAGGGGCACGTCGCCCGAGAGCACCACCACCGTGCCGTCGTCGGGCAGGAGCGGCACGGCCTGCTGCATCGCATGGCCGGTGCCCAGCTGCGGCACCTGGCGCGCAAACTGCGGCACCACGCCGGCCACGCCCTCGCCGAGTGCGGCTTCGACATCGGTCGCGCCATGGCCGGTGACCACCACCACGTGCCGGGCGCCGACGCGCGCGGCGGTGTCGACCACGTGCGCCACCAGGGCACGGCCACCCAAACGATGCAACACTTTGGGCAGGCTGCTTTTCATGCGCGTGCCCTTGCCGGCCGCCATGATGACGACATCGACCGGTTCCCGGTGTTCCTGTGGAGTCCTGTTCATGCTTTCTCGATTGCGTTGCTTCTGGCTGGCGCGAATTATCGGCGCGCTGCTCGTGGCCGCCGTGCTGGCTTCCTGCAGCGCGGTCAAGCTGGCCTACAACAACCTGCCGGAACTGAGCTACTGGTGGCTCGACAGCTACCTCGATTTCGATGGCGCTCAGATGCCGCGCGTGCGCGACGAACTGGCCAGTCTGCTGGCCTGGCACCGCCGCAGCGAACTGCCGAAGATCACCGCCCTGCTGCGCGAGGCCCAGGCCCTGGCGCCCGGCGACATCACGCCACGGCAGGTGTGCGACTTCGTCGACCGCATCCGCGAGCGCCTGCTCGTCGTGGCGGTGCAGGCCGAAGGCCCGGGCACCGAGCTGGCGCTGAGCCTGAGCCCGGCGCAGGTGGACCAGCTCGACCACAAGTACGCGAAGAACAACGCCGAGTACCGCAAGGAATGGCTGGAGCGCGCGCCGGCACGCTGGAAGGAGAGACGGTACGAGCGCTTCCTCGACCGCCACGAGGACTTCTACGGCCCCCTCGATGCGGCCCAGCGCGAGTTGCTCAAGCGGCAGGTGGCGCAGTCGGTGTTCGACCCGCGCGCCCTGGACCGCGAGCGCCGCGCGCGTCAGCAGGAGGCACTGGCCTTGCTGCGCGGCTTCCAGTCCCGCCGCCCGCCGCCGGCCGAAGCCCGCGCCGCCATCCATGCCTACGTGCAGCGTGTCGCCGACCCGCCGCCCGGCCCCTGGCGCGAGCAGCAGCAGGCGCTGCAGGAGGAAGGCTGCCGCCACCTGGCGGCACTGCACAACAGCACCACCCCCCGGCAGCGCGAACAGGCGGTGCGCCGGCTGCAGGCCTACGAACGCGACTTGGGCGATCTGGCGGCGGCCCTTTGAGGCATCCGTCACGCGCCCATGTAGAACATTTGTTTACACTCTGCCGCAACGACGCAGCAACGACGGAAACCCCAGCATCCATGAACATCACCCTTTGCACGCTCTTCGAGAAGAACTACCACTACGGCGTGGCCGCCCTGGCGAATTCGCTGATCGCCGCCGGCTACCAGGGCGAACTCTGGGTGGGCTACCGCGGCGTTCTGCCGGGCTGGATCGTCGATTCGCCCGCGTACGACCGCGCCAGCGGACGGATGCCCGTGGGGTCGGGCCTGGTGCTGCGCATGCAGGAGCTGGACACGCCCCTGCACTTCACCTACTACAAGCCCACCTTCATCCGCGAGATGCTGGAGAAGCATTCGCCGCAGGCCGACATCGTGGCCTACATCGACCCGGACATCGTGGTGAAGTGCGACTGGCCGTCCCTGTGCGGCTGGTTCAGCGAAGACGGCATCTCGCTGGCCGAGGACGTCAACTGGTGCTTCCCGGCGCGCCACCCCAAGCGTCTGTTGTGGGCCCGCTTTTTCGCGCCGCACGGCATCACGCCGCGGCGGGACCTGGACCGCTACTACAACGCCGGCTTCATCGCGGTCTCGCGCGCCCACCTCGACTTCCTGGACTTGTGGCGGCGGCTGTGCGACCTGGTGGTGGAATACAACGAGGGCGCCAAGCAGCTCAAGGCCGGCGGCTCGGCCGCGTTGTTCCACTCGACCGACCAGGACGCGCTGAACTTCGCGCTGACCGTCTGCGAGGCCCCGCTGAACACCGCCGGTCCGGAGGCCATGGACTTCGCGCCGGGCGGCTACTACCTCTCGCACGCGATCGGCTCGCTCAAACCCTGGCATGGCGGCTTCGTCGGCCATGCCCTGCGCGGACGGCCACCGTCGGCGGCGAGCAAGTGGTACTGGAAATACGCCAATGCGCCGATCCGGGTGTACTCGGACGGCGAGCTGCGCAAGAACGAGCTGGCCCTGAATATCGCGGCCGCGATCGGCCGCGTCTACAGGCGCGCCTGAGCGTCCTCGGGCGCCGGTTCGCGGCGCCAGCCCGTCCAGCGCAGCGCCAGCAGCGCGTACTGGTAGCCGAAGTTGGCCAGGCTGGTCGCGATGCCGAACCACAGCACCGAGCGCAGGTCGCTGATGCCCACCAGCCACAGGAAGAGCACCTGCGTGATCAGCGTCACCGGGATGCTGTAGGTCTGCCCCGCCGTCGCGCCGCGGACCGACAGGGTGCGGAAGGCGAAGCCCGAAGCATTCATCAGGATGGAGGCGAGAAACACCATCCACACCAGCGGCGTCATGCTCGCGTACTGCTTGCCCAGCAGCAGGATCCAGTACTGCGGCAGAAAGAAGGAGGTCAACAGCACCAGCCCGCCCATCGCGAAATAGGCCACGTGCGCCTGCGCGACGATCGTGCTCAGGCGCGGCCCCATCGGCGCGCGCGCGATGGCCGGGAACAGCAGCACGTTGGTCACGCGGTCCACCACCATCAGCACCATCGCCAGCCGGCCGAAGGCGCCGACCTCGGCCAGCATGCTGGCGGTGCCGAACATCGACACCAGGAAGACGGTGATCACCCCTTGCACCTGGTAGAAGATGCCCGGCAGCACCAGGGGCTTGGCGATGCGGATGATCTCCCGGTCGACCCTGTGCGCGGACTCGGCGTCTAGGTGCGCATCGACGACCTCGTGGCGCCGGAAGGCCCTGCGGTAGAGCAGCACGCTGACGAAGCTCGCCGCAGCGGTGGCCAGCACGATGCCGACCATCGACCAGGACGTGATGGGCAGCAGCAGCACCGCACCGACGAAGGCGATGCGCACGCTGTGCGCGCTGAAGGCCACGCGGTTGAGCGTCGAGATCCGGCTGAGGATCAGCAGCACCGTGTTGGCATAGTGCTCCCGCAGCGTGAGCAGCACCACCGCCAGCATCAGCAACGAGGCCACCCAATAGGGCGCGCCCGACCAGCCGTGCTGCCGAGAGCTGTAGAACCAGTACGGCACCACCAGCAGCAGTCCCAGCCCCAGCAGCAGCCAGCGCTTGCGGAAGACCTGATGGCACACGCCCACCACCCAATGCTGCTCGCCGGCCCGCTGGCCCACGATCGGCAGGCAGCAATGGGCCAGGCCCAGGTCCGTGACGCCCATGATGAGGGTCATGCAGGCGACCAGGAAGGTGTAGGCGGCGTACTGGTCCTTCGGCAGCACGTTGACGATGAGCAGGCCGGCGATGCCGCCGATGGCAACGCCGAAGGTTTCGACGCCACCGACCATGGCGATCTGGCGCAGACGGGGCATGAGCTTCACAGGTAGGCGGCGACGGTCAAGGGATTTGGCCGGCGGCGACGCCGGAGTGGGGCAAGGTCCGCAAGCGGACAGGCCTCTACGATACGCGATGGCGGCGGCGGCCCCGGGTGAACGCGGTCAGATCAACGGCGCGGGCTGCAGCGGCCGCTCGAAGTAGTCGCCCAGCGTCTGCAGGGCATGCGGCTCGAGGATGCGCAGCCACCCGCCCTCCAGCCGGTACAGCCCGAGCCGCTGCAGCCGCCGCAGCGTCTTGTTGGTGTGCACCAGCGACAGGCCCAGCGCGTCGGCGATGTGCTGCTGGTTGAAGGGGAAGGCCACCCAGCCCTCGCGCGCCATGCCCACGCGCTCGGCGCGCCGATACAGGTGCATCAGCAGCATCGCCACGCGCTCGGCCGCGTTGCGCCGTCCGGCGGTGACCAGGTTGTCGTCCACCATCTTCTCCTCGCGCGCCGCCAGCCATGTGATGTGATAGCCCAGCTTGGGCTGGGCATGGAACAGCGGCCACAGCCGGTCGCGCGCGAAGCTGCAGAGCGTGACATCGGTCACCGCCTCCACGCCGTGCGTGTGGCCGTCGGCGAACTCGTCCTGCAAGCCGATGAAATCGCCGGGCAGCAGGAAGCCCAGGATCTGCCGGCGGCCGTCGCTCAGCGATTTGTAGCGGAAGGCCCAGCCGGAATAGACCGTGTAGAGCTGCGGGCTCGGGTGGTCCTCCTCGATGACCGCACGGCCGGCCTCGACGGTGCGCGTGCCGGTGCGGAAGGACTCGATCAGACGCAGGTCTTCGGCCGTGACCGCCAGGAAGGCCGGGTTGCCGCGCAACAGGCAGCGCTCGCAGGGATGCGCGCCCGTGGGCGGCTGCATGGCTTGGAAATGGATCTCGAAATTCACGGCCGGACTATAGGCCGGAGGTGTATGTCTTTTCACATTTCGCGGAGGTCGGCGCGCTCCTAAACTGCGCACGCCCTTCGACGACGCAATGACAGAACCCTTGCACGAGATCCTTTACTGCAGCACGCTGGCCCCCGGCCTGCCCACCGACATCGTCGGCCACATCGTCGCGCAGGCCCGCGCACGCAACGCGCAGGAGGCGATCACCGGGCTGCTTGTGTTCGACGGCCAGCGCTTCTGCCAGCATGTCGAGGGACCGCGACGGAACGTGCTGCGCCTGCTGAACCGCCTGGAGGCCGACGCGCGACACGTCGACATGAAGGTGCTGCACGAAGGGTCGATTTCGCTGCGCCGCTACCGTCGCTTCGACATGGGGCTGGCCCACGTCGAGGAACGCGAGGACGTGGCGGAACTGAGCCGGCTCGACGGTGCGGAGGCGCTGGCGCAGTTCATCGCGCTGCGCCCCCGCTGGGACATCTGAACGTAAGAACGGAAGGGCCTCGGCACAGCCCAAGTTGCATGAAACCGGCGCGCGCCATTCGAGGAACACCGCGGAACCGGCTTTGCCGGGCCGCTGGTGTTGCCCCCGGTGAGGGGGTTGGCGGACCACACGAAGTGGGGGAGCCTGGGGGAGAGCAACATCCTTCGCGGAACCGGCTTTGCCGGGCCGCTGGTGTTGCCCCCGGTGAGGGGGTTGGCGGACCACACGAAGTGGGGGAGCCTGGGGGAGAACTTTATTCAGCGTCCCAGCTGTAGGTGGCGCCATGGGTGTCCCACGGCTCCATCACGATGCGCTGACCGGCCTCGATGCGAAGCGTCTCGCCGGGCGCCAGCACCAGGTCTTCGCTGCCCCACTGGTCCGTGGCATCGCGCGTGACCCAGACGCGGCCCTGGCGGATGCGCAGCACGCTCGCTCCGGAGGCCCGCAGGCTGGTCGCCTCGCCGTAGCCCAGCTGCCACGCACCGCGGCGCACGGCCGGCGGAACCGCGGCGGCGGGACGCCGAACGTGATCCGGCGACAAGGGGAAAGTCGTGGTGGTGGTGGTGCAGACGGCGGACATACGAGGCTCCTGAGGGGTTTCTCCATCAGCGCAATTTCGCGCTTCGGGAATGAATGATCCGTCGTCTGCCCTTGGTGGTCCAATGAAAACGCGATAGCCTACTGATTCCGCATTCGCATCAATCCAGACCCAGCCCCATGCAGCATTCGCAGACCCACCTGCGTTCCCGCCCGATCTCGGCCGGCCATCTGCGCGCCTTCGAGGCAGTGGCCCGGCACCTGAACTTCCGAGCTGCCGCGGAGGAAATGGCGCTGACCCAGTCGGCCGTCAGCCGGCAGATCCAGTCGCTGGAGGAAGAGGTGGGCGTGAGCCTGTTCCTGCGCCACACGCGCGCGGTGGAACTCACCAGCGCGGGCGCGCAACTGCTGCTGGCGGTGCAGCAGGCCCTGCCGCGCATCGATGGCGCCGTGCGGCAGATCCGGCAGAGCGCGGGGCGCAAGAGCGTGGCCCTCACCACCTTCGCCTCCTTCGCGTCGATGTGGCTGATCCCGCGGCTGGAGGCCTTTCAGCGCGACAACCCGGACATCGACATCCGCATCGACGCCAGCGACACGGCAGTCGACATGGAGCTGGCCGACATCGACATCGCGCTGCGCTACGGTCCCGCCGAGAACATGCCGGCCGGCGCGATCCGCCTGTTCGGCGAGACCCTGACGCCGGTGGCCAGCCCCTGGCTCATCAAGAGCAATCCGCCGATCAAGGCGCCGGCCGACATCGGCCGCTTCACCCTCATCGAGGCCGGCGACGCGCACCGCACCCACCTGGAATGGCTGACCTGGCGGCGCTGGTTCGACGTGCACGGCCTGCAGCGCGCCCAGCCCAAGCGCTGGCTCTACTTCAACTACGCCTATCAGATGGTGCAGGCCGCGCTGGCCGGACAGGGCGTGGTGCTGGCGCGCAGCTCGCTGATTGCCGAGAGCCTGGCCAACGGCGACCTGGTGGAGGTGCTGCCGCAGCACCGCATGGATTCGCCGATGGCCTACTGGCTGCTCGTCGGCCCGCGAAGCCTGCAGCGGCCGGAGATCCAGGCCTTCCGCGACTGGCTGGAGTCACAGGCAGCCATCACGCGCCAGACCATCGGCGAGGTGCCTGATCCCGAGACCGTTGACCGGATGGACTGAATGCCCTCGTGCGGCCGGCGGAGCTAGGCGCCTTCGGGAGACACCGTGGAACCGGCTTTGCCGGGCCACTGGTGTCGCCCCCGGTGAGGGGGTTGGCGGACCACACGAAGTGGGGGAGCCTGGGGGAGAGTCAAGTGATCGGCCAGACGACGCCGTTGTCGTTCAGGATCGCATCGAGAGGGAGGTCATGGGCCTCCGGCTCGAAGTCTTCCAGGAAGCCGTTCGTGAAGCCCAGCCCGACCGTGAAGGGGCGCGGCTCCAGCGCCGCCAGCGTGCGGTCGTAGAAGCCGCCGCCGTAGCCCAGCCGGTAGCCGCCCGCGCTGTAGCCCAGGCAGGGCACGAACAGCAACGTGGGCACGATGAGCTCCGTGTCCTTGGGCTTGGGGATATCGTAGGCGTCGTTCTCCATCGGGCAACCCGGGTACCAGGCATGGAAGGTCAGCGTCTTGTGGACGCGGTCGACCACCGGCAGGCCGATGCGGCGGCGCTTCGGCTCGCCCTGGAGCTCGCCATCCTCCTTCCAGCGATGCAGCGCGGGCAGCGGATCGAACTCGCCCTTGATCGGCCAATAGGCGCCGATGACCGTGTCGGGCCGGCCGACCAGCCAGATGCGCATCACCCGCTGCAGCAGGTCGGCGCGTGCCAGGCGGTCCGGCATCGAAAGACGTTGCTCGATCAGTGCGGAACGCAGCTGTTGCTTGAGAAAGTTGGCAGTGGCCGAGGTGTCGGCGCCCTTTGACTTGTCCATAATCCCCCGATGCAGTTCGCAAGCATTTTGTCACCGGTGCGCACCCGCCTTCGCGCTCCTGTTCCCACCCGCCTTCTCCCCCTCGCCTTCGTCCTCGCAGCCGCCCTGCTGCTGCCGGTGCAGGCGGCGCACGCGCAGAACGGCAACGACGACGTGCTGCTGCAGATGAAGCAGGCCGCCCAGCGCGGCGACAAGGCCCGCCTCGCGGCCCTGTTGCCGCAGGCTCGCGGCCACCTGCTGGAGCCCTGGGCCGCCTATTGGGAGCTGCGGGCGCGGCTGGGCGAGGCCAGCCCCTCCGAGGTGGAAGACTTTCTCTCCCGCTACGCCGGCACCTACCAGGCGGACCGTCTGCGCAACGACTGGCTCGTCCTGCTCGGCCAGCGGCGGGATTGGGAGGCCTTCGCGCGGCTGCATCCCGACTTCCGCATGAACGACGACCCCCAGGTGCGCTGCTATGCGGTGCTGGTCGAGGCCCTGCGCACCGGCACCCCCACGGCCGCACAGGCCGAGGAGGTGCGCCGCAACTGGCTGGGCCAGCGCGAATTGGACGACGGCTGCCTCACGGCCGCCGATCGCATGATCTCGGCCCGCATGATGTCGCCCAACGACGCCTGGAAGAAGGCGCGCCTGGCCATCGAGGCCAACCGACCGCAGGCCGCACGCGCCGCGGTCATGCTGGCTTCGCCGGATGCCGTGCCGCTGTTCGACGAACTCAACGCGAGCATGGCGAAGTTCCTGGCCGGCCGCGGCGTCGCTCCGGGAAAGGCCCGGCGCGAGCTGGTGACGCTGGCGCTGATCAAGATGACCATCGCCGACCCCGACATGGCCGCCTCGCAGCTCGAAAGCAAGTGGAGCGTGATGCTCTCACCCGAGGAGCGCAACTGGGTCTGGGGCGCGATCGGCCGGCAGCACGCGCTGAAGCTCTCGCCCGCCGCCAACAGCGCCTTCGCCAACGTCACCAGGAACGCCGACCTGTCCGACGACATGCTGGCCTGGAAGACGCGCGCGGCCCTGCGCAGCGGCAACTGGAAGGAAGTGCGCGCCGCCATCAACGCCATGAGCGAATCGACCCAGCAGGATCCGACCTGGGTCTACTGGAAGGCTCGCGCCCTGCATGCCCAGGGCGGCGACGAGCGCCGCGCCGAGGCCCGCGCCCTCTACGAATCCATCGCCGGCACCCGTGGCTTCTACGAGCTGCTGGCGCTGGAGGAACTCGGCCAGCGCGCCAGCACCCCGACGCGCCCCGCCCCCCTCACCGCCGAGGAAAAGGCCGCGGCCCGCAACAGCCCCGCCCTCAACCGCGCCCTCTACGCCATCGCGATCGGCCTGCGCCCCGAGGGCGTGCGCGAGTGGAACTACGCCACCAACCTGCACGACAAGGGCGGCATGGGCGACCGCGAGCTGCTCGCCGCCGCCGACTTCGCCTGCCAGCGCGAGGTGTGGGACCGCTGCATCAACACCAGCGAGCGCACCAAGGGCATGATCGACGCGGAGCAACGCTTCCCCATGCCCTTCCACGACACCGTGCTCAGGAAGAGCGAGGAGATCGGCCTCGACCCCGCCTACGTCTACGGCCTCATCCGCCAGGAAAGCCGCTTCATCATGGACGCGCGCTCCGGTGTCGGCGCCTCCGGCCTGATGCAGGTGATGCCTGCCACCGCCAGATGGACGGCGCGCAAGATCGGCCTGGGCAGCTTCACCCCCGGTCTGATCAACGACCGCGACATCAACATCACCATCGGCACCAACTACCTGAAGCTGGCGCTGGACGACTTCGACGGCTCCATGCCCCTGGCGGCTGCCGCCTACAACGCCGGCCCCGGCCGCCCCCGCAACTGGCGCAATGGCCCGGTGGTGGAAGCCGCCATCTGGGCCGAGAACGTGCCCTTCAACGAGACCCGCGACTACGTCAAGAAGGTGCTGGCCAACACCACCAACTACGCCGCCCTGATCACCGGCCGGCCCCAGTCGCTCAAGGAGCGCCTCGGCACCGTCGGTCCGCGCGACGCCGCCCTGCCCGAGCCCAACAAGGACCTGCCTTGATGACCACCGCCCCGCCCCATGAAGCGCAGGACGCGGCAAGCCGGCCGGGGGCTGCCGAATGAACTGGTGGGACGCGGTCGCCGACACTGTCGCGGCCGAGTTCTCGGACGTGGGAGACGTCGCCCAGGCCACCCGCATCTTCGTTCGGCTGCTGCTGGCCGCGGTGCTCGGCTTCGCTCTCGGCTTCGAGCGCGAGCAGCAGGGCAAGGCGGCCGGCGTGCGCACCCACATGCTGGTGGCGATCGGCTCGGCGATGTTCGTGCTCGTGCCGCAGCAGGCAGGCATCGAGCCGGCCGACATGAGCCGGGTCATTCAGGGCCTGGTGGCCGGGGTCGGCTTCCTCTGCGCAGGCACGATTCTCAAGCAGGGCCGCGACGAGCAGCATGTCCAGGGCCTCACCACCGCCGCCGGCCTGTGGATGACAGCAGCCATCGGCATGGCGTGCGGCCTGGGCCGCGAACTCACCGCGGTGCTCAGTGCGCTCCTGGCACTCGCCGTGCTGGGGCTGGTCCCGCATTTCGTCAAGGGCATCGAGCGGGTGATCGGGCCGCCAGCGGGCGATGACAAGCAGCCCGTCGCCGTCCCGCCCCGCGACGAGGACAGGCGCTGAAGCATCAATTCCGCGCGTCTTCGTCATCAATGGTGCCGCGGCCGGCGGCTAGCATCGAAGGCTTTTCAGCCCCGCGAACGAAAGAGGACTGCCATGCTCCAGCTCTATATCGGCAACAAGAACTACTCGTCCTGGTCGATGCGCCCCTGGGTGCTGATGAAGCAGGCCGGCATCGCCTTCGAGGAGGTGATGGTGCACTTCGACACCTTCGATGCGGGCTCGAATTTCAAGAAGACCATCGAGGCCATCAATCCGGTCGGCCGCGTGCCGGTGCTGGTCGATGGCGGCATCGTGGTCTACGACACGCTGGCGATCTGCGAGTACCTGGCGGAGAGCCATCCGGACAAGGCACTCTGGCCGCGCGACAAGGCCCTGCGCGCGCAGGCTCGCAGCGTCTGCGCCGAGATGCATTCAGGCTTCGGGGCGCTGCGCACCCACTGCGGCATGAACATCGAGGCCGACCTGCGCGAACAAGGCCGCATCATTTTGCGCGACCAGCCGCAGGTGCGGGCCGACCTGGCGCGCATCGTGCAGATGTGGAGTGGCCTGCTGCAGGCCCACGGCGGGCCGATGCTGTTCGGCGAGTTCGGCATCGCGGACGCCTACTTCGCGCCGGTGTGCATGCGCATTGCGAACTACGGCCTGCCGGTGCCGGAAGAGGTCTCGGCGTATGTCGCGCGCATTCGCGCCCTGCCCGGCGTGAGGGCCTGGATCGACGAGGCGCTCGAAGAGAAGCGCTTCGTGGTCATGGACGAGCCCTATCGCGCGTCGCGATGAGGGTTGAGAAGCCGTGAACGAACCCGCCGCGTTCGAGTTGCCCGGACGCGCCGGATTCATCCACGGCTTCTGTGAGCTCGGGCCTCCTTAAACTCCGGCCGATGAGAACCTTCCTCGTCGGCGGCGCCGTCCGCGATGCCCTGCTCGGCCGCCCTGGCAGCGACCGCGACTGGGTCGTGGTCGGCGCCACGCCTGAAGAGATGGTTGCGCAGGGCTTTCTGCCCGTGGGCCGCGACTTCCCGGTTTTCCTCCATCCGCAGACCCGCGAGGAATACGCGCTGGCCCGCACCGAGCGCAAGAGTGCGCCGGGCTACCGCGGCTTCACCATCCATGCCTCGCCCGACGTCACGCTGGAGCAGGATCTCGCCCGGCGCGACCTCACGGTCAACGCGATCGCGCTGCCGGCCGAGCATGCCCGGGAACCCCTCGGGCTCGATCACCTCATCGATCCCTACCACGGCCGCCGCGACCTGGAACGCAAGTGCCTGCGCCACGTGACCGAAGCCTTCCGCGAAGACCCGGTGCGCATCCTGCGTGTTGCCCGCCTCGCTGCCCGCTTCTCCGATTTCGAGGTCGCGCCGGAAACCATGGCCCTGATGCGCGAGATGGTCGATGCCGGCGAGGCCGACGCCCTGGTGCCCGAACGCGTCTGGCAGGAACTCGCGCGTGGGCTGATGGCGGCCAGGCCCTCGCGCATGTTCGAGGTGCTGCGCGCCTGTGGCGCGCTGTCCGTACTGCTGCCCGAAGTCGACCGCCTGTGGGGCGTGCCGCAGCCCGAGGCCCATCACCCTGAAGTCGATACCGGGATCCACCTGATGCTGGTGCTGGACATGGCAGCCCGGCTCGACGCGCCGCTGCCGGTGCGCTTTGCCTGCCTGGTCCACGACCTGGGCAAGGGCACCACGCGTGAAGAGGCGCTGCCGCGGCACCACGGCCACGAGCAGCGCAGCGCCAAGCTTCTGCGCGGCGTCTGCGAGCGCTGGCGTGTACCGGTCGAGTTGCGCGAACTGGCCGACGTCGTGGCACGCGAGCACGGCAACATTCATCGCAGCGAGAACCTCGGCGCCCAGGCCTTGGTGCGGCTACTCGAGCGCTGCGATGCCTTCCGCAAGCCGAAGCGGTTCGCGCAGGCGCTGCTGGCCTGCGAATGCGATGCGCGTGGGCGGTTGGGGATGGCGGATCGGCCGTATCCGCAGCGGCAGCGTCTGCACGGAGCCTTGGCGGCGGCACAAGCGGTCGAGACCGCGCCGATCGCGGCGCGCGCGCTCGCCGGCGGCGCCGTGGGGCCCCGGATCGCTGAGGCGATCAAGCGGGCGCGGGTGGATGCGGTGGAGCGCTGGCTCTTGCAAATCTGAGCAAGTGTCGCAGCGAGGTGATTGACTGGAACCCTTGGGGTAATTTTGCGCCCTCGCCAGAAGGGCGTCCCTCGATTTCAATAAAGTTGAAAACGAAAGTGCGCAATTCTCGGACTTCTTGACAGGGGGAGCAATGAAATGAGCAATTTTGCCGCTGCATGGACGGCAGCCAATTTTTATAACACCAACGTACCTGGATTTCTCGCAACCCGAATAGAACGTTATTACCGGGAAAGAGTGACGAAAACATGGGGCGGCGGGCACATCATGCGCGGCAGAACGCCGGGTGACAATGCTTTGCATCTCTCCAGCAACGACTATCTGTCGCTTGCGAGGCATCCCAAAATCATTTCCGCCATGGTCGACAGCGTCCGTCAAAACGGCAATGGCATGCTGACATCAGGAATATTTTTGCGTGGCACATGTCCGCAACTGCTGCTTGAAGATCGCCTTGCCTCGTTCATGCATGCCGAGTCCGGAGTACTGTGCCAGTCAGGATGGTGCGCCAACACGGGCTTGATACAGACGATCGCCGACGAGCATACGCCTGTTTACGTAGACATATTGGCGCACAACTCACTATGGGAAGGAATCCGCAGTGCCGGCGCCAAACCCGTAACCATATTCCATAACGACCCAGAGCACCTGGAGCGACAAATTCTGCGATATGGACCGGGCGTCGTGTTGGTGGATTCCATCTACAGCACCAACGGTAGTGTCTGCCCTTTGCCAGAAGTGGCTGAAATTTGCCATCGGGAAGGCTGCGTGCTGGTCGTTGATGAATCTCACTCCCTTGGTACGCATGGTCCACATGGCGAAGGTCTGGTGGTTGCCATGGGACTGCTCCATCGAGTTCACTTTCGCACAGCCAGCCTGGCCAAGGCGTTCGCGGGCCGCGCTGGATTCGTCGCTTGTCCGCAGCTATTCAAGGAGTATTTTAAATTCGAATCCAATCCGGCGATTTTCAGCTCGACGCTGCTGCCGCACGAGGTTGCCGGGCTGGATGCGACCTTGGACGTTGTTCGTCAAGGAGATTGGCGCAGGCAGCAACTGCACACTAACGCAGAAACGTTGAGAAATGGTCTGAAAGAACTCGGCTACAACCTCAACGATAGCCAAAGCCAAATAATTTCACTGGAGGCGGGCACAGAACAGCAGACGATAGTTCTGCGCGATGCTTTGGAAGCGCGAGGAATTTTCGGCTCGGTCTTCTGTGCTCCCGCAACTCCAAAAAATCGTTCGCTAATGAGATTTTCCATCAACACAGCGCTGAGTGAAATGGATCTCGCTCGAATCATTAAAACGTGCAAAGACATTCGATCGGAAATCGGCCTCTCTGAGTGGCCATCTTCACGCAGAAGACGCCAGCGCCTCGACTTCGCTTCAACTCGGAACTCGAATGAATATAACAAAGCGAACTCGTCGCGCGCTGCTGCAACTCTTTGAGCGAGCGCACCGAAATGCCGAATATTTCGAGCGCCGCCGCAAGACGTTCGCGGCCGTGGCAATCATTGGATTTCCTCTTTATTACTTCATTTGGCGTTATGTTTTTCCACAGCCTTATGAAAGTTTGCCACTACGATTGATTGGGGGCGCACTTTTTCTGCCCATCCTGCTCGAACGGCATTGGCCCTCCATACTGAAAAAATGCTGGACTGCATACTGGTATCTGGCCTTGCTCTACGCATTGCCGTTTTTCTTTAGCTTGATGCTCTTTAAGAACAACAGCTCGGTTGTGTGGATCGAATCGACGCTGATTGCAGTGTTTGTCATGGTGCTATTGCTCGATTGGATCACGCTCATCGTTCATTGCATTGTCGGCGTCGGACTGGCGTGGCTCGCTTACTCTCTCACGACGGAAGCACCTCGCCTCGAACATGTCACTCTGATTCACTTGCCAATCATCTTCTTTGCAGTGGTCCTGGGAACGCTCGCGAACTATGTCACTGAAGTCGTACGGCTTGAGCAGGAGCGCGCCATGCTTGCCACCGCCGGCAGCATCGCCCATGAATTGCGTACTCCGCTGCTGGGAATCCGAAGCGGTGCCGCCGGCCTGCGTAATTTTCTGCCGGCGTTGCTTTCCGCCTACCAATTGGCTCGTGAAAACAGTTTACCAGTCGTCGCCATACGAAGATCCCATTTGGCAACCATCGAAGGTGTGCTGGAGCGCATCGAAACCGAAGCTAATTACTCAAATGCAATCATTGACATACTCATTACAAATACGCGTTTACCCAAGCTCGGACACGAAGACCTTTCGCCTTGCTCCATGATGCGATGCATCAGAATCGCCTTGGAGCGCTATCCTTTCTCTGTCGATGAAATATCTCAGATAGCGCCCGTCACCGGAAATGACTTTATCTTCGAAGGCGTTGAATTGTTAATGGTACACGTGATATTCAACTTGCTAAAAAACTCTCTGCGTCATATTGCAATGACTGGCAAAGGCGAGATTTGCATTCGTGCCGTCAGTTCCTCGCAGTGCAATCAACTTGTATTTCGAGATACTGCAGCCGGCATACCTAGCGAAGTGTTGCCTCATATTTTCAAGCGGTTCTATTCGCTGCCTGCAACCGGTGACAACATTCTTGGCTCAGGAATTGGGCTGGCCTTCTGCAGCGAAGTCGTTCAAGCGTTCGGCGGCACCATCGAATGCTCTTCAATACTCGGCGAATTCTGCGAGTTCAGCTTGAAATTTCCAAGAATCCAATCATGACTAACTTTAAGATTCCGCCGTTCTTCTTTCCGACAACGGTGGCATTCGTCGATGATAGCTATGATTTTCTTTCCAATTTGAGCCTGCAGCTTCATCCAACGCTGGCGTATCGATTGCTTCAATCCACCTCCGAAGCACTGATGTTGCTCAAGAGCCAGAAATTGCAGACCGAACCCTTGATAAATGGCCTTTTCTCCCTCTATCAAGGAAGAGACGAAGCCGACCACGACCACCAAGTCATCGACATTAGCTTGGGCCTGATCCATCGCAAGGTCCATGATGAGCGACGTTTTGATCAAATTCCGGTGGTGGTGGTTGACTACGACATGCCGCAGATGAATGGAGTGGAGTTTTGCCGCCAAATTCAGAATCCACTGATTAAAAAAATTCTTTTGACTGGCAAGGCAGATGAGCGGATCGCGGTCGAAGCGTTCAATGGGGGGCTCATCGACCGCTTCATCCGCAAGCAGGATCCGAATGCACTCGAAATCCTCGATCAAGCAGTTTTGGAAATGCAGGCTTATCATTTCGAGGAAATGCAAAGCATGCTTTCCGATTCTTTGTCGGTCGGTCTGCATCGATTTCTGAGAGATCGAAAGCTGGCAGCACGATTCAAGGAACTATGCGCACAATACAACATTGTCGAATATTATTTGACATGTGCGCCTGACGGCATGCTTATGCTAGATGCCACCGGTGCATCCTATTTACTCGTTGTTCAAAATGAAAGCCAAGTTCAGTCGACGCATGAAATTGCGTACGACCAGGGCGCGCCCGAGCAACTGCTCACGCGCCTCCGCAGCGGGGAGGTCATTCCTTATTTTCCCAAAACTCAAGGCATCTACTCGTCGATCTACAAAGATTGGCGGAGTTGCCTGCACACTGCTACGAAGATTGAAGGCGACGACGCTTGGTACTCCTACGTGGTGATCGAGGAGCCCGAAGGGTTCAATCTCAAGCATGTGCTTTGCTATTCGGACTACTTGGAACGTATAGACGCGTCGAGACCCGCGGCAGCTTTAACCCGGTTCGCGCGCCCCGGTGGGGCCAGGAGTCGCGGCTTTTAGGCGCTTACAGTCGCGATGTCTCCGAACTTCCGGCGGAGAGGTTCGCCGCGAGATTGATGCGACAAAAAGCGAGATTCCTTCGGCGGGGTTTGGCCTTGTTCTGAACTACAGTCCGCGCCACGTAAAAAACCGGGACCCCCTTGAAAAACAAAAACTCCGCTGCATCGCCAGCACAAGCTTTCAGTTTGCTTGCATCGAGGTCACTCGCTTCGATGCCATCTCGTCGCCGTCTTCCGGCGCGCATGTGGAGCCGCACAGTCCTTGCCGCTTGCCTTTGCACCGCAGTGCTCGCCGCCCATGCCGGCTCGGTGAATTTCACGTATGACGCGCTGGGCCGTTTGGCCAGCACCGTCTACACCAGCGGCGCTTCCACCACCACGATCACCTACAGCTACGACGCTGCAGGCAATCGAAGCTCGGTGGTGACCACCACGCCTTAGCAGACCGGCTGGTCTTGCTCTCGCTGCTGCACGCGCGGTGCGTGCAGCAGTTCTCCAATAAAAACTTCCAGGGGGTTCCCATGCCCAAGCTCGCGCGCGCCTGCGCCGTTGTCGTGGCCGTTGCCACATCGCTTGCAGGCGGCATCGCTGCCGCGCAGATCCAGAGCGGCAATGCTCGCAAGACTGCAGCGCCTTCCATTGCCCTTGGTGTTCCGGCAGCCGCTGCCAATGCGAACTCCAATGCGACAACGAAGACCCACCTCAGCCAGCGCTCGTCTTCCAGCACGGCGACACGCTCGGGCAGTCCCGTGGCCTTCACCAGCGGCCAGCCAGCGCTGCAGTACCAGGCGGCCGACCTGCCCAGCACCAAGGACCCCGTGCGGCGCGAGGCCGTCAAGGAGGGTGCCAAAGATGTTGGCATTACCACCCGAGGCACAGGCGCCACCACGTCGACCAGCACCGAGTTCGCCCCCGCCCCCGGCGTCCTGCGCGCCAACATGCCCCCCGTCACCTTCGCCGAGGCCGAGCGCGTGCTGTCCTCGCGAACCCTTCCTGCCACGTCAACCAGGGCACCACCGCGGCGCGCAAGAGCGACATCGGAAAGCTCTCCACGCGCAGTACCTCCGCCGCCAAGATCTCCGGCGACGCCAGCCCCCTGGGCCCGGCCTCCATCGCCGAACTGGCCCGGTCCCTGCGCAACCACCCGGACCTCATCTACCAGTACGTCCGCAACAACGTCGAGTACTCCCCCACCTTCGGCATCCAGAAGGGCGCCCTGGGTGCGGTTCTCGACAACCAGGCCACCGCCCACGACCAGGCCACCCTGATGGTCGAACTGCTGCGCGCC
>NZ_BAABGJ010000076.1:77325-364090 GCF_039541515.1 Variovorax defluvii
GATCAACGGCGCATGGTACGTCTTCGACCCCAGCTACAAGACTCACACCTTCAAGACCGGCATCGACCTGGCCGGCGCCGCCGGCTACAGCGCGGCGAGTTACCTGAGCGCCGCCCCGATGCTGTTGGACAGATGCAAGCGCAGGGGTTGACGCAGGAGATGGCCACGCAATGGCGCGGCTTCTATGCCAACGAGTTTGCTCGAAACGCTAACAATTTGACTGCGCAGAATCGTGTTCAGCTGATGGACACTATTCTCGGACTGATGAAATAGGTAGAACTATGACGACATCGCAAAGGTTTAGCTACATCAATGGCTCGGATGTTGAACTACGCGTAATCGTTGAACCGTGGGCTGATCAATTTTTGATCCGTCCTGGTCAACGGGTTGAGGTACTTGTTCGCGGTGATGGCACGGCTGGTGCTGTTGAGCTAGAACAGCTTCCTACAGGTCTGATCATTTATGGCTACGAGGGCTGCATCGTCTCCCTCCTATCGGATGGCAAAGAACTTGCACCTTCGGCCCAAAGGTAGTTGCCGCGAAGGGTGCCCAGAACATCGCGAATGGACCCCGACTCGCGCAACAGTTGACGCATAGCGAAGCTGCCTCGATCTTCGTGAACGGGGGGCTCCACGCAGACGTCATTGCTGCATCGAAGGTAGCTATACCTGGGAGTCAGCTAAACAATCCTGCGCTTGTGAAAGCGCTGACCGCGGATGGAAGCAATATTGCTGACTGGGCGAAGATGACTACGCAAACGTTCAACAGCCCCTCGGGGCCATTCCAAGCCCACTTCTATCAAAATCTCAAGGGATGACAGCCGCGGCAGGACCATCACCGCACGGCTGTGGGTATACCTGGCCGGCGGGTGGTTGCCCGATGACCAGCAGCGCTGGCGCCGCGTGGCGCCGGCGGCCCTGTACGACTTCACCACCGACGGCTCGGGCGAGCATGCGCGGCGCATGCTCGGTGCCTGGCGTGGGTTCCTGCAAGCCGATGACTTCTCGGGGTATGCGCAGTCCTGGCGCGACGGCATGACGCATGCGGCGTGCCTGGTTCACGCAAGACGCCGGTTTGCCAAGATCGTCAAGGACGCGCCCAAGGGATCGCCGCCGGGGCTGGCGCACGAGGCGCTGCGCTTCTTCGCCGAGATCTACCGTATCGAGAGCGACATCCGCGATGCCGACCCGGACCGGCGCTTCG
The DNA here is from genome assembly GCF_039541515.1 of Variovorax defluvii. Lineage (NCBI taxonomy): Bacteria > Pseudomonadati > Pseudomonadota > Betaproteobacteria > Burkholderiales > Comamonadaceae > Variovorax > Variovorax defluvii. The sequence goes on from NZ_BAABGJ010000076.1 coordinate 78,529, forward strand.
AGCAGCGGCAGCTTCGCACCAAGCCGCTGATGAAGGATCTGCACGACTGGCTCGCGGGCCATGCACCCACGGTGCTGCCCAAGCCGCCCCTGGGGGAGGCCTTCGGCTACGCGTTGAGCAACTGGACGGCGCTGAACACCTTCGTCGAGCACGGCATCGTGGAGGCGGACAACAACATCAGCGAGCGTGCCCTGAAGCCAGTGGCCCTGTCGAGGAAGAACTGGCTCTTCGCGGGTTCCGAGCGCGGTGGACAGGCCGCGGCCGTGGCCTTCAGCCTGATCGAGACGGCGCGGCTCAACGGGATCGAGCCCTATGCGTACCTGCGCGACGTCCTCCAGCGCATCAACGGCCATCTACAGCTACGGGCCCTTCGGCGACGAGATCATTCTGGCGACACCGCTGGACAAAGTGCGACCGGGAAGCTACTTCGCGCGAGAGCTTGAGTACATGGGGAGTAAGGGCTACGTCCCGAGCGCCGATGGAACTCGACTCATCAGACCTTGATGCCATGATCGATCTAGCCGATATTGCGCCCGCTTTCTCGTTTGTCGTGAGCAAGGGCCTTGTACCGATCGCGGGCGATTACAAGCCCCAGGAGTTCGGCAATGCGGCTCTTGTGATGGGGGGGCGCCGTTCTCACTTCGATTCGAGCGTGATCGCGGCCAGGTCTTTGTGGACGTTGGAAGCAATGCCGCGGGATGGCACAAACTTGAGTACGTCCTTGAGTTCGTGGACAACTCCGTCGCCCATGAGCAGCTTGGCGAACCGCCGGACCCAACGGCCATGGCGAACCTGCTTCAAGGGCGCTGGCCCAAAGATTGGCCAGTCGAGATAGGTCGACTCGGAAAGTCAATCCGCGAATCTGGAGATGCTGGCGGCCTGACGCTGGTGGATTCCAAGAAAAGATGGATTGCGATGTGCGACTTGGTGACCTCATCGGCTGCTATCAAAATCCGAAGACGAGGCGATCGGCCTATTTGCTGATGGGTTGGCTTGGAATGAGGGAGGGCGCTTGATCGAGCTTTCCACGAGCGCAGCTTCAACAAGCTCGAACTCACCGCCGATGCCCGCGGCCAGCGCACCGGCCCAGGGCCTGCCGACGTCGCAGACGGTCAGGACCAGCGCCACCGATAGCGTAGTCACCACCACCTACGAGGCGGCCAACAAGTACGTGCCGCAGACCCGCACGGTCGATGCGGCGGCAGGCCAGCTCAACCTCGCGACCACCTCCACCGACGACGCGTTGGGCAACCTCACCGCTTGGGCGGGCCGGGTCGGGTCATGAGATCGCGGATAGCGTCAAAGACCTGTTGGCTGATGCGGGCGTTGCACTGAATTCGTCAACGAGCATCGATTGCGGCAACGCACGTCCGCCGCACGGGCGGGGCCTTGCCCGCCTGGGCCAGTCGACGGCAATGTGACCCGGTGGCAGTAACGAGCGGCTCAGCGCGCTTGAGCGTGTCAGCGGGCACTCCCCCTACAGACTAGACCCCATTGCCGGCTTTGACCGACGCAGCACCCCCACCGACTCTGCTATGGTTTTCCCCCATGCAGACGCCCCCCAGCCTCACGCGCGACGCTGCGCTCTTCCTCGACTTCGACGGCACCCTCGTCGGCATCGCCGAAACGCCCGAGGCGATCGAGGTGCCCAGCGCCCTGGTCCCCCTGCTGAGCGACCTGAGCGAGCTGCTGGGCGGGGCGCTCGCGGTGGTGTCCGGCCGACAGATCGACGTGCTGGACCGCTTCCTCGCCCCCCTGCGCCTGCCGGCCGCCGGCGAGCATGGAGTGCAGCGGCGGGACGCCGAGGGCCAGATGCAGGAACAGCGTCCGCCCGACCTGCAGGAGGTGCTGGACACGGCCAACGAGCTGGCCCGCGTGTACGAAGGCCTGCTGGTGGAGCGCAAGCACGCGGCGATCGCCCTGCACTACCGGCTCGCGCCCCAGCTCGAGGCGGTGTGCCGCGACGCGCTGATGCGAACCATCGGCGACCAGCCCCAGTTGGAGCTGATGCACGGCAAGTTCGTGTTCGAGGTCAAGCCGGCGGGCATCAACAAAGGCATCGCCATCGACGCCTTCCTGCGGGAGGCGCCTTTCGCGGGACGCACACCGGTGTTCGCGGGCGACGACACCACCGACGAGAGCGGCTTCGCGGTCGTGCAGCCGCGCGGCGGGGTGGCGATCAAGGTGGGTTCCGGGCCCAGCCTCGCGCTGCACCGGCTGGATTCCCCCCGGGCGGTGTTCGAATGGCTGGTGGAGGCACGCAAAATGCTGGCCGATTCGCCATCCACCCGCCGAGGAAAACCCGCATGACGAAAAACCCGAAAGAGGTCAGGCCCCAGGAGGTTGAAGAGAAGCAGCCCAGCCGTGCCGGCGAGTCGATCGCCGCGGCGTCCAACGCGAGCGACAAGCCGGCCACCGGCCCCGAGCCGGTCACGCAGCCCGCCGCCCGCGGCGGTTTCGCCCCGCCGCTGGAGTCCTCGCTCAACGTCGGCGTGATCGGCAACTGCGCCTACAGCGCCCTGATCGACTCCCGCGCCCGCATCGTCTGGTGCTGCCTGCCGCGCTTCGACGGCGACCCGGTGTTCAATGCCCTGCTGCACCCCGGCGAGGACGCCAGCGCCTGGGCCATCGACATCGAAGACTTCGCCTCCAGCAAGCAGTGGTACGAGCCCAACACGGCCGTGCTGCGCACGCAACTTTTCGACAGCGCCGGCCAGGGCGTGGAGATCACCGACTTCGCGCCGCGCTTCTACAGCCGCTCACGCTACTTCCGCCCGCTCAGCATCGTGCGGCGGGTCAAGCCGGTCCAGGGCACGCCCCGCGTGCGCATCGCGCTGGCGCCGCGCTTCCAGTGGGGCAGCACGCCGCCGCAGATCACGCGCGGCAGCAACCACATCCGCTACGTGGGGCCGGACTTCGCACTGCGGCTGAACACCGATGCGCCCGTTTCGCACGTGCTGTCGGAGCAGCCCTTCGTACTCTCGCGTGAGCACAACTTCATCCTCGGCGCCGACGAGACGCTGATGGACGGCATCGCCGACACCGCGCGCCACTTCGAGCAGGAAACCATCGCCTACTGGCGCACCTGGAGCAAGCGTCTGGCCATTCCCTTCGAATGGCAGGACGCGGTGATCCGCGCCGCGATCACGCTCAAGATGTCGCTCTACGAGGACACCGGCGCGATCGTCGCCGCCATGACCACCAGCATCCCCGAGGCGCCGGGCAGCCAGCGCAACTGGGACTACCGCTACTGCTGGCTGCGCGACGCCTTCTTCGTGGTGCGCGCCCTCAACAGCCTGTCCGAGGTCGGCACCATGGAGGACTACCTGCGCTGGCTCGGCAACGTGGTGATCGGCTCGCACGGCGAGCACATCCAGCCGCTGTACGGCATCGGCCTGGAGCGCGAGCTGCCCGAGTCCTTCGTCGAAGGACTGGGTGGCTACCGCGGCATGGGCCCGGTTCGGGTGGGCAACCAGGCGCAGGAGCACTTCCAGCACGACGTCTACGGCAACATCGTGCTGGGCGCCTCCCAGGCCTTTCACGACCACCGCCTGCTCAGCCGCGGCGGCGTGGCCGAGTTTCCGCACCTGGAGGCGGTGGGCGAGCAGGCGATCCGCGTCTACGGCACGCCCGATGCCGGCATGTGGGAGCTGCGCACGCGCGCCCGCGTGCACACCAGCTCGGCCCTGATGAGCTGGGCCGCCTGCGATCGCATCGCCAAGGTCGCGCGCGCGCTAGGGCTGCCCGAGCGCGCGGCCTACTGGCATGGCCATTCCTCGCGCATGCGCGAGGAGATCCTCACCAAGTCCTGGTGCGAGGAGCGCCAGGCCTTCGCCGAGAGCTTCGGGGGGCATGAGCTGGACGCGAGCATCCTGCTGATGGTGGAAGTCGGGCTGATCGACGCGCGCGACCCGCGCTTCATCTCCACCGTCGAGGCGATGGAAAAGACGCTGTGCGACGGCCCCTACATGCGTCGCTACGAGGCGGCAGACGATTTCGGCAAACCCGAAACCGCCTTCAACATCTGCACCTTCTGGCGCATCGACGCCCTGGCCAAGATCGGCCGCAAGGCCGAGGCGCGCCAGATTTTCGAAACCATGCTCGCCGCTCGCAATCCGCTGGGCCTGCTGTCGGAAGACACGCACCCGGTCACCGGCGAGATGTGGGGCAACTTCCCGCAGACCTATTCCATGGTCGGCATCATCAACGCGGCCGTGCGCCTGTCGGCGCCGTGGGATTCGTGCATCTGATCATCTAAGGAGCCCATGAGCCGACTCGTCGTCATTTCCAATCGCATCGCCGACCCCCGCAAGCCGGCTGCCGGCGGGCTGGCCGTCGCCCTCGGCGAAAGCCTGCAGCAGACCGGTGGCCTCTGGTTCGGCTGGAGCGGCAACATCGTCGAGGAAGCGCCCACGGGCGAGGGCGAGCTGCGCGTGCAGCAGGCCGGCAAGACCACGCTGGCCACCATCGACCTCGGCCGCGAAGACCATGACAGCTACTACCTGGGCTACAGCAACGACGTGCTGTGGCCGGTCTTCCACGACCGGCTCGACCTCGCGAACTTCGACGCCGGTTTCATCAGCGGCTACCGCCGGGTCAACCAGCTCTTCGCGCGCAAGCTGCTGCCGCTGCTGAAGCCGGACGACATCATCTGGGTACACGACTACCACCTGATCCCCCTGGCCGCCGAGCTGCGCGGCATGGGTTGCCGCCAGCGCATCGGCTTCTTCCTGCACATTCCGCTGCCGCCGCACATCATCATGGCGGCGATCCCGCAGCACGAGTGGCTGATGCGCTCGCTGTTCGCCTACGACCTGATCGGCTTCCAGACCCACCAGGACGTGCAGCACTTCGAGCAATACGTGCGCAACGAGGCCAACGGCGAGGTCAAGGGACAAGGCCTGTACCGCGCCTACGGCCAGACCGTGCGCTGCCGCGCCTTCCCGATCGGCATCGACGTCGACGAGTTCGCCGCGCTCACCCACGCCAAGGAATCGCGTGAGATGTTCGAGACCATGCGGCGCGAATACTCCAGCCGGCGCCTCTTGCTGGGCATCGACCGGCTCGACTACTCCAAGGGCATTCCGAACCGGGTGCGCTCCTTCCGCGAGCTGCTGGCCAACTACCCGGAGAACCGGCGCAGCGCGACCCTGATCCAGATCGCGTCGCCCACGCGCGAGACGGTGGACGCCTACGCCGACATCCGGCGCGAGCTCGAGTCGCTGTGCGGCGCCATCAACGGCGACTACGGCGAGCTCGACTGGATGCCGGTGCGCTACATCCACCGCATGGTCGCCCGCAAGCGCGTGCCGGGCCTGTGCCGTGCGGCGGCGGTGGGCCTGGTGACGCCGCTGCGCGACGGCATGAACCTGGTGGCCAAGGAATACATCGCGGCGCAGGACCCGGCCGACCCGGGCGTGCTGGTGCTGTCGCGCTTCGCCGGCGCCGCCGAGCAGCTGAAGGAAGCGCTGCTGGTCAACCCCTACGACACGCACGGCACCGCGGAGACGGTGCAGCAGGCGCTGCAGATGCCGCTGGAGGAGCGTCGAGAACGCCACCAGATGCTCCTGTCGCGCATTCGCGCGGAGGACGTGCACTGGTGGCGGCGCACCTTCCTCGATGCGCTGCGCGCGGCGGAGAGCGTTCGCTAGACCCGCGCTGGCGTTGCTCCATTTCGTCGATCCTCCCTCAATGGAGTAGCAGGCGAAGAAGCTGCGCAACGGGCGAGGGGCGCAGCGCCATGTGCGATGCCGGCCTCGGCACGCCGCGGATGCGTGCCGGCGCTGGCGCCCGCGCCTCGATCTCGACCCAGCCGCCGCGCTCGGCGACATAGGCCTCGCCCTCGCGGTAGTCGTTCTTCACGGCGAGAACGGTCTCGCCGAACCACGAGGGCGGCGAGACCACGCGTACGCGGCCTTCCAGCACGACCAGCGCGGCGCCGGCATCGAGGGCGACGCGCAGGGATTGGCCCGGCAGGAGTTCGGTGGACAAGGGAAGATCGGGGGCGGTCATGGCAAGCCTTCGGGGGGTGGACGGTGCATCCATCGTAGGAAGGGCAATGCTCAATAAACAGGCACAGGCACGCGGGATTGTGGCCAGAACAGAGCGGCTGCGCGGGCCTCTGTTACGGTCGTTTTTTGCCCATCTGCTTCTGTTGCTGCCGCTGCCCTTTTGAAGCAGCATCCAGGGATGGACGCCGTCCCTCTCTACCGCCAGCTCGCCACACACTACATCGACGCGATCCGGGCCGGCTCGCTCAAGCCGGACGACAAGTTGCCCTCGCTGCGCCACCTGATGCGCCAGCACGGCATCAGCCTGTCGACCGCGCTGCAGCTGTGCCGATCGATGGAAAGCGAAGGCTGGGTCGAGGCGCGCGAACGCTCGGGCTATTTCGTGCGGCGCCCGCGGCGCCTGGCGATGGCGGCGATGGACGAGCCCGCGGCCGACCGCGCACCCGACCCCGCCCAGTTCGTCGGCATCCACGCCAAGGTGTCGGACTTCGTCGCGCGCAGGCGCCGGGTGACGGACAAGCTCGACCTGTCCATCGCGCGCGGCGCGCCCGGGCTCTATCCCAGCGAGGCGCTGCGCCGCGCGCTGACGGCCGCGCTGCGCCGGCGCCCCGGGATGCTGGCGGTGGCCGCGCCGCTCAAGGGCCATCTGCCCTTCCGCGAAGTGCTGGCGCAACGCAGCCTGCGGCTGGGCATGACGCTCTCGCCGGACGACATCCTCGCCACCAATGGCTGCATCGAGGCGCTGAACCTCGCGCTGCGCGCAGTGGCCCAACCCGGCGACACGGTGGCGGTGGAATCGCCCACCTTCTACGGCCTGTTGCAGATACTGGAGAGCCTGGACATGCGGGCGCTCGAGATCCCGACGAGCCCGCAGACGGGCATCTCGATCGAGGCCCTGGAGCTGGCGATCCGCACTTACGACAACATCAAGGCGGTGATCGTGGTGCCGCACTTGCAGAACCCGCTGGGCAGCGTGATGCCCGACAGCCACAAGGAACGGCTGGCGCGGCTGTGCGAGCAGCACGCGATCCCGCTGATCGAGGACGACACCTACGGCGCGCTGCTCGATGCGCCGATGCCGCCGCGCGCGCTCAAGTCCTTCGACGGCTCCGGCAACATCATTCATTGCGCCTCGCTGCACAAGATCCTGGCGCCTGGGCTGCGGCTGGGCTGGATCAGTGCGGGGCGCTGGCAGGCGCGCGTGGAGATGCTGAAGTTCGCGCAGACACGCAACAACGAGGCGCTTTCGCAGGCTGGCGCCGGCCAGTTCATGGCGACCGGTGCCTACGACCGCCACCTGCGCCACCTGCGCCAGTGTCTGAAGGCCCAGCGCGAGCAGACGGCCGACGCGATCGCCGGCTACTTCCCCGGGGGCACCCGGATCAACCTGCCGCCCGGCGGACTGCAGCTATGGGTGGAGCTGCCGCAGCGCCTGTCCTCGACGCGTGTCTTCGAAGCGGCGCTGGAGGAGCGCATCGTGATCGCGCCGGGCACGCTGTTCTCGAACTCCTCGCGCTTCGACCACTTCATGCGCATCAACTGCGGCTGGCCCTATGGCGAGGCGATCGATGGCGCGCTGCGTCGGCTGGGGGAGATCGTGGCGGAGGTGATCAGTCCAGCAAGGCCAGCGCCGCGTAATCCCCCACCCGCTCGCCCAGCCCCGCCGGTACCAGTACCGCATCCCGCGTGAGTGCCGCCAGCTTGCCGTCGATCTCGGCGGCCAGCTTCGGCAGGAGAACATCGCGGTTGTGCCAGAACACGCTGCCGCCCAGGCTGATGCGCTCCAGGTCCAGCGTGGCGATGAGGTTGAAGAGCATGCGCCCCATCACCCGGCACAGCCCATCGATGGCGGCCTGGGCCTGCGCGTCGCCGGCCGCGGCGGCGGCGAACACTTCGTGTGCCGGACGGGCGAAGCGGCGCGCGATCGCGTTGCCCGCGACCAGCGCCTCGACGTCGCCCCGGTTGCCGCAGCCGCACAGCGCGCCGTTGTCGTCGTCCGCCACGAAGCTGTGGCCGGCATGGCCCGCGTTGCCGTTCTTGCCGTGCAGCACGCGGCCGTCCACGCACAGGCCCACGCCCACGCCGGTGCTCCAGGTGACGTAGGCGCAGTGGTCGCTGCCCTGCAGCGCGCCCCAGCGGCGCTCGGCCTCCAGCGCAGCCACGGCGTCGTTCTCCACCCGGACGTGGCGGAAGCGCTGCCTGAGCGGCGCCTCCAGCACGGCGGTCATCCAGTCGTTGGGCAGGCCGCGGGCCGGGCCGGCGATGCCGCCGCAGATGTTGGGCGTGGCCAGCTCGAACAGGCCGTCGCGCAGGACAAAGGGTCCGGCCGAGGACACGCCCACGCGTTCGACCGAATCGGGGTCGACGCCCTGTTCGGCGCAGGTCTCGTCGACGAGCCGCAGGATCTGCCGCGCCACCGCGTCGTTGTCGCCGGTCTTGGCGGTCGGTTCGCTCCTGCGCCCGATCAGGGGCGAGGTGCTGTCGGCCGACAGGCTGACCGCCACCTTGGTGCCGCCGATGTCGACACAAGCTCTCATGGGTTCAGATCCACCTTGCAATGAGGGCCGCGATCATGCTGAGCACGACCGTGCTTCCGATGGGCAATTGCCAGTCGCGCCCGAAGGCGCGGAACTCGAAGTCGCCGGGCAACCGCCCGAAGCCGAAGCGCCGCAGCCACTGCGTCAGCCCGCTCATCAGCAGGAGCGCGAGGACGACGACGATCAGCCAGCGAATCATGCGGGGAGTCTAGTCCACTGAAACACTGAAAAATCGACTGGTGCAGTCCACCCGAAACGGGCGCGCTGCGGCGTTGCAAATGCTCGCGATACCGACCGGTATCGCTGCGCTTTGCGCCTTGCATCGCATCCCGTCTCGGGCGGCCCTCACCATTCATTTCAATGTTTCAGTGGACTAGTGCAGTGCTTCACGGTCGCCCGCCAGGGCATGGTCATGCATTCAGGATCTCCAGCGCCTGCTGGTGCAGCGCCGGCGTGGCGGCGGCCACCACGCGTCCGTCTGAGTCCAGGCCCAGTGGACGCCCTGCCCAGTCCGTGATGACGCCGCCGGCGGCCTCGATCAGGCCGGCCGGCCCCAGGTAATCGTAGGGCTGCAGGCCGCTCTCCACCACCAGGTCGATGGTGCCGCCGGCCAGCTGGGCGTAGCTGTAACAGTCGCCGCCGAAGCGGCGCATCGCGCATCGGCGGCTGAGCCGGTCGAAGGCCTCCCAATCCGCCGGGCCGAAGATGTCGGGCGAGGTGGTGAAGATGCGGGCCGCCTCGACCGAGGCGCATGCGCTGACGCGCACCGGCCGCCCGTTGCGATGGGCGCCCAGGCCGGCCTGGCCGACCCAGCGCTCGCCGAGCACCGGCATGTCGACGATGCCCAGTTCCACGCGCCCGCCGCGCAGCAGGCCGATCAGCGTGCCCCACAGCGGCGAGCCGGTGATGAAGCTGCGCGTGCCGTCGATCGGGTCGAGCACCCAGACGAATGCGGCCTCGACGCCGACGGCGCCGTGCTCCTCGCCGTAGATGCCGTCGCCGGGCCGTTGCGCGGCCAGGATCTCGCGCATGGCGGTCTCGGCCGCCCGGTCGGCCAGGGTGACCGGGCTCTCGTCGGCCTTGGCGATCACTTCCAGCGGGGTGCGGAACAGGCGCAGCGAATGGACGGCGGCCGCGTCGGCCAGGGCGTGGGCGATGCGCAGCAGCTCTTGGGAGGAATCGATGGAACTCATGGCGGATGACGTTGGCAGGACGTCCATTAGACCCGAGCCCGCGGTTTGACACTGTGCCCCGGCTGGGCCAGCATCGGCCCGGGTGCGTGAACGCTCCGCACAACACCTCGAGGAAGCTCATGCACCGCCGCCATTGCCTTCGTCTCGCCGCCCTGGCCCTGGGCCCCGTCCTCGTTCCCGCCGCGCGCGCCACGCCTTCGGAGGATGAGCATCGCCTGATCACCGCGCTGATCGCGCGCGTGCGCGGCATGCACGAGATGAAGTTCGTACGCAACGGCGAGCCGCACGATGCCGCCGAGGCGGCCGAGCACCTGGAGGCCAAGTACAAGCACTTCCGCAAGGAGATCGTGACCGCGGAGGACTTCATCGAGCTTTGCGCGACCCGTTCGGAAGTGACGCGCAAGCCCTACATGGTGCAGCTCGGGAACAACAATCCGCTTGAGGCGCGGGCCTTCATGCTGCGGGAGCTGCGCACGATGCGGCAACGGCAGTCCCGGCACCAGGGCTGAGCCCGGTCTTCAACGCTGTCAGCGCTGCTGGCCCCAGCGGCGCACCGTCAGCCGCTCCAGCGTCGCGAAGCCTACGTTCTCCACGGCCAGCCCGATCAGCACCACCAGCGCGAGGCCGGCGAAGACGCGGTCCGTGTAGAGCTCGTTGCGGTTCTGGAAGATGTACCAGCCCAGGCCGCCCTGCCCCGAGGAGGCGCCGAACACCAGCTCGGCCGCGATCAGCGTGCGCCAGGCGAAGGCCCAGCCGATCTTCAGCCCCGAGAGGATGGAGGGCAGCGCCGCCGGCACCAGGATCTGCAACACGTAGCGCAGGCCTTTCAGCCCGTAGTTGCGGCCGGCCATGCGCAGGGTCTCCGGCACGCCCTGGAAGCCGGCGTAGGTGGCCAGCGCCAGCGGCCACAGCACCGAGTGGATCAGCACGAAGACCAGGCTACCGCGGCCCAGCCCGAACCACAGCAGGGCCAGGGGCAGCAGCGCGATGGCAGGCAGCGGATTGAACATCGAGGTCAGCGTGTCCAGCAGGTCGCGGCCCAGCCGGGTCGAGACCGCCAGCGTGGTCAGGGCGAAGGCCAGCAGCACGCCGGCGACGTAGCCCTGCAGCAGCACGCCCAGCGAGATGCGCGCCTTGTTCGGCAGTTCGCCGCTGGCAAGGCCTTGGACGAGGGCCTGCGCGGTCGCGCCGAAGGTGGGCAGCAGCAGGTCGTTGTCCTGCCAGCGCGCGAGCAGTTCCCACACCAGCGCCAGGGCGGCGAGGATCAGCCCCTTGCGCAGCCAGCCGTGGGCCCGGAGGCGGGTGGACATCGGCAGCGGGCGCTCCACGGCCAACGCGGTGAAGGGCTCGAGCCGGCACTCGTATTCGGGGCGCACCGGCGGATGCTTGGCGTTCACGGGATTCGTGGTGCTCATGCGGCGGCCTGCTCTTCTTCGAACAGCAGCCGGTGGATGCGCTGCGCCGTGGCCTGGAACTCGGCACCGCCCTGGCTGTGCTGGTCGAATCCGTGGCTGTTGATCTCGGCACGCATGCGCCCCGGGTGCGGGGAGAGCAAGGCGATACGGTTGCCGACCACGAGCGCCTCTTCGATCGAATGGGTGACGAATAGCAGCGTGAAGCGCACCTCTTCCCACAGCGCGAGCAGTTCCTCCTGCATGCGGCGGCGCGTGAGCGCGTCGAGCGCCGCAAAAGGCTCATCCATCAGCAGCACGCGCGGCTGCATGGCCAGCGCCCGCGCGATGGCGACGCGCTGCTTCATGCCGCCCGAGAGTTGGTGCGGATGCACATCGGCAAAACGGGCCAGGCCCACCTTGTCGAGGTAGTGCAGCGCGCGTTCCTCGGCTTCCTTGCGGCCCCGCGCGCCGGAGGCGCGCAGGGGGAACATGACGTTCTGGCGCACGGTCTTCCACGGCGGCAGTTGGTCGAATTCCTGGAACACGACGATGCGGTCGGGGCCGGGCTTCACGATGCGGCGGCCGTCGAGCCGGATCTCACCTTCGACCGGGGGAATGAAGCCGGCCACCGCCTTGAGCAGGGTCGACTTGCCGCAGCCGGAGGGGCCCAGCAGCACGAAGCGGTCGGCCTCGAACACGTCGAAGCGCACCTGGTGGGTGGCGCGCACCACGCGCTGCGCCGTGCGGTATTCGAGGCTCACGCCATCGACCTGCAACAGCGGTCCGCCGCTAGCGGGTGCGCGCGCGTCCGAGGCCACCGGCGCGGGCGAGCGCGAGGCCGGGCGCGAGAGGCCGCGGCGCGAGGCAAGAACGGATGCCGACGACATGCTCCGCTTCCTCAGTTGCCCGACACGTTCTGGGCGTCGTCGAAGAAGTAGTCCTTGACCGAGCCGGGCTTGTTCCTGATGGCGCCGACGCGATGCATGAACTCGGCCAGCGCGTAGGTGTTCTGCGGGGTGGTCTTGAACTGGACTTCGGGGTTCTTGATGATCCTGAGGAGCAAATCGCGGTCGATCTTGGCGTTGCTCACCTTGAGGTAGATGTCGGCCGCCTTCTCCGGGTTGGCCGTGATGAAGCGCGCGGCCTCGCCCAGGGCATCGATGAAGGCCTTGTAGGTCTTGGGGCTCTCGCTGCGGAATTTCTCGGTGGCGTACAGCACGGTGGCCGAGGCCGGGCCGCCCAGCACCTGGTACGAGTTCAGCACGATGCGCGCGTTCGGGTTGCCTGCCAGCTCCTGCTCCTGGAAGGGCGGATTGCCGAAGTGGGCCGTGATCTCGGTGCCGCCCTTGATGATGGCCGCGGCCGCGTCTGGATGCGGCACGGCCACGCTGATGTTGTCGAGGCGGTTGAATTCCTTGTCGCCCCACAGCTTGGCCGATGCGAGTTGCAGCACGCGCGACTGCACCGACACGCCGACCGCCGGGAGCGCGATGCGATCCTTGTCAGTGAAGGCGGCGATGGACTTCACGTTCGGGTTGTTGGTGACCAGGTAGTAGGGAAAGTTGCCCAGCGAGGCCACGCCGCGCACGTTCTGCTTGCCCAGCGTGCGGTCCCACACCGTGAGCAGCGGGCCGACACCAGCGCTTGCGATCTCGATGTTGCCGGACAGCAGCGCATCGTTGACCGCCGAGCCGCCGGAGAGTTTGACCCACTCCACCTTGGCGTCGACGCCCGCCGCCTTGGCGTGCTTCTCGATCAGCTTCTGCTCCCGGGCCACGTTGAGCATCAGGTAGACGATGCCGAACTGTTCGGCGATGCGGATGCGGCCTTCGGCCTGAGCCGCAGGGCTGCTCCCAAGGCGAATACCGGAGCCGGCGGCGAAGGCACTCATGTGAACTGCGAGGCTGGCGACGGACAGGGCGAGGCCTGCCAGCAGCGCGGTGGCGCTGCGTGCAAGAGATTTCTTCATGGTCTGGGTGGTTTAGGGTTTTAGAAAGGCGTATCGCCCTCGATCGTGGTGCGATAGAGCTTGCGCCGCAGGTGGTCCGGGGTGCCCGCGGCCAAGTGCATCACCGAGCGGTTGTCCCAGAACACCAGGTCGTGCGGCGCCCAGCGATGGCGGTACACGTACTCGGGCTTCGTGCCGTGCGCGAAGAGTTCAGCCAGCAGCGCGTCGCTTTCGTCCTGCGGCAGGTCGACGATGCGGGTCGTGAAATGCTCACTGACGAAGAGTGCCTTGCGACCGGTCTCGGGATGGGTGCGCACCACCGGCTGCACAGCCGGGGCGACCTTGGCGATCTGCTCTTCGGAGAGCTTGGGGCGCCACGGGTTCCTGGCCCGCAGTTCCTCGTACTTGGCCAGGTAACTGTGCTCGGCCTTCAGCGGCAGGATGCGGTGCTGCAGCGCGGGCGGCAGGCCCTCCCAGGCCAAGTGCTGGTCGGCGAACAGTGTGTCGCCGCCCTCGCTGGGCAGTTCCTGCGCGTGCAGCAGCGAACCGAGGCTGGGGTTCTGCTTGTAGGAGATGTCGGAGTGCCAGTACGCACCGGCATCGCCCAGGCCGAGGGGCTCGCCATCGGGCTTCTTGATGTTGGAGACGGTCAGGATCTCGGGATGGCCCGCCAAATGGAACTGGTGCAGCACGTGGATCTCCAGCGGGCCGAAGCGGCGGCTGAAGGCAATGTGCTGCTCGGGCGTGATGCGCTGGTCACGGAAGACCAGGACGTGGTGGTCCAGGTGCGCGCGGTGGATGCGGGCGAAGTCGGCCGCGTTGATCGGGCGGCCGATGTCCAGTCCGATCACCTCGGCGCCGACCGGCGCATCGACGCGGCGGATCTCGAAATCCTGGGTCGGCGCGGAATTGGAAGGGGCAGTCATTCAAAGGCGTTGAGCGGGAAACCGGTTACTTTAGGAGCCGGTGCCGGCAATGCCAACGAATCGTTCGTTGTTAGCTCAAAGCCAACAAAACTGAAGCGTGTCGAAGCAACCTCGCAGCACTCGGGGCCGGCCCCCGGCCTCACAAGGTATGGCTGCGGTCCCCCTCCGCGAAGCCCAGTGCCTCCCAACCCTCGCCCGCCGCGAAGCCGATCACCTTGAACAGCTCACCCATCTCGTGCTCGTGAATCAATCGGGCGGCCAGCGTGCGCTCGGGCAGCGAGGCCGCTTCGAGCATGGGCAGCAGGCCGGCGTTGAGCAGGAACCTCGCCTGGCTGGTGTAGCCCAGTACCGCCAGGCCGGCGTCCTGCCCGGCGAGCGCGATGCCGGTGAAGTCCACGTGCGCGGTGATGTCCTTCTGGCCCACGTCGGCCAGCGGATCGGCATCGGCCAGGTGGCCGCGGTGGCACATCACGGTGCCCATGTGGCGCTGCGGGTGGTAGTACTCGGCCTCGGGAAAACCGTAGTCGATGAAGAAGGCCGCGCCCTGCTCCAGCCGCTCGGCCAGGGTCGCGATGAAGGCGCGGGCCTGGGGGTGGATCTCGGTCAGGTAGTCGTGACCGCCTTCGATCTCCACCGGCGGGCGCAGCTCGGTGGGCCGGTCGTCCCACCCGAGCGCTCCATTGGCCAGCCGCACCACACCGCGTTCGAACCACTGGCCGCCGCGCCGCGCCACCAGTTGCACCGGCATCGCATCGAGCACCTCGTTGCCGACGATCACGCCGCGCATGCGCTCAGGCAATTCCGACAGCCATTCGACCTTGCCGGCGTGGGCTGCCAGCGCGTGCTGCTGGCGCTCGCGCAGCAGGCCTGACAGGTCCACGATGCGGTAGCGCGCCACGCGATCGCCCAGGGCGCCGAGCAGTTGGGCGGCCAGGGCGCCCGAGCCGGCGCCGAATTCCCAGAGCTCGTCGGTGCCGGTGCGCTCCAGCGCCTCGGCCACCTGTCGCGCCAGGGTCCGGCCGAACAGCGGCGTGAGCTCGGGCGCGGTGACGAAGTCACTGCCGGACTCGGGCATGCGCCCGAACTTGCGGCTGGCGTTGGCGTAGTAGCCCAGGCCGGGCGCGTACAAGGCCAGGGCCATGAAGCGGTCGAAGGGCAGCCAGCCACCGGCGCGCTGCAGGGCGGCGTCGATAATCCGGGTCAGGGGGTCCGCGCGCTCGGCGCCGTGGTTCTCTGTCATCTCTGGGTCATAACACAGGAAATCCATCAGCATGCACGAATCCACCCCACGCCCCCGCGGCGTGCTCGTGACCGGCGGCGGCCGGCGGCTCGGTGCCGCCGTTTGCGAGGCCTTCGCGCGCGCGGGCTGGACCGTGTGGTGCCAGTACCGGGCCTCGCGCGACGAAGCCGAAGCGCTGTGCGCAGGCCTGCGCGCCGGGGGCCTGACGGCGAACGCCGTGGCAGCCGACATCGGCAGTGCCGCCGGCCGGCGCGCCCTGCTGGAGCGCATCGGCACCGAAGGGCCCCTGGCCTGCATCGTCAACAACGCTTCGGCCTTCGAGCCCGACACCGGCCTGGACTTCGATGAGCAGACCGCCATGCGCCAGCTCGGCGTGAACCTCATGGCCCCGATGGACTTCGCCCGCCTGCTCGCCCAGCAGGCCGGGACGGGCGACGGCCTCGACCGCTGCGCCATCCACGTGCTGGACCAGAAGGTCTACAACCTCAACCCGGACTACTTCTCCTACACCGTCTCCAAGCTGGCACTGGAGCGCGCCGTCGCGCTGCAGGCGCAGTCGCTGGCGCCGGCGCTGCGGGTGTGCGGCGTGGCACCGGGCATCCTCTACCCCAGCGGGCCGCAGAACGAGGCCAATTTCCAGCGGGCCGCCAACGCCAACCTCATGCGCCGGCCGATCGACCCGGCCGACGTGGCGCGTGCCTGCGTCTTCCTCGCCGACACACCCAGCGTGACCGGCACCACCGTCAGCGTGGACAACGGCCAGCACCTGGTGCCGCTGCCGCGCGACATCATGTTCGTCGTCGACGAACTGCTGAGAACACCATGAGCTACACACCCATCGACCCGCTGCTCGTCAACTGCCGGCGCCTCTTCCTGCGCGACTACGAGGTCTGGATCAACATCGGCGTGCACGAATTCGAGAAGCGCGCCGAGCAGCGCGTGATCATCAACGTCGACCTCTACGTGCCGCTGGACCTGTCCACGCCCAAGGAAGACGAGCTCGACGAGGTGGTCGACTACGACTTCATCCGCCGCACCGTCGCCACGCGGCTGACCAAGGGCCACATCCACCTGCAGGAAACGCTGTGCGACGACATCCTCGAGCAGGTGCTGGCCCATCCCAAGGTGCAGGCGGCGCGCGTGTCGACCGCCAAGCCCGATGTGTATCCCGACTGCCAGTCCGTGGGGGTCGAAGTCTTTCGGAGCAAATGATGAGTGCAGTGTGGACCGACGAGGCGGCCGCCTCTCCTGCCGCCAGCCTGAGGATCGAGCGCGAGGCGCACAAGCTCGAGAAGCGCCTGTGCCGCGAGGTCGGGCGCGCCATCTTCGACTACAACATGATCGAGGCCGGCGACAAGATCATGGTCTGCGTCTCGGGCGGCAAGGACAGCTACGCGATGCTGGACATCCTGCTCAAGCTCAAGGCGCGCGCGCCGGTGCATTTCGACCTCGTCGCGGTCAACCTCGACCAGAAGCAGCCCGGCTTTCCCGAGGAGGTGCTGCCGACCTACCTGAAGTCGTTGGACGTGCCCTTCCACATCGAGGAGCAGGACACCTATTCCATCGTCAAGCGCGTGATCCCCGAGGGCAAGACCACCTGCGGCCTGTGCAGCCGGCTGCGCCGCGGCATCCTCTACCGCGTGGCCGACGAGCTGGGCGCGACCAAGGTGGCGCTGGGCCATCACCGCGACGACATCCTGCAGACCTTCTTCCTCAACATGTTCTTCGGCGGCAAGCTCAAGGCCATGCCGCCCAAGCTGGTGAGCGACGACGGGCGGCACATCGTGATCCGCCCGCTGGCCTATGTGCCCGAGAAGGACCTGGTGCGCTGGGCGCAGCACCGCGCCTTCCCCATCATCCCCTGCACCCTGTGCGGCAGCCAGGAGAACCTGCAGCGCAAGCAGGTCGGCGAGATGCTGCGCGAGTGGGAGCGCAAGCATCCGGGGCGCCTGGAGAACATGTTCAACGCGCTGCAGAACGTGGTGCCCTCACACCTGCTGGACGGAACGTCCCACGACTTCAAAGGCCTGAAGACGACCGGCGTGGCCGACGAGGACGGCGACAAGGCCTTCGACCCGCCGGAGTTCCCGATGCCTTCGCCCCTGCGCGTCGTGCAGCTTTGAGCCTGCGGAAGCGCGGGGCGCCCCCGCGCCCCCGCCCCCCGCCTCTTCCGGCCAGGAGTCCCGCATGAAACACCTGTTCGCCGCCCTTGCCCTCGCCGCCGGCCTGTCCGGCTGCGCCACCCGCTGGGTGGTCGACAGCGAGGTCCGCAGCTTCTCCAGCATGAACACGGTGCCGGCCGGCGCCACCTACCGTTTCGAGCGCCTGCCCTCTCAACAGGCGAGCGAGGCGCAGCAGGCGGAACTGGAGGCCATGGCCGCCCCGGCGCTGGAGCGCGTCGGCCTGCGCCGCGACGACGCCAATCCGCAGTACACCGCCCAGATCGGCGCCCGCGTGAGCGCCGAACTCTCGCCCTGGGCCGACCCCTGGTACTACAACGGCGGCCTGTGGCCCGGCTACCCCCTCCACCGGCCCTGGGGCTATCCGGCAGGCGGCTACGGGCGCGGCTGGTACGGCGGCGGCTGGTACGGGCCGGTGTTCACGCCGCCCGCCAATCCCTGGTACGCGCGCGAGGTCAGCATCGTGCTGCGCGAGCTGCCGTCGCACCGGGTGGTCTACGAGACCCGCGCCCGCAACGACGGGCCCTACACCGCCAGCGCGGCCGTGCTGCCGGTCATGTTCCAGGCCGCGCTGCAGGGCTTCCCGAATCCGCCGGCCGGCGAGCGCCGGGTTGACATCGCGATCCCTGCCGCCAGGGACTGAGCTTTTCAGGGCTCCCCCTAGAATTTCCCGGATGGAGGTCACCCGACTCATCGCCGTGCGCCACGGCGAGACCGCCTGGAACGTGGACACCCGCATCCAGGGCCAGCTCGACATCGCGCTCAACGCCACGGGCCTGTGGCAGGCCCGGCGCGTGGGCGAGGCCCTGGCCGATGAGGAGATCGGTGCCATCTATGCCAGCGACCTGGCCCGCGCCTGGCAGACCGCGGAGGAAATCGCCCGCCCACGCACCCTGACGATCTGCGCCGAACCCGGCCTGCGCGAGCGGGCCTTCGGGCATTTCGAGGGCCGCACCTTCGCCGACATCGACGCCAACCTGCCCGAGCAGGCCCGGCTGTGGCGCACGCGCGACCCATCCTTTGCGCCGGAAGGCGGTGAATCGCTGCTGGACTTCCGCGAACGGGTGACCGCCACGGCCGCCCGGTTGGCGGCCCGCCATCCCGGCGAACTGGTGGTGCTGGTGGCGCACGGCGGCGTGATGGACGTGCTCTACCGCGCCGCCACCGGCCAGGAACTGCAGGCCCCACGCACCTGGCACCTGGGCAACGCCGCCATCAACCGCCTGCTGTGGACGCCCCAGGGCTTCACGCTGGTCGGCTGGGGCGACACCAGCCACCTGGACCAGGGCAGCCTGGACGAAGCCGCCGCCTGATAGATTCCTTCAAAAGTAGAACTTTTCCATCATCCATTGCCTTTTTATTTGGCTTTGAAGTAGCCTGTTTGTATTCAAAATGTAAGAAGGCGGGCACAATCGTGTCCATGGATCGATTCCGGCCCCCGGAGAACGCAACCAAATGCGTCGAGTGTTGCAGGAGGACTTCCCAAAAGACATAGGCGGCAGGCAGTGCTTTTAGCCGGTGGCGGACTGCGCTACCTCGGAGCAACATCGGCCCATTCGTTTTGAATGCTTTGTGATTACTGAGTGAAGCCGATACATGTGCAGTCGCGGCAACGTGGCGGCATCAAGACAAACAGGGGTTATTGCCGGACGAGGCCAGTTCATAGCGGAGTCACCAGTTCATGGAGCAAGCACCCATTTCCCCATCCACTTCCGAGCCGTCGCTCTCGCTGACGGACCTGTTCGTCCCGCGTTCCGCCCAGCCTGCGCAGGCGCTGCAGGTTTCCAGCCTCGACGTGTCGCCAGCCCTGGCCGCCCGCTGGTCGGCGGAGGCGCGACAGGGGGGCTACCTTGCGGACACGCTGTTCGCGGCGGCCTGGGTTCTTCTCCAATCCCGCTGGCTGGGCACGCCGTCCGTCGAACTGCACGAGGCGCCAGGCCAGGTCCCGCTGGGCCTGCGCTGCGATCCGGACGGCTCCGCCTGGCAGTGGATCGCCGAGGTGGACCGCGCGCGCCGCGCCGGCGCGCCCACTGCGGCGTCCGAGGCCGCATCCGTCCCGCCCTTCGCCTGCTGGCTGCGCGAGGGCGCGCCGCACAGCCAGGACGGCACGGTGATGCTGCAACTGGGCTTCCAGGCGCCCGCCACCCTGCGCCTGGCCGGCGCCGCCACGCTGATGGACAGCGCGCTCGCGATGGGCCTGCTGCTGGCCGTGGCCGATGCCGCCGCCGAGCTGATGGATCACCCCGAGGCCCGCCTGGGCGAGATCCGCACCCTGTTGTCGGCCGACCGGCAACGCCAGCTCGGCGAGTGGAACAGCCCCGCCACGCCCTATGACCGCAGCCTGACCGTCCACGGCCTGTTCGCACGCCAGGTGGCCGGGCGTGGCGATGCGCCCGCCCTGGTCGGCGAGGGCGGCACCCTGAGCTACCGCGCCCTGGACCAGGCCGCCGACACCATGGCCCGCCGGCTGCAAGCCCGCGGCATCCGCCCCGGCGATGCGGTCGGCATGCTGCTCGACCGTTCCAGCGACGCCATCGTCGCCATCCTCGGCATCCTGAAGGCCGGCGCGAGCTACGTGCCGGTGCAGCCCGACTTCCCGGCCGATCGCATCGCCTTCATGCTGGCGCATTCGAACGTCGCCCTGGTACTGACCCAGGCCGCCTACCGTGGCCTGGTGCCCGCCGAGCGCCCGCTGCTGGCCATCGACGAGACCCGCGCGGGCGACGAGGCCGCGCTGCCGCCCCTGCGCCCCGCCGAGGCGGACGGCGAATCGGTGGCCTACGTGATGTACACCTCGGGCTCCACCGGCACGCCCAAGGGCATCGAGATCTGCCACCGTTCGATCCTGCGCCTGGTGCTGAACGCCCACTACGTCGAGCTGCCGCCCGGCGAAGCGGTGCTGCACGCGGCGCCGCTGGGCTTCGATGCCGCCACGCTGGAGATCTGGGGCCCGCTGCTCAACGGCGGCATCTGCGTGGTGCACGACGAGAAGGTGCCGACCGGCGCCGGCCTGGCTCGCACCATCGCCCGGCACGAGGTCAAGACCGCCTGGCTCACCGCCGGTCTGTTCAACGCGGTGGTGGACGACGACCCGGCCCAGCTCGCCGGCCTGCGGCAGTTGCTGACCGGCGGCGAGGCCCTGTCGGTGCCGCACGTGCGGCGCGCCCTGGCGGCCCTGCCCGGCACCACGCTGATCAACGGCTACGGCCCCACCGAGTGCACCACCTTCGCGGCCACGCACCGCATTCCGCGCGACCTGCCGGCCGAGGCCCGCTCGGTGCCGATCGGCCGCCCGATCAACGACACCGTCCTGCGCGTGCTCAGCCCCTCGATGTCCCTGCTGCCGGCCGGCCTGGTGGGCGAGCTGTGCATCGGCGGCCGGGGCGTGGCGCGCGGCTACCTGGCGCAGCCCGAGCTCACGGCCGAGCGCTTCGTGCCCGATCCCTTCGGCGCGCCCGGCGATCGCCTGTACCGCACCGGCGACCAGGTGCGCTGGCTGCCGGACGGCACCATCGAATACATCGGCCGCATCGACGGCCAGGTCAAGATCCGCGGCCACCGCATCGAGACCGGCGAGATCGAGTCCGTGCTGCTGGCCCACGAGGGCATCAAGTCCTGCGCGGTGGTGCCGCAGAAGGACCCGGCCGGTCGACTGCGCCTGGTCGCCTACCTGGTGGCACGCGGCCCGCAGTTGCCATGGAGCGCGCTGCGCCAGCACCTGGCGGAGCGCCTGCCGGAGGCCATGATCCCCTCGGCCCAGGTCTGGCTGGAGCAGTTGCCCGTCACCAACAACGGCAAGCTGGACCGCCGCGCCCTGCCCGAGCCGCCGCGCCAGCGGCCGGAACTGGCGCAGCCCTATGCGGAAGCGCGCACCGAGACCGAACGCCGCGTCTGCGCCGCCTTCGCGCGCGCCCTGGGCATCGACCAGGTGGGACGCGACGACAACTTCTTCGACCTGGGCGGCGATTCGCTGCTGGTGCTGCGGGTGCTGAAAGACCTGCAGCAGGGCAGCGCGCGCCGACTCAGCAGCAATCTGTTCTTCCGCCAGCCCACGCCCGCCGCGCTGGCCGCCGACATGGACGCCGCCGGCACCGCACCGGCCACCCCGCAGCCGGCCCGTGCGCCCGCCAAGGCCGCCTCGACCGACAGCGAACCCGTCGCCCTGATCGCGATGGCCGGCCGCTTCCCCGGCGCGGCCGACGTCGAGCAGTTCTGGGACAACCTGATGGCTGGCCGCGAATCGATCAGCTTCTTCGACGACGCGACGCTGGATGCCGGCGTCTCCGCCGCGCTGCGCGCCGACCCGCTCTACGTGCGCGCCCGCGGCGTGATCGAGGGCATCGAGAACTTCGACGCCGCCTTCTTCGGCATCAACCCGAAGGAAGCCGAGCTGATGGACCCGCAGCACCGGGTCTTCCTGGAGATCTGCTGGGAAGCGCTGGAGCGCGCCGGCTACGTGCCCGACAAGGCGCCGGGCCCGGTCGGCGTGTGGGGCGGCATGTACAACCCCACCTACTTCCAGCGCCACGTGGCGACGCATCCCGACCGGATCGAGATGCTCGGCGAATTCCAGGTGATGCTGGCCAACGAGAAGGACTACATCACCACCCGCGTGGCGAACAAGCTCAGCCTGACCGGCCCGGCCATCAGCGTGCACACGGCCTGCTCCACCTCGCTGGTGGCCATCGCCCAGGCCTTCCACGCGCTGCGAACCGGCCAATGCCGCATGGCGCTGGCCGGCGGCGCCTCGGTCACCTGCCCGCCGCGCAGCGGCTATCTCTACAACGAGGGCTCCATGCTCTCGCCCGACGGCCATACGCGCAGCTTCGACGCGAAGGCCAAGGGCACCGTCTTCAGCGACGGCGCGGCGGTGGTGCTCCTCAAGCGCCTGTCCGACGCGATCGCCGATGGCGACACCATCTACGCGGTGCTGCGCGGCGCCGCGGTCAACAACGACGGCGGCGCCAAGGCCAGCTTCACCGCGCCCAGCGTGGACGGCCAGGCCGCGGTGATCGAGGCGGCACTGGCACAGTCCGGCGTCGACCCGCGCAGCATCTCCTACGTCGAGACGCACGGCACCGCCACGCCGATGGGCGACCCGATCGAGGTCGAGGGCCTGGCCCGCGCCTACGCCGCGCACACCGCCGACAAGGGCTTCTGCACCATCGGCTCGCTCAAGAGCAACGTGGGCCACATGGTCACGGCGGCCGGTGCGGCGGGGCTGATCAAGACCGCGCTGGCCCTGCACAGCGAAGTCATTCCGGCCAGCCTGCATTACGAAGCGCCCAACCCGGCGATCGACTTCGAGGCCACGCCTTTCACCGTCAACAGCACGCTTCGGCCCTGGCCGCGCGCCGAGGCGCCGCGCCGTGCCGGCGTCAGCGCCTTCGGCGTGGGCGGCACCAATGCGCACGTGATCGTCGAGGAGGCGCCGCCGCGCGAACCCTCCGATCCGGCCACCGGCCCGCAGTTGCTGCTGCTGTCCGCGCGCTCGCCCGCCGCGCTGGCGACGGCGGCGGCGCAACTGGCCGATCACCTCGAGACACACCCCGACCTGCCGCTGGCCGACGTGGCCCACACGCTGCGCGTGGGGCGCAAGGCCTTCGCGCAACGCGCCTGCGTGGTGGCCGATTCCATCGATGCCGCCGTGGCCGCGCTGCGCACGGCCGATTCGCCGGCGCGCGCCGCCGCCGCGGCCGCGGCCTGGGTGCCGCAGCCGGTCTTCATGTTCCCCGGCCAGGGCGCGCAGTACGCGGGCATGGGCCTGGCGCTGCATGCCGCGGAGCGGGTGTTCCGCGAAGCCTTCGACGCCTGCCTCGCGGCCTTCGAGGGCGTGCTGGAGTACGACCTGCGCGCACGCATCGCGTCCGACGACACGGGCGCCCTGTCCGCGACCTCGGTCACGCAGCCCGCCACCTTCGCCCTCGAGTACGCGCTCGCGCGCCAGCTCATGTCGCTGGGCGTGAAGCCGGCCGCGATGATCGGCCACAGCGTGGGCGAATTCGCCGCCGCCGTGCTGGCCGGCGTGATGCGCCTGGAAGACGCGGCCCGCCTGGTCGCTCGCCGCGGCGCGCTCATGCAGGCCCAGCCGGCGGGCACCATGCTGTCGGTGCGCATGGCCGCGGCGGAGCTGCTGCCGCTGCTGCCCGAAGGCATCTCGCTGGCCGCCGACAACGGCCCCTCGGTGAGCGTGGCCGCCGGCCCGGCCGAGGCGATCGAGAAGTTGCGCGCCGACCTGGAAGCCAAAGGCATCGTCGCCAGGACGCTGCAGACCTCTCACGCCTTCCACTCGGCCATGATGGACCCGGCGGTCGCGCCCTTCGAGGCGCTGGTGCGGGAGCTGCAGCTCTCAGCACCGCAGTTGCCGATCTATTCGACGCTCACCGGCCGCCTGCTCACGGCCGAGGAAGCCACCGACCCGCACTACTGGGCCCGCCACCTGCGCGAGACCGTACGCTTCTCGCCCGCCGTGCGCGAGGTGCAGGCCCAGCTGCCCCATCCCCTCTTCATCGAGCTCGGCCCGCGCAACACGCTGGCCACGCTGGTGCGCCAGCATGCGAGCAAGGCCCAGCCCGCGCCGGCCGTCTCGCTGCTGGCCGACCAGCCGGCGAGCGAATGCGCCAGCTGGCGCCTGGCCGCCGGACGGCTGTGGGCGCAGGGCGCCGAGATCGATCTGTCGCCGCTGGACACGCGCGCCCGCAAGCACCGCGTGCGCCTGCCCACCACCCCCTTCGAGCGCAAGCGCTTCTGGGTCGAGATCGCATCGCCGATCCCGGCCCCGGCCCCGGCCCCGGCCCCGGCCATGGCCATGGCCGCGCCCGCGCTCGCTTCTTCTTCCACGGCCACCCAGGCCCCTGCCCTCACGATTCCGGAGTTGCCCATGACCACCGCCGTTTCCGCGCCGCCCGCCCGCCGCGCTTCGCTCGTCACGCGCCTGCGCGAGCTGTTCGAGAACATCTCGGGCGCCGACATGGCCGAGGTCGACGGTGCCGCGCCTTTCGTCGAGATCGGGCTGGATTCACTCACGCTCACGCAGGCGGCGCTGCAGGTGAAGAAGACCTTCAAGGTCAACCTGACCTTCCGCCAGCTCATGGAGAGCTATCGCAGCTTCGACGCACTGGCCGAGTTCCTCGATGCCACGCTGCCGCCCGAAGCCGCGCCCGCGGCACCGGCCGCCGTGCCCGCGAGCGCCGCCGCGGCGGTGGCCCCGCAGCAGGCAGTCGCCGCGATGCCCGTGGCGGCGGCGCCGGTGGTCCTGCAGCCCCTGCCGGCGATGACGATGGCACCCGCCAGCGGAAGCGTGGTGCAGCAGGTGATCGCGCAGCAGATGCAATTGATGCAACAGCAACTCGCATTGCTGTCGGCGGCGCCCCAGGTGCCGGCCAGCCCCGTGCTGCCGGCCCCCGTGGTGGAGCAACCCACGCCCAAGGCCTCCGCCGCGGCCACGGCGTCCAACACCCCGGCAGCCGGCGAGCCGGCGGCTGCCGACGAGCCCGCGCCGGCGATCAAGTACGACGTCAAGAAGGCTTTTGGCGCCATCGCCCGCATCCATACGCAGAGCAAGGAGCCGACCGAGCGCCAGAAGGCGCGGCTGGCCGCCTTCATGCGCCGCTACGTGGAGCGCACCGCCAAGAGCAAGGCCTTCACCGCCCAGAACCGCTCGCACATGGCCGACCCGCGCGTGGTCAACGGCTTCCGCCCGGCCACCAAGGAGATCACCTACCAGATCGTGATCGAGCGCTCCAAGGGCTCGCGCATGTGGGACATCGACGGCAACGAGTACGTCGACACGCTCAACGGCTTCGGCATGAACCTGTTCGGCTGGACGCCGGACTTCATCAACGACGCGGTCAAGAAGCAGCTCGACCTGGGCTACGAGATCGGCCCCCAGCATCCGCTGGCCGCCGATGTGACGAAGCTGCTGTGCGAGCTCACCGGCTTCGACCGCGCCGGCCTGTGCAACACCGGCTCGGAGGCGGTGATGGCGGCGCTGCGCATCGCCCGCACCGTGACGGGCCGCAGCACGGTGGTGCTGTTCACGGGCTCCTACCACGGCACCTTCGACGAGGTGCTGGTGCGCGCCGGCCGCCAGGCCAAGGGCATGTCGGCCGCGCCGGGCGTGATGCAGGGCATGTTCGGCGACGTGCGCGTGCTCGACTACGGCACGCCCGAGGCGCTGGAATTCATCCGCGCCAACGCCGATGACCTGGCCGCGGTGCTGGTCGAGCCGGTGCAGAGCCGCCGGCCCGACTTCCAGCCCAGGGAATTCCTGCGCGAGGTGCGCGCCATCACGGAGAAATCCGAGACCTGCCTGATCTTCGACGAGGTCATCACCGGCTTCCGCTCCGACCTGGGCGGCGCGCAGGCCATCTTCGGCATCCGCGCCGACCTCGCCACCTACGGCAAGGTGCTGGGCGGCGGCTTCCCGGTCGGTGTGATCGCCGGCAAGCGCGCCTACATGGACGCGCTGGACGGCGGCGCCTGGCAGTACGGCGACGATTCCGTGCCCACGGTGGGCGTGACCTACTTCGCCGGCACCTTCGTGCGCCACCCGCTGGCCCTGGCCGCTTCCAAGGCCGCGCTGGAGTACCTGAAGCAGGACAACAACAAGCTGCAGACCCAGCTCAACCTCCACACCGCCGCGATGGCCGACGAGCTCACCGCCTTCTGCCGCGAGGTGGGCGCGCCGCTGGAGATCCGCTACTTCTCCTCGCTGTGGCGCGTGACCTGGCTGGAAGACCACCCGCTGCAGGACCTGCTGTTCGCGATGATGCGCAGCCGCGGCGTCCACATCCTGGACAACTTCCCCTGCTTCATGACGACCGCGCACACGCAGCAGGACATCGCCACCATCAAGTCGGCCTTCAAGGAATCGATCGCCGAGATGCAGGAAGCCGAGCTGCTGCCACGCCGCGCGGCCCCCAAGATGACCATCGATCCGGCGCATCCGCCTACGCCGAACGCGCGCCTGGGACGCGACAAGGACGGGCAGCCCGCTTGGTTCGTGCCCGATCCCAAGGCCCAAGGCAAATTCACCAAGTACCAAGCATGACCGACGCCGTCGCCACTTTGCCCACCGAGGAAGCCGCCGAGGACTTCGACCCTTTTGCGGGGGGTCTGATCGAGCGCATCGTCCCGACCACCGAAGCGCAGCGCGAGGTCTGGCTGGGCGACCGGCTGAGCCCGGAAGCCTCGCTGGCCTACAACGAGTCGATGCGGCTGCATCTCAAAGGCGCCCTCGACACCGCGGCGCTCGCACTGGCGCTGGACCGGCTGGTGGCGCGCCACGAGTCGCTGCGCGCCACCATCTCGCCGGACGGCACCCAGCTGCTGATCGGCGAGCCCGCGCCGGTGGCGCTGGTGGAGCATGACCTCAGCACGCTCGACCCCGCCGCGCAGAAGCGGCGGCTGGAGGACGACGGCGTGGCCGTGGTGCTGGAGCGCTTCGACCTGGAGCGCGGCCCGCTGTTCCGCGCAGCCCTCTACCGCCTGTCGCGCATCGACCACATCCTGGTGCTGAGCGCCCACCACGTGGTCTGCGACGGCTGGTCGTGGGGCGTGATCAGCGAAGACCTCGGTGCGCTCTATGCCGAGCAGATCGGCGCCGGCCCGGCCCTGGAGCCGGCGGCGCAGTACTCCGAGTACGCCACCTGGGAAACCGCCGAGGCCGACAGCCCCGGGATGCAGGCCCATGTCGACTACTGGCTCAAGCGCTACGCGGGCGGCAGCCTGCCGGTGCTGGAGCTGCCGCTGGACCACCCGCGGCCGCCGGTGCGCACCTTCAACGCCTACCGCATCGACCACGTGCTGGAGCAGCCGCTGATCGACGGCCTGCGCAAGTTCGGCGCCAGTGCCGGCACCAGCCTGTTCGCCACCATGTTCAGCGCCTTCGCGGCGATGCTGCACCGCCTGACGGCGCAGGAAGACCTGGTGATCGGCATCGCCGCCGCCGGCCAGATGCCCAGCGAGATGCACACGCTGGTGGGCCACTGCGTCAACCTGCTGCCGATCCGCGTCGCGGTCGATGCGCAGCAGCCCTTCGAGAAACTGGCACGCGAGGCGGCCAGCACCCTGCTCGACGCCTTCGAGCACCAGACGCTGGGCTACGGCGCGCTGCTCAAGAAGCTGCCGGTGCCACGCGATCCCAGCCGCCTGCCGCTGGTGAACGTGCTCTTCAACGTGGACCGCGACGCCGCGCCCAACGACGGCAACTTCCCCGACATCCAGGTCGAGCAGAGCACCATCGGCCGCCGCTACGAGAACTTCGAGCTCTTCCTCAACATCACGCCGGTGCGCGGCGGCATGCAGATGGAGGCGCAGTACAACGCCGACCTGTACGACGACGCCACCATCCGCCGCTGGCTGGGCATGTACGAGACCCTGCTGCGCGCCATCGTGCGCGACCCGGCGCAGGCGGTCGGACGCCTGGCCCTGCTGTCGGACGCCGAAGCGCATGCGCTCGCCGCCCTGCAGCCGGCGCCCACGCCGATCGAAGGCGCGCCCCTGATGCATGCCGGCTTCGTCGCGCATGCCGCCAGCCAGCCCGGGCGCCCCGCGCTGCGCGACGGCCAGCATGGCCTGAGCTACCGCGAACTCGACGAACGCTCCAACCGCCTGGCCCACGCGCTGCGCACGCGCGGCATGGGCCGCGGCGAACGCGTCGGCCTGTGCCTGGACCGCGGCTTCGACATGTTCGTGGCCCTCCTGGCGGTGCTCAAGAGCGGCGCCGCCTACGTGCCGCTGGACCCGGCCTTTCCGCAGGCCCGCCTGGACTACTACGCCGAGGACGCGAAGCTCGGCCTGCTGCTGACCTCTTCCGCCATCGCCGCCGCGCCCAAGGCCTGGCGCGCGGACGCGGCCGAGCGCGTGCTGCTGCTGGACCGCGACACCGACTGGCTGGCGCAGCCCGCCACCGCCCTGCCGCCCGGCCCGCAGGATGCGCAGGGCGAGGACACGGCCTACGTGATCTACACCTCCGGCTCCACCGGCAAGCCCAAGGGCGTGTGCGTGCCGCACCGCGCGGTCGCCAACCTGATGCAGACCATGCAGCGCGAGCCCGGCATCGGCCCGCAGGACCGCCTGGCCGCCGTCACCACCCTGTCCTTCGACATGGCGGTGCCCGAGGTCATGCTGCCGCTGGCCGCCGGCGCCGAGATCGTGATCGTGCAGCGCGAGACCGCCATGGACGGCAACCGGCTGCGCGCGACGCTCGAGTCCGAGGGCATCACCATCCTGCAGGCCACGCCCGGCATGTGGCGCCTGCTGCTGGACGCGCAGTGGTCCGGTCCGCGCGGCTTCCGGGCCTGGATCGGCGCCGAGCCGGTGCCGGCCGACCTGTCGCTGGACCTGATGGACCGCACCAGCGAACTGTGGAACCTCTACGGCCCGACCGAGACCACGGTGTGGTCCACCGTGTGGCGCATGGAGCGCCCGATCGTGGCGGCGCGCGGCGTCTCCATCGGCAAGCCGATGGCCAACACCGGCGTGTGGATTCTCGACGCCAACCTGCAGCCCTGCCCGATCGGCGTGCCCGGCGAGATCTGCATCAGCGGCCTGGGCGTGACGCTGGGCTACCTGGACCGGCCCGAGCTGACGGCCGAGCGCTTCGTCACCACCGCCATCGACGGCGTGCCGACCCTCATCTATCGCAGCGGCGACCGCGGCCGCTGGCGCAACGACGGCCTGCTGGAGCACCTGGGCCGCTTCGACTTCCAGGTCAAGGTGCGCGGCTACCGCATCGAGCTGGGCGAGATCGAGGCGCGCTGCAGCGAGATCGACGGCGTGGCGCGCAGCCTCGTCGTCACCCGCGAGGACCAGCCCGGCGACGTGCGCCTGGTCGCCTACCTGGCGCCCTCGGCGGGCGCCGAGATCGACCTGGGCGCGCTCGACCGCCACCTGCGTGCCCGCCTGCCGCAGTACATGGTGCCGCAGCACGTGGTGACGCTGGACGCCTTCCCGCTGCTGCCCAACGGCAAGGTGGACCGCAAGGCCCTGCCCAAGCCCAGCGCCACGCACAAGGACGCGGGCGAACGCCTGGCGCCGCGCAACGAGCGCGAGGCGCTGGTCCTCAAGACCATGGAGCAGGTGCTGAACCTGCCGGGCCTGGGCATCCGCGACGACTTCTTCTCGCTGGGCGGCCATTCGCTGCTGGCGGCGCGGCTGACCACGCTGCTGTCGCGCGAGCTCGACCGCACGGTGCCGCTGCGCCTGCTGTTCGAGGCACCCACCGCCGAGCGCCTGGCCGCGGCCATCGACGCGATGGAAGGCAGCGCCGTGCCGCGCAGCGCGCCGATCGCGCACGTGCCCGGCCGCACCAGCGCGCCGCTCACGCCGATGCAGGAGCGCATCCGCTTCGTCGAGGAGCTGCACCCGGGCCGCCCGACCTACAACGCGCCCTCCGCGCACCGCCTCGGCGGACCGCTGGACGTGGCGAAGTTCAAGGCCGCGCTGGCCATCATGATCGAGCGCCAGCCTTCGCTGCGGACCGCCATCGGCCCGCATCCGCAAAGCGGCGAGCCGGTCGCCCTCATCGCGCCGCAAGTGGCCTACGAGCTGCCGGTGATCGACCTGGGCCACCTGCCCGCGGACCAGCGCGAAACCGAGCTGGTCGAGCGCATGCACGAGCTGGCCGACAAGCCGATCGACATCCACCGGGCACCGATGTTCCACGCGGCGCTGTTCCGCATCGCCGACGACGACCATGCCTTCGTGTTCGTGCCGCATCACCTGGTGTGGGACGGCTGGTCCTTCGACGTGCTGCAGAGCGAACTCTCGACCATCTACGGCGCGCTGGTGCGCGGCCAGGACCACGGCCTGCCGCCGCTGGCGGTGACCCACGGCGACTACGCCGACTGGTACGCCAAGTGGCTGACCGAGCCCGAGTTCGAGGCGCAGCTGCGCTACTGGAAGGACCGCTTCGCCAACTCGCCCACGCCCAAGGCGCCGCGCCCCGACATGCCGCGCAAGGCCGGCATGAGCGGCCAGGGCGGCGCGCACTGGATCACGGTGGAGAAGCAGCTCACCGAGCGGCTGCGCGAGATCGGCCAGCGCAACGACGCCACGCTCAACATGCTGACGCTGGGCATCTACATCCTGATGATGAGCAGCATCGTCGACAGCCGCGCCATCGTGATCGCCACGCCGGTGCGCGGCCGCGAGGCGCCCGAGCTGGAGCCGGTGATGGGCTTCTTCAACAACGTGCTGCCGCTGTCCTTCCAGGTCGACCCGGGCCTGCGCTTCGGAGAGTTCATGCGCTACGTCCGCCAGGAGCTGATCACGGTGATGAGCCACCAGCAGATCCCCTTCGAGCGGCTGGTGGAGGAGCCCGAGTTCAAGGAGCGCGCCCAGGGCGTGGGCCTGTACCAGGCGCTGTTCTCCTTCCAGGACGCACGCGAGCGGCCGCGCGACATCGGCGGCCTCACGCACCGGCAGATGCACCTGCCTCAGCGCGGCGCGACCGACGACCTCGGCATCTGGCTGATGGACAAGCCGCATGGACTGGAAGGCGCGGTGGTCTACAACGCCGACATCTACAAGCGCGAGACCGGCGCGGCCTTCAAGGAGCGCTACATGGAGCTTCTGCAGAAGGTGGCGCAGCGGCCCGACGCGACGCTGGCCGAGCTGTCCTCGCCCGAGGGCTCCGAGAGTGCCGTCTACCTGCAGCGCCTGGCCGCCGCCGACGCGCCCGCGCCCACCGCGGCGCAAGCCGTGGCCGCCCGTCCCGCCCAGCCGCAGGTGCTGCTGCAGCCCGAGCAGGCCAAGCTGGCGCAGATCTGGGCCAGCGCGCTGGCCATCGACGTCAACGACATCCGCGCCAACGACAACTTCTTCGACCTCGGCGGCGACTCGCTGCTGGCAATGCGCGTGGTGCAGCAGGCGGAGCAGGTGATGGGCTTCCGCGTGGAAGCGCGGCGCTACGTGTTCGAGAGCCTGGGCCAACTGGCCTCGGCTGCCGCCGGGACCGCGATCCAGGCGGGTGCGCCCGCGGCAGCGGCCGAGAGCGGTTCGAAGCGCGGCGGCCTGCTCGGCCGCGTGCTGGGCTGGGGCCGCAAGAGCTGAGGTCCCGCCACCATGACGATCCAGCAGCTCCCCTCCTCTGCCCACTGCCGGCTCTGGCAGGTGGACCTGGACGCCACGCCGGCACCGCAGGCGGTGGCGTCGCTGTCGGAATCGGAATGGGAGCGCGCCCGGCGCTTCGTCTTCAAGCGCGACCGCAGCCGCTACATCGCCGCGCATGCGGCGCTGCGCGAGATCCTGGGCTCGCAGTGCGGAATTCCGGCTTCCATGCTGGAATTCCAGCTCGGGCCCTTCGGCAAGCCGGTGCTGGCCGAAGGCCGGCTGCATTTCAATCTGAGCCACAGCCAGTCGCTGGCGCTGATCGCGGTGTGCGAGCACACCGAAGTGGGCGTGGACGTGGAGCTGTTGCGCCCGATGCCCGATGCCGAGGCGCTGGCCGAGACCTACTTCAGCCCCGCCGAGCGCCGCGCGCTGGCCGCGCTGCCGCCCGAGGCGCGCGAGCATGCCTTCCTCTGCTGCTGGACCCGCAAGGAGGCCTGCCTCAAGGCCACCGGCATGGGCCTGTCGGTGGACACCCGCAGCTTCGAGGTGGGCGTTTCGCCCGAGCCGCGCGAGGTCCATATGGGCGCCGGGGAGGACGCTGCCCGCCTGGCGCTATCCTCCTTCCATGACGTCCATGGCGCGCTGTGCGCCGTGGCCCGCCTGCTGGCCCAAGGGACCGCGGCAGCCGCGCCGCCGCGCCCCCTGGCCGAGCGAGAGTTCTGCGTATGACACCGATGCTTTTCGGCCCGGCCTCCAGGCAATTGTTCGGGCTCTACCACGCACCCGAGCGGGACAGCCAGCTCGCCGTGCTGATCTGCATGCCGCTGGGCCAGGAGGCCGTGCGCGGCCACCGGCTGTTCCGCGTGCTGTCCGACCGGCTGGCGCGCGCCGGCGTCGCCGTGCTGCGCTTCGACTACTACGGCAGCGGCGATTCGCCCGGCGAGGACACCGACGGCGATCTCGAAGGCTGGCGGCGCGACGTCTGCACGGCGCACGAGGAGCTGCGCCGCCGCGCGGGAAACCGGCGCATCATCTGGCTCGGCGCCCGCCTGGGCGCGAGCCTCGCCGTGATGGCCGCCAAGAGCGGGCGCTGCGACCCGACCCGGCTCATCCTGTGGGACCCGATCGTGGACGGCGCGCGCTACCTGGACACCTTGCGTGCCGGCCACGTGGACGCGCTCGAGCGCTCCTTCTGCGTGCCCGACACCGACTGGCGCCGCCGCCTGGCGCGCGACCCGGACGCCTTCACCGAGGAGATCTTCGGCTTCGGCGTGTCGCCGCTGATGCGACAGCAGCTGCGCGCGCTGTCACCCGATGCACTGCAGCTCACCGCGCTGCACGAAACCGTGGTCCTCGCCGATGCGGAGGACCAGGCAGCCCATCAATGGGCGGGCAAGGAGACGGCCCGCCACATGCCGCTGCGGATCTCGGCCTTTCAGCACCCGCTGATCTGGACCTCCGATCCGCATCCCAACAACGCCATGGTGCCCACCGAGGCGTTGCAACGTCTGCTGGCAGAAGTTCATGAATGACTACAAAGAGACACCCGTGCAGTTCGGGCCCGACGGCTCGCTGATCGGCATCATCACCACGCCGGCCGACGGCCCGCTGGCCCCCGTGGCCTGCCTCATGCTCAACATGGGTGCCAACCACCGCATCGGCCCGCGCCGCATCAACGTCAAGCTGGCGCGGCAGATGGCGGCGCGCGGCATCAGCAGTGTGCGGCTGGACCTGGCAGGCCTGGGCGACAGCGGCCCGGCCAGTGGGTCCGAGCACTTCCTGACGCAGGCGGTGCTGGACCTGCAGGCCGCGATGAACCTGATCCAGACCATGCTGGGCGTGCGCCGCTTCATCGTGATCGGGCTGTGCTCGGGCGCGACCAACGGCCTGTCGCTGGCGGTGGCCGATTCGCGCGTGGTCGGCCTGCTGATGTTCGATGGCTACGCCTTCCCCGGCCGCCGTGCGCAACTGGAGCGCCAGTTCCGCCGTGCGCTCGCCGTGCCGACCAATCCGGCGGTGATCGGCAAGACCGTGCGCTGGCTGCAGCGCAAGTTCTCCGCCAAGGCGGCTGCAGCGGCCGCGCCGCACATCTTCGAGCCGGATCCGCCGGAGGTCACGGCCGCGGTGTTCCGCCGCTCGATGACGCAGGTGGCGGAACGCAACGTCTCGGTGCTGCTGTTCTACACCGGCACCATGCACGTGGTGGACCGCGGGCGCGACCAGCTCGGGCCCTTTGCGCACGAGGACTTCACCCAGCGCTTCGAGTACCGATTCATCGGGGACATCGATCACAGCCTGACCTCGGTGGCGTCGCAACAGACCTTCATGGAGGTGGTGTGCGACTGGGCGCTGCGCGTGGTGCAGGGGGCGACCAGCGTGGCCGCCTCCCCGGGCGCCGCCGCCCGAACCGGACCGGCCATCGGCAGCCATGCCACCAAGGGCGCGTTGCAGCACGATCCGGTGACTTGAGCCCGCCGCTGCAAGACACTGTCCGCGCCCGAGGCGGGTGAGTCCGGCCGGGCGGCGCCTGCCTGTCCGGAACTGCGCGGCAAATCCCGGTTACTCAGGCCGGATGAACACACTGCCGCTCGACTGCCTCGTCGCCCACTTTCTCGCCAGTGAATGCGGGCCCGCCAGCCGCCTCGACGAAGAGCAGGTTTACGCCATTCCGATCGACGAGACCTACTGGCTGGGCGTGCAGAAAAGCGAAGCGGAAAACAGCCTGCTGTTCTTCGCACATCCCGGGCCGGCAGTGCCCTCGCATCATGTCCGGGAGCACGACGAAGAGACGTCCGAGCGATATTCCGAGGAGCTGGACCTCGGCGACGACGAGGATGGAAGCTGGGTATTGACTGCGGACAGATCCACGGGAAGCTACACCCTTTGGATCAGCGCGAAACATCCGCGGGTGGGACATGTGGAATTTGCGAGGATTGTCAGCAATCTGCGCTGGCGCTTTTCCATCTGGAACGAGGTTCTCACGAGCGGGAACGATGGATTGCCGAAGGTTACTGAGGAAGTTCCCGCACCACCATCCAGGCTCCAACATGGATTTTTTTTCGCGTAGATTCCAGGCAATTTCCGGATCTTCTCGCAAATTCGTCAACCAGAAAGACGACTCCTCATCCGAGGAGGAAGGCGATAGACCAATTCACGGGAGCGGCCAAACTGACCCCGGGCTGCGCTCGCCCAGGATCAATGGAAAGTGGCCCTCCCACCTGCAAAATTTGTTCCATACGCTTTCCATTTCCAAGAGGCACGCACAGCCGGTAATTACTGCCGCGATCGACCTGCTTTACCTGCTCAAGCTTGATGGCAAAGCCTGCGAAAACCTTCGACAATCAGGCCTCATCGACGATATGGCCATTGAACTGAGGAACGGGACGCTGCGCTTTGATCGGGCATTGTCCGGCCGCGGAAGTTTCCTGATACGAATTTTCGAGCATCTGGTGTTGCTGGACAATACCAAAGCGGCCAGAAAATTTCTTCAACTTTGCGACGAACAGTCTCTGCCTCTGGTCATTGAAACCGAGGCAAACAATTACCTGCACGCACGGCTTCAAGGTGATGCCAAGACAGCCAAAGACGAAATGGCTTTCTACACCAAAAGCGTGAAAACGACGATCAAGGGGGGTGTCGCAGCATGTTTGGCGAAAAACAAACTGGAGCGCCTCATCAAAGGCTGCCCCCCAAATGCACGCCACAAGCTCCGCAAGCTCCTCGCGGACGACGTGGTGTCCCAAGCCCGCGACCAGTCTCCGTCGCTCACCAGTGCCATCTTGGCGCTTCAGAACGCCCCGCCGGAATGGAGCGAGGCAGACCTCGAATTGACCTCGCTGGTGCTGAATATCAGGACCGTACTGTCCGACATAGAGGTTGACAAGCAATTATCTTTCGTCAAGAACGAAAAGGTCGTCGAACTATTCCGTGCGATCGAAGAGGGGCTGAGCAAAAAAACCCTCGACCTTTCGGCCTTGCTGGTGAAGTTATGTCCAGGCGCAAATACAACGACAGGCGCAGCAATATTCGTGGGAGCCCTGGTGGGGCATCTGATCAGCAAGGCGGAGGGTCCATTCGATTTTGAAGGCGTTCTGTCGGCTGTGCGGCTTTCGGGCATGCCTGGCGCATACACGAAACATATTGCATACCCTGCTCTTATGGCGATGACCGGCGAAGATGCTACGCGCCTTGCTCAGGCCATGTCGAATTTGCTCGGTGAAACAGGGATCACATTAGCAGAGCTCATGGCACTGAAACAGTTGGCAACAGAACTCGAATTTTATGCTGTCGAGCACGAGCTCCCGTCTAAGAGCTGGACCCTCATCATCCATCAATCAACCGATGCAATACGGAAATTCACAGAGACCAGGGCCGGCATGCAGGATTCCGAGGAGCAAGCCAGACACGATGCCGAAGTCAGAGAACGAGAGCTCAAGGCCAAGCAAAGAATGCGGGAGAATGAGGCCAAACTAAAGGAGGAGCGCAAGAATAATATTTTGGCATCGCTTCCCGATGGTGTGACTGGCACGATGGCCTTGTTTTCAGAGCACGGCAACATTGCAGAGAAAGTTTCGCGTGTCCGAGCGCTGCTGGATCAGTTGGACGAAAAGCATCTCGACGTGCACAAAATCGCGTGCGACTTGGCCGAACTCGGGTCAACTGACGCGCTGGGGCTGCTGGGCTCTCTGGCTGCGGCGTTGCCCCCCGAGGACGGCCGCGCTCTGCTTCTTGCAGTGCCTCGCGAACTAAGGGAGCGCCTCAACTACGAAGCGACGGTACGGGCCATTGCCTCCAACTGGTGGCACATCAAGGCTGGGCCAGAAGGGAGACGTGATCTTGTGGGCATCGTGAAGGAGTTCTGCGACTTCATTAAACCTTTGAAAGCGCTGGTCGGTTTCGATGCTTGGAGCTGCGGAAGGCACATGCGCTCCATCACGATAGGCAACATGCAACCCCACGAGCTGGAATACACACAAGATCATGAGACGGTGGAAAGAATGCTCGGAAAACTGTAGGCGCCGTTCGTCGTGCGGGCGCGGACCTGCTCGGGCACCAACGTCACACTTCATGACAAAGCGCGCGTAGCGGCACGACCCTGGACCCTGGTCCGCTTGGCGATGCCCTTGTAGGCAGCACGGATCTGCTCCACCAGCAGCCCCGCCGCGCCGGCCGGCGCACGGTTGCCCCGATGCACCAGCCCGATGTCGCGGTGGAACGTGTGGCGCCCGAGATCGATGGCCCGAACCGCGGCAGGCCAACGCCGATGCGTCGCGGTCTGCGGCGCCAGGGCCACGCCCACGCCCTGGGCCACCAGCGCCACGATCGCGTCCAGTTCGTCGAGTTCGCAGAGGTCCTGCACCTCCACGTGCGCCGCGCGCAGGAAGCGATCGACCTGCCGGCCGCCAAAGGACGCACGGTCGTAGCGCACGAAGGGCTGGGTGCCCAGCAGTTCCGCCCAGTCCTCGCCCTTTACGCCTCGCGGCACGAGCAGGCGGAAGGGCTCGCGCGCCAGGGTGGTCCAGCGCAGGTCGCTCTGCAGCGCAAAGGGCGGGCGGATGATCACGGCCATTTCGATATCGCCGGCGTCCACCCTGTTCAGCAGCTCCAATGACACGCCGGGCGTGACGCGCGTTCGGCAATCGGGAACCTGCCGGTGGAAGGCAGCCAGCGCCTCGGCCAGTTGCAGGCGCTGAACGGAGGCGATCGCGCCGATGTCGAGCGGCACCGCGGCGCGCGAGGCCGCGTGGCGCGAGCCCAGCTGGCCGTAGAGCCGGATCAGTTCGGTCGCCTGCGCGAGCGTCTCCTGGCCCTTGGCATTGAGGCGGGCGGAGCGGCCGGTGCGGTCGAACAACGTCAGGCCCAGGTCCGCCTCCAGGCGCTGCATCTGCGCGCTGACCGCCGCCTGGGTCAGGCCGACCTTCTCGCCGGCGGCGGCGAAAGTGCCCTCTCGAGCCACGGCGACCAGGGTTTTGAGTTCTCGAATCATTCACAAATTCTGTTGATGCTGGGACCAAAAATGTATTGATTTTCCTTTTGCCGATCCAGGCCTACCATCGCGCTTCCGTTTCTCACCGGCTCGAGACTTCGCGATGAACGCCCCCACCACCAACCCCGGCCTGCTCTCACCCTTCCACCTCGCCTTCCCCGTCCACGATCTGGCGGCGGCCCGCCGTTTCTATGGCGAGCTGCTCGGCTGCCCCGAAGGCCGCAGCTCCGACGAGTGGATCGACTTCAACTTCTACGGGCACCAGATCGTCGCCCATCTCGCCCCCGGCGAGACCGGCACGGCCGCGCGCAACGCGGTGGATGGGCACGGCGTGCCGGTACGGCATTTCGGCATCGTGCTGCCGATGGCCGAATGGGAAGCCATGGCCGAGCGGCTGAAGGCGCAAGGCACCGAGTTCGTGATCGAGCCCTACATCCGCTTCAAGGGCGAGCCCGGCGAGCAGGCGACGATGTTCTTCCTCGACCCGTCCGGCAATGCACTGGAGGTCAAGGCCTTCGCGGACATCGGACGGCTGTTCGCGAAGTGAGGCGCGGCGGGCAGGACCGCAGGCCCCGCCCTACCGGCGCTCAGGCCGTGTGGCCCGCGGGCTGCTGTGGTGCACGCCCTTCGGCCGGCAACTCCTGCATCGGCCCGCTCCCGCTGTAGCGGTCCAGCGCCAGGTAAATGGCCGGCGTGATGTAGAGCGTGATCACCTGCGAGAAGATCAGCCCGCCGACCACCGCCACGCCTAACGGCTGGCGCAGTTCGGCGCCGGCACCCAGGCCCAGTGCGAGCGGCAGCGCGCCCATCAGCGCGGCCAGGGTGGTCATCATGATCGGACGGAAGCGCAGGCGGCAGGCCTCGCGGATCGCCGCCACCGGCGTCATGCCGCGCGCCCGCTGCGCGTCCAGCGCAAAGTCGATCATCATGATCGCGTTTTTCTTGACGATGCCGATCAGCAGCAGGATGCCGATGGTCGCGATCAGGGTCAGGTCGAAGCCGAAGAGCTTGAGCGAGAGCAGCGCGCCCACCGCCGCCGAGGGGAGCCCGGCCAGGATGGTGAGGGGGTGGATGTAGCTCTCGTAGAGCACGCCTAGCAGCACGTAGATGACCAGCACCGCCAGCACCAGCAGCACGGCCTGGCTGGCCTGAGAGCTCTGGAACACCGCAGCATCGCCGCCGTAGCTGGTGATGATCGAGGGCGGGATCTTCAGCTCGGTCTTGAACCGGTCGATCTTCGCGGTCGCGTTGCCCAGCGGCGTATCGGGCGCCAGGTTGAAGGACACGGTCACCGCCTGCAGCTGGCCCTGGTGGTTGACCGAGGTCGGGCCGACGGTGCGCTTGACGGTCGAGAAGGCCGACAGCGGCACCAGCTGGCCGGCCTTGTTGCGCACCGACAGGCGCGACATGTCTTCCTCGAATTGCCGGTCGTCGTCGGCTGCGGACAGGATCACCTGGTAGGTGTTGCTGGGCGCGTAGATGCTGCCGATCTGCCGGTCACCGTAGGCGTTGTAGAGCGCGGTGCGCAGGTCACCGACGGCGACGCCGAGCACGCCAGCCTTGTCGCGGTCGATCTGCAGGGTGGCCTGCAGGCCACGGTTCTGCGAATCGCTGGTGACATCGCGGAAGGCCGGGTCGGCGCGCATCCGCTCCATCAGCTTGTCGGCCCATGCGCCGATGGCGCCGGCGTTGACGCTCTGCAGCGTGTACTGGAAACGGGCCTTGCTCTGCCGCCCGCCGAGGCGCAGGTTCTGCACCGGCTGCATGTAGACGGCGACGCCGGGAATCTCCCGGAAGCGCTTGCGCAATTGCTCCAGCACCTGCGGCATGGGCGGACGCTCCCCGCGCGGCTTGAGCACGGCGAACAGGCGCCCGGCGTTCTGCGTCGCCGTCGGGCCGCCGACGCCGATGAAGGAGTTGACGTAGGCCACGCTGGGATCGGCCTGCAGCGCGTCGGAGACGCGGTCCTGCAAGGCCTTCATGGCGGGGAAGGAGATGTCTTCAGCCGCCTCGGTGGTGATCTGGATCTGGCCGATGTCCTCCTCGGGGAAGAAGCCCTTCGGGATGGAGACGAACAGCCAGGCGGTCAGCGCGAAGGTGGCGGCCGCCACGCCCAGCATCACGGCGCGATGGCGCAGGGTCCAGTCGAGGGTGCGCATGTAGCTGGCATGCACCCACCGATAGCCACGCTCGAAGGCGCGGCCGATGGCGGTACCGGGCTCGGGATGGTGCTCGTCCTCGTCGTCCTCCACCACGCCGCCTTCGCGCGGGTGGTGGCGCAGCAGGCGGCTGGCCAGCATGGGCACCAGGGTCAGGGAGACCACGGCCGACACCATCACCGCCAGGCCCACCACCACGGCAAATTCGTGGAAGAGAAGGCCGATGACGCCGGGCATGAAGAAGATGGGGATGAACACCGCCACCAGCGAGATCGAGATCGAGACGATGGTGAAGCCGACCTCGCGCGCGCCGCGCAGCGCGGCGGCCATGGGCTCCATGCCGCGCTCCACGTAGCGCATGATGTTTTCGAGCACCACGATGGCATCGTCCACCACCAGGCCGACCGCCAGTGTGATGCCCAGCAGCGAGACGTTGTCGAGGCTGTAGCCGAAGGCGTAGAGCAGCGCGACGGCGCCGATCAGCGAGATCGGGATGGTGGCCGCCGGGATCAGCGTGGCCACGACGCGGTGCAGGAACAGGAAGATCACCAGCACCACCAGCAGCACCGTGCCCAGCAGGGTGAGCTGCACGTCGTGCACCGCTTCGCGGATGGAGATGGAGCGGTCGTTGACCATGTTGATCTCGACCGACTGCGGCAGTTCCTCGCGGAAGCGCGGCATCAGGGCGCGCACCGCGTCCACCACCTGCACGGTGTTGGCATTGGGCTGGCGCAGCACCGCCAGCGAGATCGAACTCTGGCCGTTGAAGCTGCTGGCGGTCTTGACCGACTCGAAGCTGTCCTCGATGGTGGCCACCTCGTCCAGCCGCACCGGCGCGCCGTTGCGCTGGCCGACGATCACCTTGGCGAAGTCGGCTGCACGCAGCATCTGCTCGTTGGCCTGGATGGTGAGAGTCTGGCGCGGCCCGTCGAGCACGCCCACAGGCGTGTTGGCGTTCGCCAGGCGCACCGCGTTGGCCAGCTCGTCGAGGGTGATGTTGCGGGCGTTGAGCAGGTCCGCATCGGCCTTGATGCGCACCGCGAAGGCCTTGCGGCCGTAGACCGCGACCTGCGCCACGCCGTCGATGGTGGACAGCGTGGGCGAGACCAGGTTCTCGGCATAGTCGTTGAGCTCGGCCGGGTTCATCGAGGCAGAGACCATCGAGATGAACAGCACCGGCGCATCGGCCGGGTTGACCTTGCGGTACGAAGGCATCTGCGTGAGTTCCACCGGCAGCTGGCGCTGGGCGCGCAGCAGCGCTGCCTGCACGTCGACCGCGGCCGCGTCGATGTCGCGGCTGCTGACGAACTCCAGCGTGATCGAGCTCACGCCCTGGGTGTTGACCGAACTGATGGTCGAAAGGCCGGGAATGGTCGAGAACTGCTTTTCCAGGGGCAGCGCCACCGAGGAGGCCATGGTGTCGGGGCTGGCACCCGGCAACTGCGCGTTGACGTTGATGACCGGCGTGTTGTAGCTCGGCAGGGCCGCGACCGGGATCTGGAAGTAGGCGAAGATGCCGGCCACCACCGCGGCGGCCGAGAGCAGCACCGTCATCGCGGGACGACGGATGCAGAGCTCCGAAATGTTCATGTGCGCTCCCGCTCCGCGACCACCGCCTGCCGCACCGGTTCGACCGCGGCGGCGCTGCCCGGGGTCGCTTCAGGCGCGCCGGCGGGGCGCGACGCCGGCTGGGCGGAGGAGGCGTCCAGGCGCACCTTGCCGCCGGGGCGCACATTCTGCTTGCCCTCGATCACGACCTGCTCGCCGGGCTCCACGCCCTTCACCGCGACCCGGGTGCCGAAGTTGTGCAGGATCTGGACCTTGCGGCGGGTCGCCTTGTGGTCGGCGTCGACCACGTAGACCGAGCTGCCTTCGGCCAGCATCATGACCGCGGCCGCCGGAATCACGGTGGCACCGCTCAGGGTGCGCACCGTCACCCGGGTCTCGACGAACTGGCCGGGCCACAGACCCTGGTCGGTGTTGTCGAAGACGGCCTTGGCGCGCACGGTGCCGATCAGCGGATCGACCGTGTTGTCAACGAAATTCAGCCCGCCCTTCATCGGGGTGCTGCGGCCGGGCACCAGGGCTTCGACCGGGGTGTTCTCGCGGGCCGCCGCCAGCAGGTCCTGCAGCCGGCCCTCGGGGACGGGGAAGCTGACGGCGATCGGATCGAGCTGGGTGATGGTCACCATCGTCAGCGTGGGCTGCACCAGGGTGCCGGGGTAGATGTTGACGGCGCCGATGCGGCCGGCGATCGGCGCGCGCAGAGTCGCGTAGCCCAGGGCCACCTGCGCCGACTGCACCGCCGCCTTGTCGGCCGCCACGGCGGCACGCTGGGCTTGCAACTGCGACAGCGTGGCGTCGACGGCGCTCCTGGCGATGAAGTTCTGCGCCACCAGTTCCTGGCTGCGGCGGTACTGGCGCTCCAGGTCGCCCAGGGTGGCCTCGTCCTTCTGCTGCTGGGCCCGGGCCTTGGCCAGGTTGGCCTGATCGGGGCGGTCGTCGAGGCTGAAGAGCAACTGGCCCTGCTTGACGAACTGGCCTTCCTTGACGTGCACCTCGCGCACGGTGTTCGTGACCTGCGGGCGCAACTCCACGCTGTTGAGTGAGACCACGCTGCCGTTGACCTGCACCGTGATCGGCACGTCCTGCTTCTGCGCGGCGGCCAGGGTGACCAGCGCCGGGGCGCCGGCGGCGGGTGCCGCGTTCCTGCCAGCGACGGCCGGCGAAGCTTCCTGCCCCGCGGTCTGGGCACGGTTGCCCGACCACTTCCAGGCACCGGCTGCGGCCAGGACGAGCACCCCCGCAAGGGCAAGGACGAGTTTCTTGTTCATGAACGCTTTAGTTGGGTAGAAAGGCGTCCGCGGCTCCGCTAGGCGCACTTTTGCCTGACATGTCTATTGGATCAGCGCTCGGGGGGCCGCGTCTATCACGGCCGTAAAGA
Source organism: Variovorax defluvii (assembly GCF_039541515.1). Classification (NCBI taxonomy): domain Bacteria; kingdom Pseudomonadati; phylum Pseudomonadota; class Betaproteobacteria; order Burkholderiales; family Comamonadaceae; genus Variovorax; species Variovorax defluvii. Next base: position 121,105 of record NZ_BAABGJ010000076.1, read on the forward strand.
TTAAGTAAAGCAGCCATGAAGCAACGCACACCCAGGCGGTCTGCCTGCGGGGAAGCACAGGCGCCGGCCGGTAGAATCGCCCGCGCCCCCACAGCCTCTGGATGAACACCATGAACCGCTGCAAATCTCATTGGAACGCTCTTGTCTGGGTCGCACTGTGCGCCGTGCTGGCGCCGGCTGCGGCGCAGGATCTGGTCCAGACCCAGAACGAGGCCGCGCTCGGCGGCCGCAACTTTCCCCAAGGCACGCTGCGCGGCCGGCTCCTGGTCGTGAATTCGCCCGAAGTCGAGCTTGACGGCACGGCCGAGCGGCTGGCACCCGGCGTGCGCATCCGCAGCGCCCAGAACATGCTGGTGATGCCGGCCCATCTCACGGGCCAGAACCTGCTGGTCAACTACCGGCGCGATGCCGCCGGGCAGGTCAACGAGGTCTGGATCCTCACCCCGGATGAAGCGCAGGCCAAGCGGGCCTCGGCCGACAAGCCGCTTCTGAACTTCTGGCCCTTCGTGGCCGACACCGGGCCGCGCGACGACGGCAAGACGCCGTTCGACCAACTGCCCCGCTACGGACAGTGACGCTCACCCCCAGGCTCGCTCACTTCGTGTAGCCGCCAACCCTCTCCGGGGGCGACACCAGCGGCTCGGCAGAGCCGATTCCGCGGTGTCTCGCGAACGAGCCGCGCCATTTCCATCTCCATCTCCGTCTCGGGAGAACTCCATGCCATCCCCCAAAGTTTTCATCAAGACCTTCGGCTGCCAGATGAACGAGTACGACTCGGACAAGATGGCCGACGTGCTGCGCGCCGCCGATGGCTACGAACCCACCACCAACGTGGAAGAAGCGGACCTGATCCTCTTCAACACCTGCTCGGTGCGCGAGAAGGCGCAGGAGAAGGTGTTCTCGGACCTCGGCCGCGTCAAGCACCTGAAGGCGCGCGGCGTGAAGATCGGCGTCGGCGGCTGCGTGGCCAGCCAGGAGGGCGAGGCCATCATCGCGCGGGCGCCCTACGTCGACGTGGTGTTCGGCCCGCAAACGCTGCACCGGCTGCCCGAGATGCTGCACGCGCGCGAGCGCGGCGGCGCGCCCCAGGTGGACATCAGCTTTCCGGAGATCGAGAAGTTCGACCACCTGCCGCCGGCGCGGGTCGAGGGCGCGACGGCCTTCGTCTCGATCATGGAAGGCTGCTCCAAGTACTGCAGCTACTGCGTGGTGCCCTATACGCGCGGCGAAGAGGTCAACCGCCCGCTGGACGACGTGCTGGTCGAGGTTGCCGGCCTGGCCGACCAGGGGGTGCGCGAGGTCACGCTGCTGGGCCAGAACGTCAATGCCTACCGCGGCCGCATGGGCGATACCGCTGAGATCGCCGATTTCGCGCTCCTGATCGAGTACATCGCCGAGATTCCCGGCATCGAGCGCATCCGCTACACCACCAGCCACCCCAACGAGTTCACGCCCCGGCTGATCGAGGCCTACGCCCGCGTGCCGCAACTGGTCGGCCACCTGCACCTGCCGGTGCAGCACGGCAGCGACCGCATTCTGATGGCGATGAAGCGCGGCTACACCGCCATGGAATACAAGAGCACGGTGCGCAAGCTGCGCGCCATCCGGCCCGGGCTCTCGCTCAGCAGCGACTTCATCGTGGGCTTCCCCGGCGAGACAGAGGCCGACTTCGAGAAGATGATGAAGCTCATCGAGGAGCTGGAGTTCGACAACAGCTTCAGCTTCATCTTCAGCCCGCGGCCCGGCACACCGGCAGCGCAGCTGCACGACGACACGCCGCACGAGCTCAAGCTGGCGCGCCTGCAGCGGCTGCAGGCGGCAATCGACGCCAACGTCAAGCGCTTCGGCCAGGCGCGCGTCGGCACGCTGCAGCGCGTGCTGGTGGAAGGCCGCTCGCGCAAGAACGCGGGCGAGCTGATGGGCCGCACCGAGTGCAACCGGGTGGTCAACTTCGAGGGCGATCCGCGGCTGGTGGGGCAGATGATCAACCTGCGCATCACGCGCTCGCTGGCCTATTCGCTGCGCGGCGAGGTGCCGACCACCGAGTCGGCCCTCTCATCCGTGGCACCGGCCAGGGCGGCCGCCGGCTGATGGCAGGACTCAAGTCGGCGCGCGGCTCCTTCCAGCAGCTGCTGCTTTTCGCATTCCTCCTGATCACCGCGCTGCTGGTGGGCGTGGCGCTGCGCTCGGTGTTCCAGTACGACACGCTGATGGCCCAGAGCCGCAACGCCGCCGGGCGCGCGCTCACGCTGTCCGGCGCGGCGCAGTCGCTGGCGGAGCGCAGCGCCGCCATGGAACGCGCCGGCCGCCAGTCGCTGGTGCTCAACGACGCGGTGCTGCGGCGCCGCTTCGAGGATGCGGCGCGCGATGCGCGGCAGGTGCTGGACCGCCTGGGCGCCAACGGTGTGCCTTCCGCCGGCCTGGACCAGTGGCGCGCCCAGATGGCGGTGATCGAGGGTCTGATGAGCGGCGCGCCCGAGACCGCGTTGGCGCGCGAAAGCTCCATGGCCATCCAGTTCCGCGACCTGGATGCGCTGAACACGAACATCGCGCAGCAGGCCCAGCTCCTGATCGAGACCCAGAACGACGCACTTGCCCAGCGCCTGGAAAGCGCCCGCCGGCGGCTGATGCGCGAAGTGCTGGCGGCCAGCGTGCTGGCGGTGGTGCTGGCGCTGGCCTTCGGCATCTGGCTGGCGCGGCCCTTCCAACGGCTGCAGCGGGCCATCGTCGGGCTGGGTGAGAACCGGCTGGACGAGCCGATCGACATCCAGGGGCCGGCCGACGTACGCCGCGTGGCGCAGCAGCTCGAATGGCTGCGCCTGCGGCTGACCGAACTGGACGCCGACAAGGCGCGCTTCCTGCGGCACGTCTCGCACGAGCTCAAGACACCGCTGGCCGCACTGCGCGAAGGCGTCTCCCTGCTGGAAGACGGCGTCACGGGCGCGCTGAACCCGGCGCAGCGCGAGGTCGCGCAGATCCTCCAGCAGAACACTGTCTCGCTGCAAAGCCAGATCGAGGCGCTGCTGCGCTTCAACGCCGCCGCCTTCGAAGCACGCGAGCTGCGCCGCCAGCGCACGCCGCTGCTGCCGCTGATCGAGGAGCAGATCGAGGCCCAGCGCCTGCAGTGGCAGGCCAACGGCCTGACCGTGCGGGCCCAGGGCGAGCCCCTCGCCCTGGTGGTGGACCCGGTGAAGCTGGGCACCGCGCTGGCCAACCTGCTGTCCAACGCGATCCGGTATTCGGCGCGCGGCGGCACCATCACACTGAACGTTTCGAGCACGGCCGACACCGCCATCATCGACATCCAGGATGCCGGCCCTGGCATTGCCGAAGGCGACCGGGACCGCGTTTTCGAGCCTTTCTACCGGGGCGAGCGCCAGCCGGAGCACGCGGTCAAAGGCACCGGCATCGGACTGTCGATCGTGCAGGAGTACATTGCAGCCCATGGCGGCCGCATCACGCTGCTGCCGGAGGGGCCCGGTGCGCGCTTCCGCATCGAGTTGCCGCGCTCCACCTGACCCGCCCGCCTCGCGCATTCGTCCGACCCATGCTCCTGTATTCGATCGTCCGCAGACTCGCCCTGTCCATGACGCCCGTCTTCATGTCCCTGCTGCTGGCTGCATGCGCTTCGGCGCCACCGCCCCCGGCCGAGTCCGTGGCGGTGGAGCCGGCACCGCCGCCGCCACCGCTGCCGCCTCCCCCGCCACCGGTGCGGCCCGTAGAGGCCGAGCCGATGGCGCCGGCGACGCAGCCCAGCTGGGTGCTGACGCAACACACGCAGGGCCCGGTGGCGGCACTGCTCGGCTACGCCGACAGGGTGCGCCCGCTCGGCGGCAACGAGCTGAGCGCCGAGATTGCCCGCCTGGGCGAGCCCGGCGAGGTGCCGATCGCGCAGGTGCAACTGGCGCTGGTGCTGGCGCAGACACGCTCGCCGTCCGACCTCGGCCGTGCGCTGGGGCTGTTGCAGCGCGTGATCGCCAATCCGTCCACCGACGCGCAGGTCCTGCATCCGCTGGCCCGGCTGATCGCCGCGCGCTACCAGGAGCAGCGCCGCGTCGAGGAAGAGCGCGACCGGCAGGCACAGCAGCTGCGCGACAGCCAGCGGCGCATCGAACAGTTGAGCGACCGCATCGAGGCGTTGCGCGCCATCGAGCGCAGCTTCTCGCGGCCCAACAGCCCGCCGCCGGCCGTCGCGCCGAAGCCTGCCCATTGAGACGAAGGGAAGGCCTGCGATGAGCCCCGCGAACAAGCCCGCCGAGTCCACCGGCCCCCGCCTGCTGGTGGTGGACGACGATGCGGACCTGCTGCGCCTGCTGTCGCTGCGCCTCACCGCCGCGGGCTACCAGGTCACGACCGTCACCTCGGCCGAATCGGCGCTCACGCAACTGGAGATCGAGCATCCCCAGCTGGTGCTGAGCGACGTGCGCCTGCCGGGCCGCGACGGCCTGCAGCTGTTCGACGAGATCCGCAAGCGCCATCCGGCGCTGCCGGTGATCCTGCTGACCGCGCACGGCACCATCCCTGACGCGGTCGAGGCGACGGCCCGCGGCGTCTTCACCTACCTGACCAAGCCTTACGACGCGCGCGAGTTGCTCGACAAGATCGCCCAGGCCCTCGCCCTCGGCGCACCCGCGCCCACCGCCGGCAAGAGCGGCGACGAGAGCTGGCGCTCGGAGATCGTCAGTCGCAGCAACCGGATGGCGGAGTTGCTGGCCGAGGCGCGCATGGTGGCCAAATCGGACGCCAGCGTGCTGCTGCGCGGCGACAGTGGCGCCGGCAAGGAGCTGCTGGCCCGCGCCATCCACCGTGCCAGCGCCCGCGCCGACAAGCCCTTCGTGGCGGTCAATTGCGGCGCCATTCCGGAGGCGCTGCTGGAATCCGAGCTCTTCGGCCACGTCAAGGGCGCCTTCACCGATGCGGTGGCCAACCACAAGGGGCTTTTCCAGCAGGCCGACGGCGGCACCCTGCTGCTCGACGAGATCGGCGACATGCCCCCGGCGCTGCAGGTCAAGCTGCTGCGGGTGCTGCAGGAGCGCGCGGTGCGACCGGTGGGCTCGACGCAGTCGATCGCGGTGGACGTGCGCATCATCTCGGCCACCCACCGCGACCTCGATGCTGCGATGGAGGCCGGGCAGTTCCGGGAAGACCTCTACTACCGCCTCAATGTCGTGACGCTGAGCCTGCCGCCCCTGTCGGCCCGGCGAGAGGACATCCCCCTCCTGGCCAACCACTTTTTGCACCGGCTCTCCAGCAAGTACGGCAAGCGCCTGTCCGGCTTCGCGCCGGAGGCATTGAAGGCCTTGACCACTGCGCCCTGGCCGGGGAACGTGCGGCAGCTGTTCAACGTGGTCGAGCAGGTGTGCGCGCTGTCGAGTTCGCCGCTGATCCCCCTGGCGCTGGTGCAGCGGGCGCTGCGCTCACCCAGCGTCGAGGTCCAGACCTATGCCGAAGCCAAGCAGCGCTTCGAGCGGGAATACCTGGTCGGCCTGCTCAAATTGACAGACGGCAATGTGGCCGATGCAGCACGTCTGGCGGACCGCAATCGCACGGAGTTCTACCGGCTGCTGCAGAAGCACATGCTTACGCCAGGACACTTCAAGGCGGAGGCCCCGTCGGGTGGCAGCGATGCTGTCGCTGACGAGCGACGGGGCTAAGTGGTTGATCTATAAGGGAATTGGCACCCCCTCCGCCGGACGTGTCGGGGAACGGCGACAAATTCGGAGGTTTTGGAGGCCTTTGGGCCTCCAGATCGGCTTCCGGCGCTTTCGAATCGCTGTAAGTCATTGATCTGAAATCATTTTTCTGGGCTGGCACAGGGATTGCGGCTGTAGCCGCATGACAGCAATCACCAGCCCATCTTTCGCACTGCGTCCGCAGCGCGACGGCCTGCGTCAAAAGCAGTATTCCCCCTCGCGGCCCCGCGCCGCGGGCCATTCGCCGGCGGCTCTGGCCCATGCCGGCGGCGCGACGCCGGATTGCGTGTTCAAGCGTTTTCCGGCAATTGGCGACACCGCCTCCGACAAGCAGCGGGGGTAATGGTTCATGAAGCCCAACGACTTCTCCCAACTCAACGTCCTCACCGAGGCCGATTTCTCCCGCCGCAGCCTGCTGCGCGAGGAGCGCCATCCCAACTCGGTCACCGCACCCCCGATCAATCGCGGCTCGATGACGCCTCGCCCCTGGCGCGGCTTCTGGAACAGCATCGGCACCGCCCTGCTGGTCAAGCTCGGTGCTGGCCAGCCCGCCGCCCAGGCCGCCCGCGCACCGCAGCCCACCCAGGCCTGGCAGCGCGCCGCCCAGCAGCGTCGCCTGGCGTTCATGGCGCTCACGGTTTTCAGCACGATCATCGCCTCGACGCTGTTCGCCGGCGTCCAGCCCGACTACAGCAACCTGTGGCTCGAATACGGCCAGATCGGTCTCTACGGCCTGCTCTCGGGCTGGGTGGTGACCGGCTTCGTGACCGCGCTGATGGGCTTCTATGTCTCGGTCCGCGGTGACAAGCACGCGCTGTCGGCCAGGCAGGTGGCGCACCATCCGATGAATCCGGAGGCGCGCACGGCCATCATCATGCCGATCTGCAACGAGGACGTGGCGACCGTGTTCGCAGGCCTGCGCGCCACCTGCGAATCGGTGGCGGCGACCGGCCACGCGAAGCAGTTCGACGTCTTCGTGCTGTCCGACAGCTACAACCCCGAAGTGGCTGCCGCCGAGCGCCAGGCCTGGGAAGAGCTGCGCGCGGCCCTGGCCGAGAGCCCGAACCAGCCGCAGGTCGAGGTCTACTACCGGTTGCGCACCCGTCGCACCCACCGCAAGGCCGGGAACGTGGCCGACTTCTGCCGCCGCTGGGGCAAGGACTACCGCTACATGGTCGTGCTCGACGCCGACAGCGTGATGAGCGGCGACTGCCTGACCTCGATGGTCAAGCTGATGGAAGCCAATCCGACGGCCGGCATCATCCAGACCGCCACGCAGGCCATCGGCCACGTGACGCTGCACGCCCGCGCCCAGCAGTTCGCGTCGCGCGTGACGGGCCGTCTCTTCACGCTCGGCATGCAGTTCTGGCAGCTGGGCGAATCCCATTACTGGGGCCACAACGCGATCATCCGCATCGAGCCCTTCATGCAGCACTGCGCGCTGGCGCCGATCCGCGGCAAGGGTGGCTTCGCGGGCGGCATCATGTCCCACGACTTCGTCGAGGCCGCGCTGATGCGCCGCGCCGGCTACCACGTGTGGCTGGTGGCCGACCTGGTCGGCAGCTACGAGCAGCAGCCGCCGGACCTGCTGGCCGAGTTGCAGCGCGACCGCCGCTGGTGCCAGGGCAACCTGCAGAACGCCCGGCTGATGGCCGAGCCCGGCCTGCACCCCGTGCACCGCGCGATGTTCGTCACCGGCACCATGGCCTATGTGTCGGCGCCCCTGTGGCTGGCCTTCCTGACGCTCGGCACCGCCCTGTGGCTGACCGGCTCGAGCCTGGTCGAGCACTGGCTGGTGATGCCGATGGAACTGGCCGGCCTGTGGCTGTGGACGCTGTGCCTGCTGTTCCTGCCCCGCATCCTGGGCCTGGCGGCCGTGGTCATGCGCGGCGAGCAGCGTCAGTACGGTGGTGTCGGCGGCCTGCTCAAGAGCGCCGCGCTGGAAAGCGCGCTGGCCATCGTGCAAGCCCCTGTGCGCATGCTGGCCCACTCCCTGTTCGTGGTGGTGGCCCTCACCGGCATCAAGCTCGAGTGGAAGTCGCCCCCGCGGGAAGCCGCTGCCGTGCCGTGGCGCATCGCCGTTGCGCAGCTGGCGCCCATGACGCTGGTGATCGCCGCGCTGGCCGTGGGCATCGCGCTGATCGATGCGAGCGCCCTGGTCTGGTTGATGCCGGTGGGCCTGCCCCTTCTGCTGGCGATCCCGCTGACGGTGCTGACCAGCCAGATCGCGCTGGGCAACGCGATGCGCGACCGCGGGTTTCTGGTGATTCCCGAAGAATCGCGTTCGCCGGCCGTGCTGCGCCGGGCCTGGATGCACGCAGTGCGCCTGGCGAGGGCCTGAAGCCTTCGGCCAACGCCACCCATGAAAAAGCCCGCTCGCAGCGGGCTTTTTTCTTGGCAGGTCGGATGGGCTCAGAACCGCGGCATACCCCCGCCTCCGCCCATCCCGGGCAGCCCCTTCATGCCGCCCATGCGCTTCATCATCTTCATGAGGCCGCCGCCCTTCATCTTCTTCATCATCTGCTGCATCTGTTCGAACTCGTTGAGCAGGCGGTTCACTTCCTGGACCTGCACCCCGGCGCCGGCAGCGATCCGGCGCTTGCGCGTGGCCTTGAGCAGTTCGGGCTTGCGCCGCTCCAGCGGCGTCATGCTGTTGATGATGCCTTCCTTGCGGCGGATGTCGCGCTCGGCGCGGCTCATGTCGGCCTCGGTGGCCTTGGCGGCCATCTGCGCGGGCAGCTTGTCCATGATGCTGGACAGGCCGCCCATCTGCTTCATCTGCTGAAGCTGGCCGAGGAAGTCGTTGAGGTCGAAGCCCGCGCCGCTCTTGACCTTGGCGGCCAACTTCTGCGCAGCCGCCACGTCGACACCGGCCGTGACCTGCTCGACCAGCGCGACGATGTCGCCCATGCCGAGGATGCGGCCCGCATGGCGCTCGGCGTCGAACACCTCCAGCCCGTCGATCTTCTCGCTGACGCCGGCGAACTTGATCGGAACACCCGTGACCTGCCGCACCGACAGCGCCGCGCCGCCGCGCGAGTCGCCGTCCGTCTTGGTGAGAACGATGCCGGTCAGCGGCAGTGCGTCCTTGAAGGCCTTGGCGGTGTTGACCGCATCCTGACCCTGCATCGCATCCACCACGAAGAGGGTTTCGACCGGGTTCAGCGCGGCATGCAGCTGCTGGATCTCGGCCATCAGCACTTCGTCGATCGCGAGGCGGCCGGCGGTGTCGACCAGCAGCACGTCGAAGAAATGGCGCTTGGCATGGTCGAGTGCGGCGCGCGCGATATCGAGCGGCTTCTGGTCCGGCGTGCTGGGGAACCACTCGGCGCCGGCCTGCCTGGTCACGGTTTTGAGCTGCTCGATGGCGGCGGGGCGGTAGACGTCCCCCGAGACCGTCAGCACCTTCTTCTTGCGCTTCTCGATCAGGTGCTTGGCCAGCTTGGCGGTGGTGGTGGTCTTGCCGGCGCCCTGCAGGCCGGCCATCAGGATGACCGCGGGAGGCTGCGCCACCAGATTGATGTCGGCCACCCCCTCGCCCATGGTCGCGGCGAGTTCGCGATTGACGATGCCCACGAGGGCCTGGCCGGGCTTCAGCGAGCCCAGCACCTCCTGGCCCAGGGCCTTTTCCTTCACGCGGGCGACGAAGTCGCGCACCACCGGCAAGGCGACGTCGGCCTCGAGCAGGGCCATGCGCACTTCGCGCAGCATGTCCTGGACGTTGCTTTCGGTGATGCGGGCCTGCCCGCTGACCTGCTTGACGAGCCGTGAGAATTTTTCGGTGAGGGCGCTGGCCATGGTGCTTCCCGCGACGGGGATCGGTAGGTGGAGGAGCAGGCGCACCCTGGGGAAGGTTCACGCCAAGGCGAGAGGCTAAACTCCGGCCGATGATTCTAGCGATCCCCTCTCCACTCGGCGTGGCACTGGGCATCGCCGCCGCCGCGGCTTACGGCGCGACCGCTGCCGCTTCTTCCTGGCTCGGACGGCCGTCGACGCAATCGATGCTGGGCCTGGCCTGGCTGCTGCACGCAAGCCTGCTGGCCTGGTCGCTCGCCGGCGCCGATCCGCGCTTCGGCTTCGCGCCCGCGCTGTCGGTGACGGCATGGCTGGTGACCACGGTCTACGCGATCGAAAGCCGCCTTTACCCGCAGCTGCAGGTGCGGCGCGTGCTCGCGGGTCTGGGCGCGGCGGCGGTGCTGCTGGCGCTAGCCTTTCCCGGCACGCCCTTGCACGTGGCCGCCTCGCCGTGGCTGCCGCTGCACCTGGCGCTTGGCATCGCTTCCTATGGCCTGTTCGGCGCGGCCGTGATCCACGCCTGGATCATGACCCGCGCCGAGAAGCAGATCCGCCTGGCGGCCGAGCCGCAGGCCGGCGTGCCGCTGTTGACCATGGAGCGGCTGACCTTCCGCTTCGTGACCGCCGGCTTCGTGCTGCTCTCGGCCACCCTGCTGGCCGGCCTCCTGTTCAGCGAACAGCTCTACGGCCCCCATGCGCGCGGCTGGAAGTGGGACCACAAGACGGTGTTCTCGGTACTGGCCTGGATCAGCTTCGCGGTGCTGCTGATCGGCCGCGCCCGCTTCGGCTGGCGCGGCCGCACCGCGCGGCGCGTGCTTTATGCCGGGGCGGCGCTGCTGCTGCTGGCCTACGTCGGCTCGCGCTTCGTGCTCGAGGTCGTGCTGGGACGTGGGGCGGCATGAAGTACCTCATCGTCCTCGTCGTGGTCCTGGTGGCGGTCTGGCTCTGGCGCAAGGGCCGGCGCGAGGAGTTGCAATCGCGCCGGCCGCCACCTCCGGCGCCGGGCGAGATCGCACCGCCCCAGGCCATGCTGCGCTGCGCCCATTGCGGGCTGCACCTGCCGGCCGCGGACGCCGTGCGCGGCGCGGACGGCGTCGCGTACTGCAGCACAGCACACCGCCAGGCCGCCACGCGCTGAGGCCCGCCCGATGACGCCGTTCCTCTGGTCGCGTGCCGAATCGGCGACCGATTGGGCGCCCCTCGAACTGAACCGCCGGGAAAGCTCGGCCCTGCAGCGGCTCTGGCGCGGTTTCATGACCGCGCGCAGCTTCGTCGCCCTCGTGCTGCTGCTGCTGCAGGCCTTCGTCTATGCGCTCGGACAGGCTCCGCGGCCTGCGGCAGTGGTGCTCACGGGCGGCTACCTGGTGATCACGCTGGTGACCGCGCGCTACGCAGTATTCCAGCCGCCGATACGCCGCTTCGGCTCCGCCTGGGTGTCCACCATTGGCATCGACCTGCTGATCTTCAGCGCGTTGCAGCTGCTGCAGGTGGGCAGCATCAACTACACGCCGCTGTTCGCCCTGCCGGTGCTGATGGGCGCCGTGCTCGGCATCGGCAAAGTGGGCCTGGGCACCACCGCGGTGGTGGCAATGCTGCTCCTGGTCCATGCGGGCTGGTATTGGCTGCAAGACCAGGCGGATGCTTCGGCACGCTTCGTCCAGGCGGCATTGACCGGGACGGGCCTGTTCGTGGTGTCCCTGCTGGCCAACGAGTTGGCGCGCCGGCTGACGCGCGAGGAAGCCCTGGCCCAGAGCAACCGCAGTGCCGCACAGATGCACGCGCTCGTGAATGACCTGGTGATCGAGCAGCTCAGCGAAGGCGTGCTGGTGATCGACGCCAAGGGCCAGGTCCATGCAGCCAACCCCGCCGCCGACGAGATCCTGGGGCAGGGCCTGGCCCAGCTGGCGCTGCCCTTCGCGCTCAACGCGCATCCGGCCTGGGCGCCGCTGGCGGCGATCGCGCACAACACCTTCGTGCGGCGCACATCGCAGGCGCGCAAGATCCCGATCGCACAGGCCCTGGGCGCGCCCCGCGAAGTCCGCGTCCGCACGCGCCTCACGCGTGCCGAGGAGCATGGCATCGAGCGCCTGTGCGTGATGTTCCTGCAGGACCTGCGCGAGCTGGAAGCCCGCATCCGCACGGAGAAGCTGGCGGCCATGGGCCGCATGTCGGCCGCGGTGGCGCACGAGATCCGCAACCCGCTGGCAGCGATCACGCAAGCCAGCGCCTTGCTGGGCGAGGACCTGGTCGACCCCTCCCATCGCCGGCTGACGAGCATGGTGCAGCAGAACGCACAGCGCCTGTCGCGCATCGTGGACGACGTGCTCGACGTCGCGCGCGCCCGGCAACAGCGCACGCTGCCGCTGGGAGAGCAACTCGTTCTCGATCCCACCGTGCGCACGCTGGCCGAGGAATGGGTACGCCAGACGCAGCGACAGGGCGTCCTGCTGATGCTGGAGGCAGGCAACAGCGTGGTGCTCTTCGATGTCGAGCATCTGCGCCGCATCCTGGTGAACCTGCTGGACAACGCCGCGCGCTACGCCGGCGCACGCGAGGGCTCGATCCAGGTGACGACACGGCAAAACGCGACCGGGCGCGCCAGCCTGCACGTGTGGAGCGATGGCGCACCACTGGAACCCGCGGTGCAGCGCCACCTTTTCGAGCCTTTCTTTTCCTCCGAAAGCCGCTCGAGCGGCCTGGGCCTCTACCTGTGCCGGGAGCTGTGCGAGCGGCACGGCGCCATCATCGGCTACGAGCGCCGCGCGCTGCCTTCTGGCGGGCCCGAGGGCAACGAGTTCGCCGTCACCTTCCTGCCGGGCGATGGCAGGCTGACACAATAGCGCCGTGAGCAGTTCCCATCCATCGGCGCCACGCCCCGCCCAGATCCTTGTCGTCGATGACGAGCCCGATCTGCGCACGCTGTATGAACTCACCTTGCTGCGAGAAGGCTATCGCGTCGAGGCCGCAGGAAGCGTCTCGGAGGCGCGCGAGCATCTGGATGCCGGACGCTTCGACGCCGTGATCACCGACATGCGCCTGCCCGACGGGCTGGGCCTGGAGATCCTGCAGCGCATCCAGCAGGATCAGCGCAGCGAGCGCTGCGTCGTGATGACGGCCTACGGCTCGGCCGAGAACGCGGTGGAGGCGCTGAAGGCCGGCGCCTTCGACTACCTGACCAAGCCGGTGGACCTCAAGCAGTTCCGCAGCGTGGTTGCATCGGCGGTCCAGGCGCAGGCCCAGGCGCCCGTGGCGGCACGTGCTGTGCGCTCCATCGAAGGCAACGACGGCAAGGCGGCAGCAAGCGCGGCGAACGATGCCGGGCAGGCCGCGCTGGAACGTCTTGTCGGCGACTCGGAGCCGATGCGCCTGGTCAAGGCCCGCATCGCCAAGGTGGCACGCGGCATGGCGCCTGTGCTGGTACGCGGCGAGTCCGGCACCGGCAAGGAACTGGTGGCGCGCGCGGTGCATGCGTGCAGCCAGCGCAGCGAGGGCCCCTTCGTGGCCGTCAACTGCGGCGCGATCCCGGAAAACCTCTTGGAGGCCGAGTTCTTCGGCGCGAGAAAAGGTTCCTATACCGGGTCCGCGCAGGATCGGGACGGTTATTTCCAGGCCGCGCGCAACGGCACGCTTTTCCTCGACGAGATCGGCGACCTGCCGCTGGCGATGCAGTCCAAGCTGCTGCGCGCGATCCAGGAACGCAGCGTGCGGCCGATCGGCTCGACCCAGGAAGACGCGGTCGACGTGCGCATCGTGAGCGCCACGCACAAGGATCTGCAGGCGGAGGTCCTGGCCGGACGTTTCCGCCAGGATCTGTTCTACCGGCTCAATGTGATCGAGATCGCGGTGCCGGCGCTGCGCGACCGCCGCGAGGACCTGCCGGCCCTGTGCGAGGCACTGCTGGCCCGCATCGCCCGCGATGCGGGCATGCCGGCGCCGACACTCTCGGCCGAGGTGCTGGAGCGGCTGTCGCGGCATCCCTTGCACGGCAACGTCCGTGAGCTGGAGAACCTTCTGCATCGCGCGGTCGCACTGAGCGATGGCGAAGTGCTGCACCTCGACATCGCCAGCCCTTCGTCCTCGACGGCGACAGCGACCGGGCCTGCTCCTGCACCGCCCGAAGCGCCAGCCGCCCCGCTGGTGCTCGTCAACCCCGCGGCGCCGGTCCCCAGCGACCTGCAAAGCTATCTCGACCAGCAGGAGCGCGAGATCCTGATTCGCGCGCTGCGCGAAAGCGGCTTCAACCGGACGGCAGCCGCGGCCCGATTGGGGCTGAGCCTGCGGCAGATCCGCTACCGCATCGCGCGCCTGGGCATCGCCACGCCAGGCGTGGATGACAGCCATGGCAACGGCGCCGACGAGTGAGGGCAGCGACGGCCTCTGGCAGGCCGGCTGGTACCGCTTCGCGCACGCCCTGCCTTCGCCGAACTTCGGCCCGCGGCCGGCGGGCGCGCAGATCGACCTGATCGTGCTGCACTCCATCAGCCTGCCACCGGGACGCTATGGCGGCGACGAGGTGCAGCAGCTCTTCACGAACCGCCTGGACTGGGATGCGCACCCGTACTTTCAGAGCATCCGCGGTCTGGAGGTGTCGGCCCATTTCTATGTGAGGCGCAACGGCGAGCTGTGGCAGTTCGTGAGCTGCGACGCTCGCGCCTGGCACGCAGGCGCGTCCGCCTGGCGCGGCCGCGCCAACTGCAATGACGATTCGATCGGCATCGAGCTCGAAGGGCAGGAGGGCGAGCCCTTCGAGGCTGCGCAATACGAGACCCTGGAGAGTCTTTGCCCCGCGATCGCCCAGCACTACCCGATCGCTTTCATCGCGGGCCATGAGCACATCGCGCCGGGCCGCAAGCAGGATCCGGGCAGCGGCTTCGACTGGCTCGCACTGCAGGCGCACTTGGGCTGGGACCGCACCATGTTCCCCGGTGCGGCAGTGCGCCGCTGAATTTTTTCAATCGCCGCGCGGCCCGTGATGCCGCTGCGCCGCGATCGCGGTATCGCCGACGTCCCGATCGACGATCCAGCAACCATGCGGCCTTCAGGCCCAAAAGCGCCCGCAGGGCGCGCGAGACGCGGCGAGCGCTAAGGTCATCCAGCAATGACGCGGCATCGGCCGCGACCCCGGGCGCGCCGCCCCTCGATGTAGGCGCATTGAATTACAAGGAAAACACTAGATCTAGTGGGTTGTAGCCCTTTTGGACCCCAGATATAGTGTCCCCCTGCCGCGCGCCTCATGCTGGGCAACCGGCTGATGCGGCGCAGCCCCTACAAGAAATTGCCAACAGAGGACCGAATGCAAACTGCCCTGAATCCATCCGCCGCGCCTCGCGCCTTCACCTCCTCCACTCTGCAATCGCACGACAAGGCGGGCTCTCCTGCCGGCAGCGCATTGGCCAACTACCAGATCATCCGCCGCAACGGCGCGGTGGTTCCCTTCGAGCCCAACAAGATCGCAATCGCGATGATGAAGGCCTTCCTCGCCGTGCACGGCACCCAGGGCGCGGCCTCCGCCAGCGTGCGCGAGACGGTCGACACCCTGACCCAGGGCGTGGTGCGCGCGATGCTGCGCTCGCGCCCCGGCGGCGGCACCTTCCACATCGAGGACGTGCAGGACCAGGTCGAACTCGGCCTGATGCGCGGCGGCCACCACGAGGTGGCGCGGGCCTACGTGCTGTACCGGGAGCGCCGTGCCCAGGAGCGCTCCAGGCAAGGCGAGCAGGCGGCACCGGCCGCCGCCCCCACGCTGCACGTGACCGACCGCGGCGAGCGCGTCGCACTGGACCTGAACGAGCTCAAGGCCCTGATCGAGTCCGCCTGCGCGGGCCTGGGCGAGAGCATCGCGGCCGGCCCGATCGTGGCTGAGACCATGCGCAACCTCTACGACGGCGTGCCGCTGGACGAGGTCTACAAGGCCTCCATCCTGGCCGCTCGTACACTGATCGAGAAGGACCCGGACTACACCTTCGCCACCGCCCGCCTGCTGCTGCACACGATCTTCAAGGAGATCATCGGCCGCGAAGTGCAGCCTGCCGAGCGCGCCGGTGTGTATGCCGACTACTTCCCGCAATTCATCAAGAAGGGCGTGGACAACGACCTGCTCGACGAGAAGCTGCTGCAGTTCGACCTCGCCCGCCTGGGCGCCGCGCTCAAGCCGGAGCGCGATCTGCAGTTCGACTACCTGGGCCTGCAGACCTTGTACGACCGCTACTTCCTGCACGTGCGCAAGACCCGCATCGAATTGCCGCAGGCCTTCTTCATGCGCGTGGCCATGGGCCTGGCGCTCAACGAGATCGACCGCGAGGCGCGCGCCATCGAGTTCTACGAGGTGCTGTCCTCCTTCGACTTCATGTCCAGCACGCCGACGCTGTTCAACAGCGGCACGCTGCGCTCGCAGCTGTCCAGCTGTTACCTCACGACCGTGCCGGACGACCTGGACGGCATCTACGAGTCGATCAAGGAAAACGCGCTGCTGTCGAAGTTCGCCGGCGGCCTGGGCAACGACTGGACCCGCGTGCGCGCGCTGGGCAGCCACATCAAGGGCACCAACGGCGAATCGCAGGGCGTGGTGCCCTTCCTCAAGGTGGTGAACGACACCGCCGTCGCCGTCAACCAGGGCGGCAAGCGCAAAGGCGCCGTCTGCACCTACCTGGAGACCTGGCACCTGGACATCGAGGAGTTCCTGGAGCTGCGCAAGAACACCGGCGACGACCGGCGCCGCACCCATGACATGAACACGGCCAACTGGATTCCCGACCTGTTCATGCGCAGGGTGATGGAAAAGGGCAACTGGACCCTGTTCTCGCCCTCCAGCGTGCCCGACCTGCACGACAAGTTCGGCGCCGAGTTCGAGGCTGCCTACGTCGCCTACGAAGAGAAGGCGGCGCGCGGCGACATCAAGCCCAGCAAGACGCTGCCGGCCACCGACCTGTGGCGCAAGATGCTGACCATGCTGTTCGAGACAGGCCATCCGTGGATCACCTTCAAGGACGCCTGCAACGTGCGCTCGCCCCAGCAGCATGCCGGCGTGGTTCATTCCTCGAACCTCTGCACCGAGATCACGCTCAACACCAGCGACACCGAAACGGCCGTCTGCAACCTGGGCTCGGTCAACCTGCTGCAGCACATCAAGGACGGCAAGATCGACCAGGAAAAGCTGCAGCGTACCGTCGCGACCGCGATGCGGATGCTCGACAACGTGATCGACATCAACTACTACGCCGTCAAGAAGGCGCGCGACTCCAACCTGCGCCACCGCCCGGTCGGCCTGGGCCTGATGGGCTTCCAGGACGCGCTGTACGAACTGCGCATCCCCTACGCCTCGCAGGAGGCGGTGCAGTTTGCCGACGCATCGATGGAAGCCATCTGCTACCACGCCTACTGGGCCTCGACCGAGCTGGCGCGCGAGCGCGGCAAGTACTCGAGCTATAAGGGCTCGCTGTGGGACAAGGGCGTGCTGCCGCCCGACACGCTGGACCTGCTGGCGCAGGCGCGCGGCGGCTACGTCGAAGTGGACCGCTCGTCCACCCTGGACTGGGACGCGCTGCGCCAGAAGGTCCGGGCCGACGGCATGCGCAACTCCAATTGCGTCGCCATCGCCCCGACCGCCACCATCTCGAACATCATCGGCGTGGATGCTTCCATCGAGCCCTGCTTCGGCAATCTCTCGGTCAAGTCGAATCTCTCCGGCGAGTTCACCGTCATCAACCACTACCTGGTGCGCGACCTCAAGCGACTGGGCCTGTGGGACGACGTGATGGTGATGGACCTCAAGCACTTCGATGGTTCGCTGCGCCCGATCGACCGCGTGCCGCAGGACATCAAGGCACTCTACGCCACCGCTTTCGAGATCGAGACCACGTGGCTGGTGGAGGCCGCCGCGCGCCGCCAGAAATGGATCGACCAGGCGCAGTCGCTCAACATCTACATGGCGGGCGCCTCGGGCAAGAAGCTGGACGACACCTACAAACTCGCCTGGCTGCGCGGCCTGAAGACCACCTATTACCTGCGCACGCAGAGCGCCACGCATGCAGAGAAGTCGACCGTGCAATCGGGCCGGCTCAACGCGGTGTCCTCTGGCGCGAGCGACAGGCCGTCGTCGGGCATGAGCGCACTCGAGGCGGCAGCCGCAGCCGCGCAAGCACAACTCAACGCGATCCCTGCGACCGACATCGCCTTCTGCGGCGTCGACGATCCGACATGCGAAGCGTGCCAGTGATGTCGGCCTGAAGTTGCAGCGATTCGCGGCATCGCCCGACAGATGGCGATGCATGCGAACAACATAACGGCAACATAAATAGAGCGCGATGTGTTGGAGCACTTTGCAACTCACATCGTTGCTCACATAATTTGAGCATTGGATTTTTCTATGTTGACCTGGGACGAAGAAGTCAAGCCCTCCTTGCCAAATACGCAACAAGGATCCCGGCATTCATCGGACAGCGGCGCGCAAGCCGGCCGCTCGGTGGAATTTCCGACTTCGCAAACAGCCCCCGCCCTCGCCGCGTTCTCCGGCACGCCCGCCAGCACCGTCACCCGCAAGCCCGACGACAGCGCTGCACCGCGCACGCAGCAACCTACGCCCGCTGCGACGACGCGGCGCGTCAAGGCAGCGGACAAGCGCATCATCAACGGCCAGACCGACGTCAATCAGCTGGTCCCGTTCAAGTACAAGTGGGCCTGGGAGAAGTACCTGGCCACCTGCGCCAATCACTGGATGCCGCAGGAAGTGAACATGACGCGCGACATCGCGCTCTGGAAAGACCCGAACGGCCTGTCGGAAGACGAGCGCCGCATCGTCAAGCGCAATCTCGGCTTCTTCGTGACGGCCGACTCGCTGGCCGCCAACAACATCGTGCTGGGCACCTATCGCCACATCACAGCACCCGAATGCCGCCAGTTTCTGCTGCGCCAGGCCTTCGAGGAAGCGATCCACACGCACGCCTACCAGTACATCGTCGAGTCACTGGGCCTGGACGAGAGCGAGATCTTCAACGCCTACAACGAGGTGCCGTCGATCCGCGAGAAGGACCAGTTCCTGATCCCCTTCATCGACGCCATCAGCGACCCGAACTTTCACACTGGCACGCTCGAGAACGACCAGAAGCTCCTCAAGTCGCTGATCGTCTTCGCCTGCCTGATGGAAGGCCTGTTCTTCTACGTCGGCTTCACGCAGATCCTGGCGCTGGGCCGCCAGAACAAGATGACCGGCGCGGCCGAACAGTACCAGTACATCCTGCGCGACGAGTCGATGCACTGCAATTTCGGCATCGACATGATCAACCAGCTCAAGCTCGAGAACCCCCATCTCTGGACGGCCGAGTTCAAGGCGGAGATCAAGGCGCTTTTCCTGAAGGCGGTCGAACTCGAATACCGCTACGCCGAGGACACCATGCCGCGCGGCGTGCTCGGCATGAACGCCTCCATGTTCAAGGGCTACCTGCGCTACATCGCCAACCGGCGTGCACAGCAGATCGGCCTCGAAACGCTCTTCCCGAACGAAGAAAATCCCTTCCCGTGGATGAGCGAAATGATTGACTTGAAGAAGGAGCGCAACTTCTTCGAAACCCGCGTGATCGAGTACCAATCGGGTGGTGCGCTCTCCTGGGATTGAATTGTTCCGATAAGCACAAAGTGAATTCAAGAATAGCTCTCGCCGTCGGCACGCACCGGAGAGTGCCGCGACGGTAAGGGTGCAGGTGTTCATGGCGCTGGATGTGGATCCAACGCCATGAATCGCTTCACGCTACCAACATGCGTGGAGTGCTTCGAAGGTTGATTTTTTCAACTTGAATCAGGAGAAAAGAGAAATGGCAACTGCAAAGAAAGCGCCGGCCAAGAAAGCCGCTGCAAAGAAGGCGCCGGCCAAGAAGGTCGCAGCCAAGAAGGCTCCGGCCAAGAAGGTCGTAGCGAAGAAGGCCCCTGCCAAGAAGGTAGCGGCGAAGAAGGCGCCGGCCAAGAAGGCCCCCGCCAAGAAGGTAGCGGCGAAGAAGGCGCCGGCCAAGAAGGCTGCGGCCAAGAAGGCTCCTGCCAAGAAGGCCGCCGCCAAGAAGGCGCCGGCGAAGAAGGCTGCCGCCAAGAAGACGACGGCGAAGAAGGCGCCTGCCAAGAAGACCGCCGCCAAGAAGGCTGCGAAAAAGCCTGCTGCCAAGAAGGCTGCGAAGGCTGCCCCTGCTGCCGCTGCGCCTGCGCCTGCTGCCCAGACGACGCTGAATCCGCAGGCAGCCTGGCCCTTCCCCACGGCCAGCAAGCCCTGAGTCGCTCAGCGCCCAAAAGGCAAAAAGCCCGGCACTCACGTGCCGGGCTTTTTTTTGTTCCTCGCTTTATTCGCCGAGTCCGAGTGCCTGGCGGTCCACCTGGTAGTTCTGCGGGCCGCGCTGCGCGATCTTGAGCGCACCGAGTCGGTTGCCGAGGGCTGCGCAGCGCGTGAGCGACCAACCCTGCTCCAGCCCGTATAGCAGCGCGCCACGCCACGCGTCACCACAGCCCGTCGGCTCGACCACCGCGGTAGGCTTGATCGCCGGCACGTGCTCGCGGTCTCCTTCGCTCCAGACCTCGCAACCCTCGGCGGCCAGGGTGACGATCAGGCCCTGGACATGCTTCGAGAGTTCGGCCAGGCTCCAGCCGGTGCGCAGCGACAGCATCTTTGCTTCGTAGTCGTTGACGACCACCCAGTTCGCGAGTTCGACGAAACGCCGGAGTTCCTCGCCGTCGAACATAGGCAAGCCCTGGCCCGGATCGAAGACAAAGGGAATGCCGGCCGCCTTGAACTGTTCGGCATGCTGGAGCATCGCATCGCGGCCGTCGGGCGCGATGATGCCGAGCCGTATATCGTCGCGTGCCACCACGCGCGTGATGTGCGCCTGCTGCATCGCACCGGGATGGAAGGCCGTGATCTGGTTGTTGTCGCGGTCGTTCATGATCATCGCCTGCGCGGTGAAGCTGTCATCGACCTGCTTCACGAACTCCGTGCTGATGCCGAGCGAGCGCAAACGCTCCAGGTAGTCGCTGCCGTCGGTGCCCACCGTGGCCATCGGCAGCGCCCGGCCCCCCAGCGCATTCAGGCTGTAGGCGATGTTTCCCGCGCAGCCACCGAAATCGCGCCGAAGGCCAGGCACCAGGAAGGACACATTCAGGATGTGCAGTTGGTCGGGCAGGATCTGATCGGCGAACCGGCCCTCGAAAGTCATGATCGTGTCGAATGCCAGAGAGCCGCAAATCACTGTTGCCATGTTGAAACCACAGGTTGGATTGAGAACAAGAAAACCAGAAAGACAAGACTAAAGCGGTGCCTTCTTCAGGGATAGAAGGCCAGGAGATGGAAGCCCGCCACCGGTGGCAACGCCGCAGCCTCGGGCCCGAGCGCGATCGGCAGCGCGGCCGCGCGCTCTGCGCGCGGCGGCAGCACGGCAGGTGCACCGAACTCGGCCGGCGCGAGCACGCGCCGCACCACCGCCCGCTCCTGCGTGTCGAGCAGCGACAGTTCGATGGCCGGCATCGCCAGCGGCACGGCCGCCCCGTTGCGCAGGGTGAAGCTGAGCCTGTACGTATCGCCGTTCTTCTCGCGGGCGAAGGAGGCGCCGTCGATCGTGATGTCTGCGATCTGCCGCAATGCCGAGAGCTGGCAGCCCGTCAGCCCGCACAACGCGGCCAGCACTGGCCGAAGCGAAGGCTGGCGTGCGAGGATCAGATCACGCTCCTGACGCAACACCTGCAGCACCAACAGGAGCGCAGCGAGTACGGCCACGATGAGCAGCGTACGCTGCCCCGTCAGGCGCGGCCAGAGGCCCGAGCTCTCATCCGATGTAGCGGCGAAGTGCGGCAACTGTTGCGGCGATTCGGGCGTGGGCTCGGCGTCGGGCTCCGCGGCCGTGAGCACCACCGGCGCCGACTGGCGCGCGGCGCGCTCTTCCTCGCGCGCCTTGGCCCGGGCGACCTTGGCGGACTTGGCGCGAGCCCGGCGCAGCGCCTTCTGCAATTGAACGTCGGCGTCCGCCGCCGGCGCTTCCGCCTCCACAGCCTCCTGGACAGGCCCGTCCATACCCGGTGACGCGGCACGTCGGATGGAAGACGCACCAGGCAGGCCCAGATCGATGGAAGGGAAAGGAGGAAAGGACGGGTACGGAGGCACGTGCGGCGTCATGGCCCCAGCCGAAGATGCTTCAGGCCAGGGATCGTAGGTGAGGATCCCGGCCAGCGACAGAGGATCGGGTTTGGAGGATGCGACGGCCGCAGGGGAAGGAGCAGGCGCATGGACCTCGGGCGATCCCGCCAGCGGTGTGTCGCGCTCTCGGTCGTGAAAGTCGGCCTCTGCCTCGCCCTGATGTGCGTCCGACCCGTCGGGAAGCGCGGGCTCCTCCCCGTTGGGCGGTGAGGACTGAGCCGGTGGCGATGGCTGCGTGGCCTGCGGCGGTGCAGGCGGCTCGGCCGCCGCGTCGTCCGGTATCTCCGCCTGGCGCGGAGCCGGCGTCTCGCCCGCTTCGTGCAGTTCGAGGGTCGCGTCGAAGACCTCGCTGCATCTTCCGCAGCGCACCCAGCCATCGGAGATGCGAAGCTGGTCTCTCACCACTTTGAATGTGGTGCCACAGGCGGGGCAGCGGGTGACCAGGCTCATGAGGCGCAGATTGTAGGGTTGCGACCTCCGGCCGAAGGGGCGCCTAGAAGCGTGCGGTCATCAGAATCCAGCCATCCTCGGTGTCGCTCACCTCGAGCGCGGCATAGGGCGCATAGGCCATCTTCAGTTCGTCGGCCTGCCGATCGAGAATGCCAGCCAGCACCAGCGAGCCGCCCGGCGCCACGTGCTCGCAAAGCAGCGGCGCCAGCACTTTGAGCGGGGTGGCGAGGATGTTCGCCAGCACGACGTCGTAGCGCCCCTGCGCCAGTTCGCTCACGCCAGCTGTCAGTTGCACGCCGTTGGCCTCGGCGTTGAGCCTGGTCGCATCGACGGCGGACTCGTCGATGTCGACAGCGACGATCTCCGAAGCGCCGAACTTGGCGGCGCCGATGGCCAGGATGCCGGAGCCGCAGCCGTAGTCCAGCACGCGCCGGTCATCGATGCGCCCTTGGGAGGCAATCCATCGCAGGCACATGCGCGTGGTCGGATGCGTGCCGGTACCGAATGCCAGCCCCGGGTCCAGCCGGATCACCTGCCGCGCCCCGGCCGGCGGCTCGTGCCAGGTCGGCACGATCCAAAACGACGGCGTGATCTCCACGGGCGCGAACTGCGACTGCGTCAGCCGCACCCAGTCCTGCTCCGGCACGTCGACCAGGCCCAACGTGGTGCAGCCTTCGAAGAAGTCCTGCGCCGCCAGCACCGTCGCGGCTTCGCGCGCCTGCGTCTCGTCGGCGAACAGCGCGATCACGCGGGAACGCTGCCAGCCTTCCTTCGGCGGCGGCATGCCCGGTTCGCCGAAGAGCGCCTGCTCGGCGTCGGTCTGCGCATCGGCGTCCTCTACCGATACGCTCAGGGCGTCCAGCGCCTCGAGCGCGTCGCCGACCATCTCGACACGGTCTTCGGGAACCAGCAGGCGGAGTTCGAACATCAGGCAGGCCCGCTCAGCGCTTGTGGGCCGCGAGCCATTCCTCGAGGTAGTGGATGTTGGTGCCGCCGTTCACGAAGTTCGCGTCGACCATCAGTTCGCGATGCAGCGGGATGTTGGTCTGGATGCCCTCGACCACTGTCTCGTTGAGCGCCGTGCGCATGCGCGCCAGCGCCTGCTCGCGCGTGTCGCCGTGCACGATGATCTTGCCGATCATCGAGTCGTAGTTGGGCGGCACGAAGTAGTTCGTGTAGACGTGGGAGTCCACGCGCACACCCGGGCCGCCCGGCGGATGCCACATCGTGATGCGGCCCGGCGAGGGCGTGAACTTGAACGGATCCTCGGCGTTGACGCGGCACTCGATCGCATGGCCGCGCATCTCGATCTGGCGCTGGGTAAAGGGCAAGCGCTCGCCGGCGGCCACCATGATCTGCGTCTTCACGATGTCGATGCCGGTGGTGAACTCGGTGACCGGATGCTCCACCTGGACACGCGTGTTCATCTCGATGAAGTAGAACTCGCCGTTTTCATAGAGGAACTCGAAGGTGCCGGCGCCGCGGTAGCCGATCTTCTTGCATGCGGCCGCGCAGCGCTCCCCGATCTTCTCGATCAGCTTGCGCGGGATGCCCGGCGCGGGCGATTCCTCGATCACCTTCTGGTGGCGGCGCTGCATGGAGCAGTCGCGCTCGCCCAGGTAGACCGCGTTCTTGTGTTTGTCGGCCAGCACCTGGATCTCGATGTGGCGCGGGTTCTGGAGAAACTTCTCCATGTACACCGAGGGATTGTTGAAGGCCGCGCCGGCCTCCGCCTTGGTCATCTGGATGGCGTTGACCAAGGCTGCCTCGGTGTGGACCACGCGCATGCCGCGCCCGCCGCCGCCGCCGGCCGCCTTGATGATCACCGGGTAGCCGATGGCGCGCGCGATGCGCTTGTTGATCGCCGCGTCGTCGGACAGTTCGCCCTCCGAGCCGGGCACGCAGGGGACGCCCGCCTTGATCATGGCCTGCTTGGCCGAGACCTTGTCACCCATGATGCGGATCGACTCAGGCGTCGGGCCGATGAACTGGAAGCCGCTCTGCTCGACCCGCTCGGCGAAGTTGGCGTTCTCGCTCAGAAAGCCATAGCCAGGATGGATGGCCTCGGAATCGGTCACCTCGGCCGCCGAGATGATGGCCGGCATGTTCAGGTAGCTCTGTCCAGACGGCGCGGGGCCGATGCACACCGCCTCTTCGGCCAGCTTGACGTACTTGGCCTCGCGGTCGGCCTCCGAGTACACCATCACGGCCTTGATGCCCAGCTCGCTGCAGGCGCGCTGGATGCGCAAGGCGATCTCCCCGCGGTTCGCGACCAGTATCTTCTTGAACATGGTCACTCGATGATGAACAGCGGCTGGCCGTATTCGACCGCCTGGCCGTTTTCGCCGAGGATGTGGGTGACGGTGCCGGCCTTGTCGGCCTCGATTTCGTTGAGGATCTTCATCGCCTCGATGATGCAGAGGGTGTCCCCCTCCTTCACCTGGCTGCCGACTTCGACGAAGGCCGGCGCGCCGGGGCTGGAAGAACGGTAGAAGGTGCCGACCATCGGCGACTTGATGACGTGCCCGGCGGGCGCGGCTTCCACAGGCGGAACTGTGGGCTGTGTCGGCGCCGGTGCGCCGGCGGGTGCGGGGGCTGCGACGGCCGGCGCGGGCGCGGCGAGCGTCTGCACGTATTGCACAGGCGCGGCCATACCGCCTTTGACGATGCGGACCTTGCCTTCGGCTTCGGTGATCTCCAGTTCGGAAATATTCGATTCGGACACCAGGTCGATCAGTGTCTTGAGCTTGCGCAGATCCATGAGACTCCAGGCGCCGGCAACACCGGCTAAGAGGATTTAATTCGCGGGAAAATCGGTGTATTTCGGCGTTCCTTCGCCAAGTAACCGATGAGGGGACCGGATTCTATCCGCGAACTATGCACGCCGCCACGCTTGAAGATCGGTCGGCTCGATCTTGCCCATTTTACGTGCCGCAACGTGGCCCGAACGGTCGATAACGATGGTGAACGGCAGTCCTCCCGCAGTGTTCCCGAGCGCTTTGACCATCTCGGTTCCCTGGAGACCCGCCAAGCCGATGGGATAACTGACAGGCGTCTTGGCGAGAAACTTTCTCACGGCGCTGGGCTGGTCGATCGCCAGGCCGGCGACTTGCCAACCGTTGGAAGCGTTTTCGCGGAAGAAGGCGTCGATCATCGGCATCTCCTCAACGCAGGGCGGGCACCAGGTCGCCCAGAAATTCACGAGCAGGGGTTTGCCGCGCAATGCAGTCAAAGCCAGTTCGCCCCCCTCGGGCTTTTCGAACCGCTTGTCCCAGAACTCGCCGCCCAATTGCTGGCCACTCGCGTTGCCCTGACGCTGCCACATGGCGCCACCAAGGCCGGCGATCGCAGCCACCGCGGCCACGCTCCCATAGAGCCAGCCGCGACGCGTCGGCTTCGAAGTCATTCCGGGTCCTTTGCGATCAGCCGCCGCAACGCGGCCATATTGCCTCGAGGCACGCGGCCCTGGCTGTCGTGCTTCAGGGCGCCACGAAGATCATCCAGGTCGTAAACCAGCAGGTGGACGCCGATCTCCTCGCCCAACGTCCGGCTGGCGACGTGGATGCTCAGTGCCTCCACCTGCTCGCCGTGAAAACCGGTGACCATGCGCGGTTCGTAATCGACATGGTGGTCGATCAGCGCGATCTCGGCCGATTTCGGATCGTCGCAGAAGAGCTGAATGTAAATATCCGACAGCCGGGTTGCCGTACCGTGCCACACGGCGCCGCCGATGTGCGGGCGGAACTCGGCCATGTGTTCCATCCATTCGAGGGCCAGCACCCTCAGGGCATGGAGCTCTTTGGGTTGCGTGTCGGCACAGTACAGCTGGATGTAGTCCCGCACCTCGTGCTCGACCTCGTCGTTGTGCGGCAGCGGTGTGCGTGCCGGCAGGCCCAGGTCGCGCAACGCACGACGCTTGGCAGGACCATACTCCAGCCCCTCCTCGACGATGAGGCGCGCAGCTGCGGCGGCGATTTCCTGCTTGGGCACGTCCATCGGGCCATTGTGCCCAAAGGAAGGCGCCCGCAGAAGATCGACCCTCGGGCGTCCCTAGAATCGACCGATGCACATTCACATCCTCGGCATCTGCGGGACCTTCATGGGCGGCCTCGCGGCGCTGGCGCGCGAAGCCGGCCACCGGGTGACCGGCTGCGATGCCGGCGTCTATCCCCCGATGAGCGACCAGCTGCGCGCGCTCGGCATCGAGCTGATCGAAGGCTACGGCGCCGACCAGATGGCGCTCGCGCCCGATGTCTTCGTCATCGGCAACGTGGTCTCGCGCGCCCGGCTCGCCGACGGAACACCCAAGTTCCCGCTGATGGAGGCCATCCTCGACGCAGGCGCCAGCTACACCAGCGGCCCGCAGTGGCTGGCCGAACAGGTGCTCCAGGGCCGCCACGTGCTGGCCGTCGCTGGCACGCACGGCAAGACCACCACCACGTCGATGCTGGCCTGGATCCTCGAGCGCGCAGGGCGGGCGCCGGGCTTCCTGGTGGGCGGCGTGCCACTGGACTTCGGCGTCTCGGCGAGGCTCGGCGCCGGGGCGCAGAGGCTCTTCGTGATCGAGGCCGACGAGTACGACACTGCCTTCTTCGACAAGCGCAGCAAGTTCGTCCACTATCGGCCACGCACCGCGGTGCTCAACAACCTGGAGTTCGACCACGCCGACATCTTCGAGAGCCTGGCGGCGATCGAGCGGCAGTTCCATCATCTGGTGCGCACGGTGCCGGCCAGCGGTCGCGTGGTCGTCAACGCGACCGAGGACAGCCTGCAGCGCGTGCTGGCCCAAGGCTGCTGGAGCGAACTGGCACGCTTCGGGGGCCACGGCGAGTGGCAGGCGCAAGGGTCGCACGACGCCTTCGACGTGCTGCGGCAAGGCCAGGTGGTCGGCCGCGTCGAATGGCCGCTCTCGGGCCTGCACAACCAGATGAATGCGCTGGCCGCGATCGCTGCGGCCGAGCACGTGGGCGTGGCGCCGACCGAAGCGGCGGTGGCGCTGGGGAGCTTTCGCAACGTGCGCCGCCGTATGGAGTTGCGCGGCACAGTGCAGCGGCCCGGCGGGGCCATCACCGTCTACGACGACTTCGCCCACCATCCGACCGCCATCCACACCACGCTCGAGGGGCTGCGCAAGAAGCTCGACGCCGACGGCCGGCGCAGCGAACGCATCCTGGCTGCCTTCGAGCCGCGCAGCAACACCATGAAGCTGGGCACCATGGCCGCCCAGTTGCCGTGGAGCCTGGAGCAGGCCAATCTCGCCTTCTGCCACAGCGGCGGCCTGGACTGGGACGCCGCGGCCGCACTGGCCCCGATGGGCGAGCGGGCCCGGATGGCCGGCGCGATCGAGCCGCTGGTGGCGCAGATCGTGGCGGCCGCACGGTCGGGCGATCACATCGTCTGCATGAGCAACGGCGGCTTCGGCGGCATCCACGAGAAGCTACTCTCCGCTCTGCGCGCGGCACAATAGCCCTCCCATGCGCGCGCAAGAGCTCATCGAGACCCTGCAGTTGGCGCCTCATCCCGAGGGCGGCTGGTATCGCGAGCTGTTCCGCTCGAGCGCGCAGGTCTCCCCGGGCGACGGCCGGCCGGTGCGCCAGGCGCTGACCACCATCTATTTCCTGCTGGAAGCGGGCCAGCATTCACGCTGGCACCGCGTGCTCTCCGACGAAGTCTGGGTTCATCTCGAAGGCGCCCCGCTGTCGCTGTGGACCAGCGACGCCGCGCTGCGCACTCCGCCTGCGCATATTCGCCTGGGGCCGGTGGACGTGCACGGCACGCATCCGCAGCACACCGTCGCGGCGGGCCGCTGGCAGGCCGCCAGACCGCTGCTGACGCCGGGCAGTGCCGACTACTCGCTCGTCCACTGCACGGTCGGGCCCGGCTTCGACTTCAGCGACTTCGCGTTCATGCAGCCCGACGGTGAAGAGGCGGCGCTGTTGCGGCACCACTGGCCCGCGCTCGCCGACCTCATCTGACGGCGCTCAGCCGCGGCGCACCTTGACGGCCTGCGACAGCAGCGCCAGCACGTCGCTCGAATCCTCCCAGCCCAGGCAGGCATCGGTGATGCTCTTGCCGTATTCCAGATGGGCGACCTTGTCCTTGCCGGGACTGAACTTCTGCGCGCCGGG
Organism: Variovorax defluvii; assembly: GCF_039541515.1. Classification (NCBI taxonomy): domain Bacteria; kingdom Pseudomonadati; phylum Pseudomonadota; class Betaproteobacteria; order Burkholderiales; family Comamonadaceae; genus Variovorax; species Variovorax defluvii. Next base: position 149,331 of record NZ_BAABGJ010000076.1, read on the forward strand.
TTGCAGGTGGCTTTCCACCATCAGGCCGAAGACGCTGCGGTTGCCGTGCGCGATCTGGCCGGCGATGTCCTTGGCCACCTCGATCTGGCGCTGGTGCTGCTTGCTGCTGTTGGCATGGCTGCAGTCCACCATCAGCGTTGGCTGCAGCTTGGCGGCCTCCAGCTCCTTGCACGCCGCCGCCACACTCGCGGCGTCGTAGTTGGGCGCCTTGCCGCCACGCAGGATCACGTGGCAGTCCTTGTTGCCGTTGGTCTGCACGATGGCGACCTGGCCGTTCTTGTGCACCGACAGGAAGTGGTGGCCGCGCGCGGCCGCCTGGATCGCATCGGTGGCGATGCGGATGTTGCCATCGGTGCCGTTCTTGAAGCCGATGGGCGCCGACAGGCCCGAGGCGAGCTCGCGGTGCACCTGGCTTTCAGTGGTGCGGGCACCGATCGCACCCCAGGAGATCAGGTCCCCGATGTACTGCGGCGAGATCACGTCGAGGAACTCGCTGCCCGCCGGCAGGCCCATCCGGTTGATGTCGATCAGGAGTTGGCGCGCGATGCGCAAGCCTTCGTCGATGCGGTAGGTCTCGTCGAGATACGGGTCGTTGATGAGCCCCTTCCAGCCCACGGTGGTGCGCGGCTTCTCGAAGTAGACCCGCATCACGATCTCGAGCGTGCCGGCGTACTTCTCGCGCTCGGCCTTGAGGCGGCGGGCGTATTCGAGCGCGGCGGCCGGGTCGTGGATCGAGCAGGGGCCCATCACCACGAGCAGGCGGTCGTCCTTGCCGGCCATGATGTGGCGGATGGCGCGGCGGGTGCCCGTGATGAGCGTCTCGACTGCAGTTCCGCGGATCGGGAAGAAGCGAATGAGATGTTCTGGCGGGGGGAGCACGGTGATGTCCTTGATGCGTTCGTCGTCGGTCCGGCTGGTTTTCTCGACGCTCGCATACCAGTTCTCGCTGGCGGGGGCATTACTCGGGCTCATGGTCGTTCCTTCAGGAGATAAAAATCATCGGGGCATAAAAAAACCGCCGGGGCTCGGGGCGCCGGCGGTTCTGGGAGGGGTGTTCAGTGTGCTTTACGCGCTCGCCTCTCGTCCGCCGGAGTCCGGGAACCAAAAGTACGAAAAGAAAAACGCAAAGCGCGACATGGGCTGCGAATGTAGCACAGGAGACGTCAGGCGGTGCCGCCGACGGTCAATCCATCGATGCGCAAGGTGGGCTGGCCGACGCCCACCGGCACGCTCTGGCCTTCCTTGCCGCAGGTGCCCACGCCCGAATCGAGCGCCATGTCGTTGCCGATCATGGTCACGCGCGTGAGCGCATCGGGCCCGTTGCCGACCAGCGTCGCGCCCTTCACCGGGTACTGGATCTTGCCGTTCTCCACCCAGTAGGCCTCGCTGGCCGAGAACACGAACTTGCCGCTGGTGATGTCGACCTGGCCGCCACCGAAGTTGGTGGCATAGAGCCCCTTCTTGATGCTGGCCACGATCTCCGCGGGCTCCTTGTCGCCGCCCAGCATGTAGGTGTTGGTCATGCGCGGCATCGGCACGTGCGCATAGCTCTCGCGGCGGCCGTTGCCGGTCGGCTTGACCTTCATCAGGCGGGCGTTGAGTGCATCCTGGATGTAGCCCTTGAGGATGCCGTCTTCGATCAGCACGTTGCGCTGCGTCGCATTGCCTTCGTCGTCCACGTTGAGGGAGCCGCGGCGGTCGGCGATGGTGCCGTCGTCCAGCACGGTCACGCCCTTGGCCGCCACGCGCTCGCCGATGCGTCCGGAGAACGCACTCGAGCCCTTGCGGTTGAAGTCGCCCTCCAGCCCGTGGCCGATGGCTTCGTGCAGCAGGATGCCGGGCCAGCCGGGGCCGAGGACCACCGTCATCTCGCCCGCGGGCGCGGGCCGCGAATCCAGATTGGTGAGCGCCTGCTGGACCGCCTGGTCGACAAACTCCGCGATCCGCGCATCGTCGAAGTAGGCCAGCCCGAAGCGCCCGCCGCCGCCGCCGGCGCCCATCTCGCGCCGGCCGTTCTGTTCAGCGATCACCGTGACCGACAGACGCACCAGCGGCCGCACGTCGGCCGCCAGCGTGCCATCCGCGCGCGCGACCAGCACTACGTCGTACTCGCTCGCCAGGCCGGCCATGACCTGCGCAACCCGCGGATCGCGGGAGCGCGCGAGCTTTTCGACCTTGCCGAGCAGTTCGACCTTGGCGGCGCTGTCCAGCGTGGCAATGGGATCGATGCCGTGATAGAGCGAGCGGCTGGTCGCGACCTTGCGTGCCGGTGCCTTGACCCGGCCGCTGCGTCCCGCGCTGGAGATGCTGCGCACGGTGCGCGCGGCGTCGATCAGCGAGGCCTCGGAAATGTCGTCCGAATAGGCGAAAGCGGTCTTCTCCCCGCTGACCGCGCGCACGCCCACGCCCTGGTCGATGCTGAAGCTGCCGGTCTTGACGATGCCCTCTTCCAGGCTCCAGCCCTCGCTGCGGGTGTACTGGAAATAGAGGTCGGCGTCGTCCACCTTGTGCGCGGTGATCTCCGCCAGGGCGCGCAGCAGGTGCGTTTCGTCCAGGCCGAAGGGTGCGAGGAGGAGCTGCTGCGCCGTGGCGAGGCGCTCGATGGTGGGTTCGGTGGAGATCATCGAAAGATTTTAGGCTCGCCCCCAGGCTGCGCGCACTTCGTGTCGCTTCGCCAACCCCCTACCGGGGGCAACGCCAGCGGCCCGGCAAAGCCGGCTTCGCGGTGTTCCTGGCCTTGAAGTCAACTCTGGACAAGTCTCTTGGCCCGCGCGATCGACATCAGGATGCCCAGCGCCAGCCCCAGCGTCACCATGGCCGTGCCGCCGTAGCTGATGAAGGGCAAGGGCACGCCCACCACCGGCAGGATGCCGCTGACCATGCCCATGTTCACGAAGGCGTAGGTGAAGAAGATCATGGTCACCGCCCCGGCCAGCAGGCGCGAGAACAGGGTGGGCGCGTCGAGCGCGATCGCCAGGCCGCGGAAGATCAGGAAGATGAAGCCCGCGATCAGGGCGAGGTTGCCGGCCAGGCCGAATTCCTCGGAATAGGCGGCGAAGATGAAGTCCGTGGTGCGCTCCGGGATGAATTCCAGGTGCGTCTGCGTGCCCTGCATGAAGCCCTTGCCGCCGATCCCGCCGGAGCCGATGGCGATCATGCCCTGGATGATGTGGAAGCCCTTGCCCAGCGGGTCCTTGGTCGGGTCCAGCAAGGTGCAGATGCGCTGCTTCTGATAGTCGTGCAGCACGCGCCAATCGACCCCGTCGGCGCACAGCTGCGATTCGAAGCCCACGATCAGCGACACCGCCACGACGCCGATGACGACCGGCGGCACGATCAGCTTCCACGACAGGCCGGCGAAGAAGATGACGGACAGCCCTGCCGCCAGCACCAGCAGCGACGTCCCCAGGTCGGGCTGTTTCATGATAAGCCCCACCGGGATCGCGAGCAGCACCGTCGCCACCACGAAATCCAGGGTGCGGAGCTGGCCCTCGCGCCGCTGGAACCACCAGGCGAGCATGAGCGGCATGGCGATCTTGAGGATCTCGCTGGGCTGGATCACCATGCCGACGTTGATCCAGCGGGTGGCCCCCTTCTTGGTGATGCCGAACATCGCCACCGCGACGAGCAGCCCCACGCCGACCACGTAGAGCGGGACCGCGAAGGACATCAGCCGCTGAGGCGGCACCTGCGCCACCACGAACATGATGAAGCCCGCCAGGAGCATGTTCCGGCCGTGGTCCATGAAGCGCGTGCCGTGGTCGAACCCGGACGAATACATGGTCAGGAGGCCGGCACAGGCCAGCAGCAGCACGGCGAAGGCGAGAAAACCGTCGAAGCCCTGGAAGATGGGCGCGACGCGCCGTGCAAGCGACGGCTGTTGGAAAACGGCGGACATGAGCACGAATTATCTGTCGGCGACCGGCCCCAGGCCCCTTCAAGGACAATCCGGGACGCCCCGGTCCGACGGCGATTGCCAACAAACGCATGAAAACCCCGCCCGCCACGCACCTGCTCTACCTCCACGGCTTCCGCTCCTCGCCGCAATCGAACAAGGCCCGACTGATGGCGCAACGTGTCGCCGAGCGGCACCCTCGGCTGCACTGGTGGTGCCCCCAGTTGCCGCCCTCGCCGCGCGAGGCCATCGAGCTGGTCATGCAGGGCATCGCCCGGTGGCCCCGGGAATCGATGGCGGTGGTCGGCTCCTCGCTGGGCGGCTTCTATGCCACCTACGTGACCGCCGTGACGCGCTGCCGCGCGGTGCTGCTGAACCCGGCCGTCCATCCGGCACGCGACCTGGCCCGCTACATCGGCGACCAGACCCTCTGGCACGACCCGGCCACGCATTTCCACTTCCGGCCCGAGTACGTGGACGAGCTGCGCGCTCTCGACGCCGGCCCACTGGCGCAGCCCGAGCGCGTCTTCGCCATCATCGCCAAGGGCGACGAGGTGCTGGACTGGCGCGAGATGACGGCCCGCTACCCCGGCAGCCGCATTGCGCTGCTCGAGGGCGGCGACCATGCCCTGTCCGATTTCGAACGCCGCCACCTCGACGATGTGATGGACTTCATCGATCCGGCCTGAGCAACGGGCCGGCGGTCGGCGCGCGCGCCGGCCCATGGGACAATCCGGCCCATGTTTGTTTTGTTCGAAGAAGCCGGCAAGTACCTGGGCGGCCGGGTGCTGTCCGAGGCAGAGGCCTCGGCGCAGGTCGAGCTGGATTCCGGCAAGCGGGTCAAGGTGAAGGCCGCCAACATCGTGCTGCGCTTCGAGAAGCCCGCCCCCGCCGCCTTGCTGGACGAAGCGCGCACCATCGCCGCCGGCATGGACCTGGACCTGGCCTGGGAATTCGCGCCCGAGGGCGATTTCGGTTTCGGCGAGTTGGCGGCCGACTATTTCCAGGCCAACCCGACGCTGCCCCAGCAGGCCGCCGCGCTGCTGGGACTGTTCGACGCCCCGCACTACTTCCGCCGCGCCGGCAAGGGCCGCTTCAAGAAGGCGCCTGCCGAGATCGTGCAGCAGGCCCTGGCGGCGATCGAGAAGAAAAAGCTGGTGCAGGCGCAGATCGCCGAATGGGCCGCGCAGCTCGCGGCCGGCGAATGCCCGGCGCCGGTGCGGGAGCAGCTCTACAAGATCCTCTTCAAGCCCGACAAGAACGCGCCGGAATACAAGGCGGTGGTCGAGGCGGCACGCGCCAGCCAGCGCCCGCCGCTCGAGCTGCTGCGCCGCGCCGGCGCGATCGACTCGCCCTACCAGTTCCACTGGCGGCGCTTCCTGTTCGAGAACTTCCCCAAGGGCACCGGCTTCCCCGCGCTGCAGGCGCCGGCCATCGCGGACGAGCTGCCGCTGGCCACGGTGCAGGCCTTCTCGGTCGACGACTCGCACACCACCGAGATCGACGACGCGCTGTCCGTCGAGGGTCTGGGCAGCGGCACGGTGCGCGTCGGCATCCACATCGCCGCGCCCGGCCTGGCACTGGCGCCGGGCGGCCCGATCGACCAGGTGGCCCGCGCGCGCATGTCCACCGTCTACATGCCGGGCCACAAGATCACCATGTTGCCCGACGAGGTGGTGGAGGCCTACACCCTGCTGGAAGGCCGCGACTGCCCGGCCGTCTCGCTCTACGTCGACTTCGACGAAGGCTCGCTGGAGATGAAAACCAGCGAGACCCGGCTGGAGCGCGTGCCCGTCGTCACCAACCTTCGGCATGACCAGCTCGACGGCTTCATCACCCAGCCCTGGCTCGAAGACCCCGCGATCGACGGCGCAGACGTGCCCGAGGCTGCAGCACGGCTGCGCGAACCGCTGTCCTTTCTCTTCCGACTCGCGAAGCACCTCAAGGCGCAGCGCGAGGTGGTGCGCGGCAAGCCCGAGAACTTCAGCCGTCCCGACTACAACTTCCGCCTGCCCGGCGTGACGGGCGAGCCGACCGGCGAGGAGGACGTCGAAATCACCACGCGCCAGCGTGGCGCACCGCTGGACCTGATCGTCTCCGAGGCCATGATCCTGGCCAACAGCGGCTGGGGTGGCTGGCTGGCCGAGCTGGGCGTGCCCGCCCTCTACCGCAGCCAGGCCAGCCTGGCGCCCGGCATCAAGGTCCGCATGGGCACCAAGGCCCTGCCGCACGCCGGCCTGGGCGTGAAGAGCTATGCCTGGAGCACCTCGCCGCTGCGCCGCTACACCGACCTGGTGAACCAGTGGCAGATCATCGCGGCCGCCCGCCATGGCCGCACCGCCGCGCTGGCGGCGCCCTTCAAGCCCAAGGACGCCGACCTGTTCTCCATCCTCTCGGGCTTCGACGCGGCCTACAGCGCCTACAACGCCCACCAGGCCGGCATGGAACGCTTCTGGACGTTGAAGTACCTGGCGCAGGAAGGCATCACCGAACTCGAGGCCACGCTGATCAAGGACATGCCCCATGGCGCCCTGGCCCGCGCGGACCACCTCCCGCTGGTGTTCCAGGTCACCGGCACACAGGGCCTGGCGCGCGGGGCGCGGGTGCGCGTGAGGCTGGGCGAGATCGACGAGATCGCGCTCGACGTCCACGGCACCGTGACCGAGCGCCTCGACGCCGCGCCCGCCGAGGCGCCGGCGGAGGAGGAAGCCGAGGAGGAAGAAGTCGCCGGCCCGATTGCCATTGCCGTCGACCTCGCCGACGGCGAAGCCGCTCCGGAGAACCAGACGGCATGAACCTGCGCGACCTGAGCAGCCTGCAGATTGCGCTCGGCATCTCGGTCGCCGCGCATGCCCTGGTGCTCGGGTTCCGCTTTGCCGATCCCGAAGGCTTCAACCGCGTCTTCAGCGAAGCGCCCCTCGAAGTGATCCTGGTCAATGCCAGGACCAACGACCGCCCGCCCGAGAAAGCCCAGGCGATCGCCCAGGCCTCGCTGGCCGGCGGCGGCGACCTCGACCGCGGACGCGCCACCAGCCCCCTGCCGCCCTCCACCTTCACCGCCGTCGGCGATTCGATGGAAGAGGCGCAGCGCCAGATCGAGAGCATGCAGGCGCAGCAGATGCTCCTGCTCACGCAGATCAAGCAGCAGTTGGCCGCGATGCCGCCGCCCGATCCCAGCCGCCAGGGCAACCCCAGCGAGGCCGCGGCCCGCGAGGAAAAGCGTCGCCAGCTCATCGAGCTGCTGGCGGAGATCGAGCGCCGCGTCAACGAAGAGAACGCGCGCCCCAAGAAGCGCTATCTCAGCCCCGCCACCCGCGAAGCGGCCTACGCGATCTACGTCGACGCGCTGCGCCGCAGGATCGAGGCGCGCGGCACCGCCAACTTCCCCGAGTTGGCGGGCAAGAAGCTCTATGGCGAGCTCACCATGATGGTGACCGTCAACTTCGACGGAACGATCCTGGCGACCGACATCATCGAAGGCTCCGGCAACGCCGTGCTGGACCGGCGGGCGCAAGCCATCGTGCGCAGCGTCGGCAGCTTCGGCCCCTTCACCGAGGCCATGCGGCGGCAGGCCGACCAGATCGTGCTGCCCTCGCGATTCAAGTTCACCCGCGACGAGACGCTGGAGACGCAGGCCTCCTCCGCCTCGTCCAGGCAATGAACATCAAGCCAGCATCAGCATGCCTATGGACCTCTATTGCGTGATGGGCAATCCGGTCGAGCACAGCCGCTCACCCTGGATTCATGCGCGCTTCGCCGATCTGACCGGCCAGGCGCTGGACTACGGCCGCCGGCTGGTGCCGCTCGACGGCTTTGCCGACGCGGTGGCCGCCTTCCGCGCCGATCCGGCCGGCCAGGCGCGCGGGTGCAACGTCACGGTGCCCTTCAAGTTCGAGGCCGCGGCCCTGTCGCAGCACCTGAGCCCGCGCGCGCGGCTGGCGCGTGCGGTCAATACCTTGCGCTTCGCGGACGACGGCGTCCACGGCGACAACACCGACGGCGCCGGCCTGGTGGCCGACATCACGCAGCATGCCGGCGTGCCGCTGGCCGGCGGCGAGCTGCTGCTGCTGGGCGCCGGCGGAGCCGCCGCCGGCGTGCTGGGGCCGCTGCTCGAGGCGCGTCCGCGCCGCGTGGTGGTTGCCAACCGCACCCTGGCCAAGGCCATCGCGCTGGTCCGCAGCCATGCGGCGCTGGCCCTGCAGCACGGCATCGCGCTGGAAGCGCACGCATTGGATGCGGTGCCTGGCCAGTTCGACGTGGTGGTCAACGGCACCGCCTCCAGCCTGGCCGGCGGCCAGGTGCCGGTGGGCGCGCAGGTGCTCAAGCCCGGCGCGCTGGCGGTCGACATGATGTACGGGCCGGCTGCCGCCGGCTTCATGGCCTGGGCCCGCGACAACGGCGCGGTGCCGCGCGACGGCCTGGGCATGCTGGTGGAGCAGGCTGCCGAGTCCTTCGCGATCTGGCGCGGCCTGCGTCCGCCCTCGGCGCAGGTGCTGGCCGAACTGCGCGCGATCGTCGACAGGCAGTGAAGGCGATTCTGACCTGGATCCTCTGCCTCCTGTTCGCGGCGGTGGCGATGGAACTCTTCTTCATCGGCCGCATCGCCGCCATGGCAGTGATCGATCCGCAGTCCACCAGCTTCCAGCGCTCCGAGGCCTGGCAGCTCGCCACGGGCGGGCGCAGCAATGGCGAGCGCGACTGGCAACAGCAGTGGGTGCCCTATTCGCAGATCGCCGACACCCTCAAGCGCGCGGTGATCGCGAGCGAGGACAGCGAGTTCATCTATCACAACGGCGTCGAATGGGAAGCCATCGAGCGCGCACGCCAGCGCAACGAGAGGGCCGAGCAGATCGCGCAGAAACGCGCGGCGCAGATGCGCGCCCGCGGCAGGGAGCCGCGGCCGGTCCAACTGCGTGGCGGCTCGACCATCACCCAGCAGCTCGCGAAGAACCTGCTGCTCTCGGGCGAACGCACGCTGCTGCGCAAGGGCCAGGAGCTGGTGCTGGCAGTCGCGCTCGAACTGTTGCTGGACAAGCAGCGCATCCTGGAGATCTACCTCAACAGCGTGGAATGGGGCGAAGGCATCTTCGGGGCCGAGGCCGCGGCGCGGCACTACTTCAAGAAGCCGGCGTCGCGGCTGAACGCGCATGAAGCGGCCCGCCTGGCGGTGATGCTGCCCAGCCCCAAGTTGTTCGAGAAGCGCCTGCAATCAGCCTACCTGTCGGGACGCACGGCCACTATCGTGGCGCGCATGCCTGCGGCCGAACTGCCCTGAACGCCCGGCTCACAGCAAGTCCGGATGCGCGCGCATGCCGTCGGCGGTGCGACGGATGGCGGCACGCTCCTCCTCGCTGAATCGCCCGAGGTTGCGGGTCATCATGACAGTGCGGGGGTTGTTTTCCAGCATTCGCGCGTGGCGCGCGACGAAGTCCCAGTACATCACGGTCATCGGGCACGCGCCCTCGCCGCGGCGCGTGCCGGGCTGGTACCGGCAGCCGTCGCAATAGTTGCTCATGCGCCGGATGTACGCGCCGCCGGCCGCGTAGGGCTTGGTGACGAAGCGCGCGCCATCGGCGAAGAGCGACATGCCGACGGTGTTGGGCAACTCCACCCATTCCACCGCATCGACGTAGACCGACAGGTACCATGCGTGCACCTGCGACGGCTCCACGCCGAACGTCAGGGCGAAGTTGCCCGTGACCATCAGGCGCTGGATGTGATGGGCATAGCCAGTCCGCAGGGTCTGGCCGATCGCCTGCCGCATGCAGTTCATGCGGACCTGGCCGGTCCAGTACCAATCGGGCAGATCCTCGTGGTGCTTCAAGGCGTTGGCTCGCGCCAGCTTCGGCATGCGCCACCAGTACACGCCGCGCATGAACTCGCGCCATCCGAGGACCTGCCGCACGAAGCCTTCGACCGCCTCGATCGGCGCCCTCCCGGCGCGCCAATGCGCCACGGCCGCATCGATCACCTCGCGCGGACCGAGCAGACGCAGGTTCATCGACGACGACAGCAGCCCGTGGTAGAGAAAGGGCTCGTCGGCCCACATCGCGTCCTGGAAGCGCCCGAAGTCCTGCAGCCTGTGTTCGACGAAATCGGCGAGCGCAACCAGCGCCTGCTCACGCGTGACCGGCCAGTCGAAGCCGGAGGCGCTGCCGTAGTGGTCGCCGAAATGGGCATCGACCTCGTCCAGGACCTCCCGCGTGATCGCATCGGGCGGAAAGGAGGGCGGCGCCGGCAGCATCCCCGGCCCGGTGCGGCCGAAAGCACCGCGGTTGTCATGGTCGTAGTTCCATTGCCCGCCTTCGGGCCGGCCCTGATCGTCCAGCAGCACGCCGTGCTTCACGCGCATGTGCCGGTAGAAGGTCTCCATCACCAGCCGCCGCTGGCCGTGCGCGTGCTCGGCGAACTCGGCACGCGAGGCCATGAAGTGGAGGTCGTCACGAGACGCGAGCCGCACGCCGGCCTCCTCGCAGACTGTCGCGATCGCCTGCTCGAGGCGCCACTCGCCCGCTTCGACCATCACCACGGCCTCCGGCCGATGCCGCGACAACGCATCGGCCAGCGCGGCGCCGATCGAGGCGAAAGGATGCGCACCCAGCTTCAGGTAATCCAGCGGAAACCCGCGCGACACCAACGCTTCGGCGAAGTGCCGCATCGCCGACAGGAAGATCGCCGTGCGCATCTTGGTGCTGGGCACGTGCTCCGATTCTTCCCGCACCTCGGCCATCCACACTCGGTCGCGCGCGGCATCGAAGCCGTCGAACGCGACGCTCGAGGCACTCAGCTGGTCGCCCAGCACCACCACCAGGTTTCGCATGGACCCCATGGTGCAGGAATCTGCCGCGCCCAGAAAGCAGAAAGGCCACCCGAGGGTGGCCTTTCTGACTCTTGGGCCGGCATGCGCCGAAAAATCTGGAGCGGGAAAAGAGTCTCGAACTCTCGACCTCAACCTTGGCAAGGTTGCGCTCTACCAACTGAGCTATTCCCGCGTTTGAAGGGTTCGAATGATAACGGATTCGAGCGCCCTTCCCGGGGCGAGCCGAAGAAAATCATGCGCGCGCGGCCCGTATCATCGCCGCCATGCTCGCAAAGTTCACCGGGTGGTTGCTGCTGGGCCTGATCCGGCTGCTCACCGGGGCCCAGGCGCGCTGGTGGGGTTGCCCACCCAAGGCAGAGCAGCGCATCTACTTCGCCAACCACCAGAGCCACCTCGACCTGGTAATGATCTGGGCCGCCCTGCCCGAGGAGCTGCGCAGCATCACCCGACCCATCGCCGCGCGCGATTACTGGGCGACCACGCCCTTCAAGCGCTGGATCACCACGGAGGTCTTCAACGCGATCTACGTGGAGCGCGGTGGCAGTGCCCCCGGGAGCACCCCGCCGCCTCCCGGCAGCGCCGAAGCCCTGCTGCCGCTGCAGCCGCTGATCGAGGCGCTGCGAAGCGGCGACTCGATCATCATCTTTCCCGAGGGCACGCGCGGCCACACCGGCGAACCCCAGAAGTTCAAGTCGGGCCTCTTTACGCTGGCGCAGATGTTCCCCGATGCGGTGCTGGTGCCGGCCTGGATCGACAACGTGCAGCGCGTCATGCCCAAGGGAGAGGTGGTGCCGGTGCCCATCCTTTGCTCCGTCACCTTCGGCGCGCCGCTGAAGCTCGCCGAGGGCGAGGAGCGCCGCCTTTTCCTCGACCGCGCGCGCGAAGCGGTCATTGCCCTGCGGTACGTGTAGGGGCCCGTGCGGATGTACGACTACCTCCGACAGCTCTCGCCGACCCATCAGGTCGCGGCCTTGTTCTTCATCGTCTTCGGCCTGCTCTTCGTGGTCAGCGTCGCGGCCTTCCTGCTCAGCTTCCGCGAGCGCCGCAACCCCGTGCACGACGAGCGTTGGCAGCGCGAACTCGCGCACTTCCGCAAGCTGCTGAGCACCACCTGGGTCATGGCGGTGATCTTCTGGATCGGCTGGGCCCTCGGCGAGACCGTCGCCACGCTGCTGTTCGCGCTGATCTCCTTCTTCGCGCTGCGCGAGTTCATTACCCTGTCGCCGACGCGGCGCGGCGACCATCGCAGCCTCATCCTGGCCTTTTTCATCGTGCTGCCGCTCCAGTTCTGGCTGGTGGCCACGGCGCGCTTCGACCTGTTCACCGTGTTCATTCCGGTCTACGTCTTCCTCGCGATCCCGGTCGTGAGTGCGCTGGCCGACGATCCGAATCAGTTCCTCGAGCGCAACGCCAAGCTGCAGTGGGGCATCATGGTCTGCGTCTATGGCATGAGCCATGTGCCGGCGCTGCTGCTGCTTTCGTTCCCGGGCTACGAGGGCAAGAGCGCCTTCCTCGTGTTCTTCCTGGTGTTCGTGGTGCAGACCTGCGTGCTGGTGCAGCACCTGATCGCGCGGCGCAGCGGTGCGCCGGGAACGGCCACGCAGGAAGACTCGCCACGCGGGCCCATGCAGCGCGCCGGCGACTGGCTGTTCCGCGACGAGCCCGTGGCGCCGCACGTGAGCCAGAGCTTCAACTGGCGCAGCTGGGCCATCGGCATGGCCATCGCGAGTGTCGTCGGTGCGCTGTTCTCCTTCATCACGCCCTTCCGCTTCGAACAAGCGCTGGCGGTCTCGCTGCTGGCCTGCGTGGCGGGCTCGATGGGCCACCTGGTGATGAAGGCGCTCAAGCGCGACCGCGGCATTCCCAGCTGGGGCCGGCGCGAAGTCGGCGTGACCGGTGCCAACGGCCTGCTGGACCGCGTCGATGCGCTGTGCTTTGCCGCGCCGGTCTTCTTCCATTCCGTCCGCTGGTATTTCGGCGCATGAGGATTCTCGGCATCGACCCCGGCCTCCAGACCACCGGCTTCGGCGTGGTGGACATGGATGGCCATGCGCTGCGCTACGTGGCCAGCGGCACGATCAGCACCCGCCAGGTGGCACAGGGCGAATTGCCGGCGCGGCTCAAGGTCCTGTACGACGGCATCGGCGAGATCGTGGCGCGCTACAAACCCGACGCGGCCGCGGTGGAGATCGTGTTCGTCAACGTCAACCCGCAGTCCACCCTGCTGCTGGGCCAGGCGCGCGGTGCCTGTCTCACCGCGCTGGTCTCGAACGCCCTGCCGGTGGCGGAATACACCGCGCTGCAGATGAAGCAGGCCGTCGCCGGGCACGGCCGCGCGGCCAAGGCGCAGGTGCAGGAGATGGTGCGGCGGCTGTTGGAGCTGCCCGGCATGCCCGGCAGCGACGCCGCCGACGCCTTGGGCATCGCGATCACTCATGCGCATGTGGGCAGCTCCATGGCGCGCATCGGGCAGGCGGCGGTGCTGACGCGCAAGGCGAGCGGCATGTACAGGAAGGGCCGGACGCGCTGAAGCCGGCACCCGCGATCAGCGCAGCAACTGGTGCGTCGATGTGCGGGCCGCCCGCTTGTCGAAGGTCAGGATGGGCGCGTGCCCGGCAGCTTGCGCTCGCACGGCCAGCAGGTAGTCCGAGAAGTCGGCGGGGCCGGTCTCGTGCAGGCCCAAGGCCTGCCGCACGAGGCTGGGCGATTCGATCTTGAGATGTTCCTGGTCGAGCAAGGCAGCCAGGGCGCCGCGGATCACGTCACGCGCATATCCATAGCTGCGCTCCAGGACCCAGCTCAGCTCACAAAGCACGATATGGTCGACGTACGCCGGAGATCGTGCCGTGGCGTGCTCACGCAGCCAGGCCTCTACCTTGGCGGCTTGACGCGAGTCGTCGTTGGTGAGCAACCGCACCAGGAGATTGGTGTCGAGCGCCGTCATTTCTTCAGGCCGGTGCGGTGCTTGTCACGCAGATGGTCGGCGATTCCGGCATCCATTTCCTCCACCGACCTGGCCCGGGTCGGCTGCGGGAGAAGCCCACGCAATTTCTTGGCGGGCGTGGAGGGCGGCCGCTTCAGGATGATGGTGTCGTCATCCAGTACGGTGACCAGCAGGCGGTCGCCCGCTTCGAGGCCCAGCCGTGCGCGCGCGGCGCTCGGCAATGTCATCTGGCCCTTGGATGTCAACGTGGTTTGCATGATCTTCCTTACTTTTAAGTAAGGATACTACGGCGCTTCCTGCCCGTCATCAGATCCGACCTGCCTGTCAAGCGAAGATCCAAATGCCGCATCGCTGCGTAAGGGTCAAATCCGGCCACCGTGCCGCCGCCTCGACTCTGAAAGACACCGGCATGCCGCAGACCGCCGACCGCGCACTCCAATGGGCCGAACACGGCCTCGTGCCGGATGCGGTCGGGCACTTCGGCGGGTCCTTGCCGGCCCTGGCCGCGCTCGGCCTGCTGCCCGCGCTCGGCATCGCCGTGCTGACGTGGCTCGCAAGCCTTTGGCGCCACGACGCCAGCCTAGCGGACCGCACATGGCCATGGATGATCGTCGCCCCGGCGCTGCTCTATCTCGCGCTTCGGCCCGGAACGCCCGCCCGCGACATGACGATGGCGATATTGGGCCTGGCCTGGGCACTGCGGCTCGGCCTCTACCTCACTTGGCGCAACTGGGGGCACGGCGAGGACCGCCGCTACCGCGCGATGCGCGAGCGCAATGCACCGCACTTCGCCTGGAAGAGCCTGTACCTCGTGTTCGGCCTGCAGGCGCTGCTGGCCTGGACGGTCTCTGCCCCCTTTCTGGCGGCCGCCGGGTCGGTGCGCGCCTTCGGCTGGCTCGATCTCGCGGGTGCCGCACTGGCCGCGTTCGGCATCGTCTTCGAGTCGGTGGGCGATGCCCAGCTCGCACGCTTCAAGGCCGACCCTGCCCACCGAGGCCAGGTGATGGACCGCGGCCTCTGGCGCTACACCCGCCATCCCAACTACTTCGGCGAGGCCTGCGTGTGGTGGGGCCTGGGCCTCATGGCCCTGGGCGCGGCAGGCGCCGGCGGCCTCTGGAGCCTGGTCTCGCCGCTGCTGATGACAGGCCTGCTACTCAAGGTGTCGGGCGTGAGCCTGCTGGAGAAAGACATGGCCGAACGCCGCCCCGCTTACCGGGACTATGTCGAACGCACCAGCGCCTTCCTGCCGGCACTGCCCCGCCGCGAGCGGCGGTAGCCCCCCCGATCTCGACAACCCACCCCCTTCGACAAAGGAGCTTCCATGACCATCCGCCAGTTCGCCGTCGCCTACGTTGCCGGAGGCCTGGTGCTGCTCGTGCTCGATGCCGCGTGGCTTTCCACGATGGCCGCCCGGTTGTACCGCCCCGCCATCGGCCACCTGATGCAGCCCGCCTTCGACGTCAAGGCAGCGGCGCTCTTCTACGTGCTCTACCTGGCCGGGGTCGTGTTCTTCGCCGTGGCGCCGGCGCTCGACGTCCGTTCATGGACCGTCGCGCTCGGCCGCGGCGCGCTGCTGGGGCTCATCGCCTACGCGACCTACGACCTGACCAACCAGGCCACCTTGAAGGACTGGCCCTGGCACCTGACACTGATCGACCTGGCCTGGGGCAGCATCCTGACCGCCGCCGCAGCCGCGGCAGGCTGTGGCGCCGCGCTCGCGTTCAGCGGCGACGCCGCGGGCCGCTGAAGCAGCCCCCCTCCATCACATGTCGATCAAGGCAGCCAGCGTGCGCGCCAACGGGCTGTCGAAACGCATGCGGCCTTCGACCGACGCGAGGCAGATGCAATCGCCGCCGTCGCGCACCGCCGGCTGGTGATGAACGCTGGGGTCGGCCGCATCGAAATCACCCGGCCCGAACAGGTCGCGGCCATCATGGAAGGCCCCATGCAACACCTGCGTCAACTCGCTGTCGCTGTGGGTATGCGGCGCCAGGCTGCGGCCGGCACCGATGCGCAGCAGGAACAGTTTGGCCTGCGGGTCGGCCGGCAGGCGCAGCCGGCTCCAGCGCATGCCGGGGCCGAGCCATCGCCAGGAGGTGGCGGTGCAGGCCTCCAGCGCACGCGGCCAGGCCAGGCCGGCAGGCAGCGACGGCCGCTCGGAGGGCGGGAGCGCGGCCGGGCGGCGCGGCGGCGCATCGATGGCCGCCAGCGTCCGCGCCAGCGCCTGCGACGACAAGTCCGCGGGCGCCATGTCTTCCAGCAGCACGCCACCCACACTCTCCAGAAGCCGCAGCTGCGCCCGGCAGTGGGCGCAACCCTCGACATGGACGGCAACGACCAGCGCGGGCCCCGGCGCCAGGCCGCCGGCCGCCATCGAAAGCAACAAATCGTCCTCAGGATGGTGCTTGATCATGGCTCGAGCCCCTCGAGCAGCCGCCGCAGATGGCCGACGGCCAGGCGCACGCGCGACTTGACCGTGCCCAGCGGCAGGCCCAGCTCCTGCGCGATCCGGGCGTGCGGGTGCTCTTCGAAAAAAGAAAGCCGAAGGATCCGGGCCTGCTCCTCCGAGAGACGGGCCATCGCGTCGCGCACCCGCGCCTCGCGCTCCCGCGCCAGCACCTGGTCGTCGAGCGCCGGGAGGGCATCGGGCAACTGCTCGGCCTGCTGGTCCTCGTCCGCCAGCAGGTGGTTGCCTTGACGCCGCAAATGATCCACCCGGAGATTGCGCGCGATGGTGAAGACCCAGGTGGACGCACCCGCCCGTGCCGGATCGAACATGGCCGCCTTGCGCCAGACGCTCACCATCGTCTCCTGCGTCAGTTCCTCCGCCAGGGCCTCACGGGTGCCGCTCAGCATGAGATAGCCCTTGACCCGCGGCGCGAAATGCTTGAACAAGGCCGCGAAAGCCTGCCTGTCGGCCGCTGCCACCGCCTTGAGCCATGCGTTCAATTCCTCGCTGGTGGGCACGGGTCCTCGACGATGTTCCTGGGTCACCACCGACAGCCAGGGCGAGCGTTGCGCGGCGGGTCTGGCGGCGGTGGTCGTGGGTTTGCGGACGGTGTGCATGCTCCTCATACGCAGCGCCCGAGGCATTAGATCATGGCGGCCGTGGCCGGACGAATCCAAAAGCCCGCCTGACCCGTATAAAGGCACGGTCCGATCTTCCATTCATTCGCTTTGCTCCACGCATGACGCTCGCATCCGGCTTCGAGGCACGCCCTCCCGCCACCGCCGACCCGCAGGGGCCGGTGCTGAACATCGCCGTGATCGGCAGCGGCATCTCGGGTTTGTCGGCGGCCTGGCTGCTGGCGCGGCGGCACCGCGTCACTGTCTTCGAGGCCGAGGCCCGTGCCGGCGGCCACAGCAACACCGTGGACGTGGACGGCGCGCAGGGCCCGCTGGCGGTCGACACCGGCTTCATCGTCTACAACGAAGCGGCCTATCCGAACCTGAGCGCGCTCTTCGCGCACCTCGGCGTGGACACCGACCCCTCCGACATGTCCTTCGCGGTCAGCCTCGACGGCGGGGCCCTGGAGTATTCGGGCACCGGGCTGGGCGGGCTGTTCGCGCAGCGCGCCAATCTGTTCAGCCCGCGCTTCTGGTCGATGCTGCGCGACCTGCTGCGCTTCTACCGGCAGGCGCCCGCACACGCAAGCGAGGCAGGCCTGATGTCGCTCGATGCCTGCCTGGACCTGCACCGCTACGGCCGCGCCTTCCGCGAGGACCATCTCTACCCCATGGCCGCGGCCATCTGGTCGGCGCCGGCCGCAAGCATCGGCGAGTACCCGGTCGAGTCCTTCGTCCGTTTCTGCCGCAACCACCGCCTGCTCGACCTCGGCCAACGCCCCCCATGGCGCACCGTGCGCGGCGGCAGCCGCCGGTACGTGGAGCGGCTGGTGAGGAGCCTCGGCCACGGCATGCGCCTGGGCCATTCCGTCGTCGAGGTGCGCCGCGACGTGGCCGGCGTGCTCGTGCACACGGCCGACGAGCCGACCCCCGAACGTTTCGACCACGTCGTGATCGCCACCCATGCGGACCAGGCCCTGCGGCTTCTGGGCGACGCAAGTCACGAGGAATCCCGCCTGCTCGGCGCCTTCGCATACACCCGCAACCATGCGGTTCTGCATGGCGATCCGGACGCGATGCCGCTGCGCCGTGCCGTCTGGTCGAGCTGGAACTACGGCGCAAGGCGCAACGCCGCCGAAGCGCCATGCGTCACGTACTGGATGAACCGGCTCCAGCACCTGCCGGGCGCGGCGCCGCTCTTCCTCACGCTGAATCCGCGGCAGGAGCCCCGGTGCGTCATCCGCAGCGAAATCTACGAGCACCCGCTCTTCGACGCCGCGGCCATCCGGGCCCAGCGCGCGCTCTGGTCGTTGCAGGGGCGCGGCGGCGTCTGGTTCTGCGGCGCCTACTTCGGCTCGGGCTTCCACGAGGACGGCCTGCAGTCCGGCCTCGCGGTGGCGGAGGCCCTGGGCGGCGTGCGTCGCCCCTGGACGGTGGCCGGCGAGTCCAATCGCATCCACGTCGGGGCGCCCCTGGCGCGAGCGACATGAACACCGGGCACTCCGCGCTTTACATCGGCCGCGTCGTCCACCGCCGCCTTCGGCCGGTGGCCCATCGCCTGCACTACCGCATGTTTTCCCTGC
Organism: Variovorax defluvii; assembly: GCF_039541515.1. Taxonomy (NCBI): domain Bacteria; kingdom Pseudomonadati; phylum Pseudomonadota; class Betaproteobacteria; order Burkholderiales; family Comamonadaceae; genus Variovorax; species Variovorax defluvii. The sequence continues at coordinate 167,639 of NZ_BAABGJ010000076.1, forward strand.
TGCTCGACCTGGACGAACTGCCGCAACTGCCGCGCCGGCTGCGCCTGTTTTCACTCGACCGTTTCAATCTGTTCAGCCTGCACCAGCGCGACCATGGCGCCGCCACCGGCGAGAACCTGCGCGCCCACGTCGACCGTCAACTGGGCGACGCCGGCCTGGAGGGCGGCGGGCCGATCCGGCTGCTGGCCATGCCGCGCATCCTGGGCTACGCCTTCAATCCGCTGAGCGTGTACTTCTGCCATCGAGCGGATGGCGAACTTCAGGCCATCCTGTACGAGGTCCGCAACACCTTCGGCGAGCGGCACAGCTACCTGATCGAAGTCGAGGGCGACCAGCGCCGCGGCGGCACGATCCGGCAGAGCTGCGACAAGCGCTTTCACGTGTCGCCCTTCCTGGGCATGGAGATGCGCTACGGCTTCCGCATCGTGGCGCCCGGCGGTGATGCGATGCATCTGCACGTGGCAGTCACGGCGGCGGGTGAAGAGGGGCCGGTGCTTGCGGCCAGCTTCGATGCGCGACGGCATGCCCTCGACGACGGCGCCCTGATGCGGGCCTTTCTGTCCGTGCCGCTGCTGACCCTGAAGGTCGTGGCGGCGATCCACTGGGAGGCCCTGCGCCTGTGGGCCAAGGGGCTGCGCATCCATCGCCATCCGGGTCCGCCCGGCCAGGCCGTGACCATCGTCAAGACCCCGCATCCATGAGCACCTCGCCCTCCGGTTCAGACCCCCTGCTGCCCCTGCTCGGCCAAGCCCCTTTTCCGCGCAGCGCCTGGGCCACGCGCCCGCTGCGCCTGTTCCTCGCGCGCCTGCTCGGCCGCCTGCAATGCGGCGCCATCGCGATCGAACTGCCCGGCGGCGAGCGCCTCGAGGCGCGCGGCCCCGTTCCCGGACCTCATGCCTGCCTGGTGCTGCACCGCTGGCGCGCACTGGCCCGGCTGCTGCTGCAGGGCGACATCGGACTGGCCCGCTCCTACCGCGACGGCGACTGGTCGAGCCCCGACCTGCATGCCCTGCTGGACTTCGGCATCCGCAACGAGGCAGGCTGGTCGGGCGACGTCGACGCGATCCGCCCCTTGCGCTGGCTGTGGCGCCTGCGGCACCTGGCGCAACGCAATTCGCGCCGCGGCAGCCGCGACAACATCGCCTTCCACTACGACCTGGGCAACGACTTCTACAGCCTCTGGCTCGATGCCGAACTCAACTACTCCAGCGGCTTGCAGACGCACGGCACGGCCTCGCTCGAAGAGGCGCAGGATGCCAAGCGCCGGCGCGTGATCGAGCTGCTGGCGCCGTACGAGGGCGCCGCCGTGCTGGAGATCGGCTGCGGCTGGGGTGCCCTTGCGCTCGCCCTGGCGCGCGACCATGGCGCACGGGTGACGGGCCTGACGCTGTCCGCCGAACAACTCGCGCATGCACGCCGCTGCGCGGCCGGGCACGGCCTGCAGGACCGGCTGGATCTGCGTCTGCAGGACTACCGCGACGTCGAGGGCCGCTACGACCGCATCGTGTCGATCGAGATGCTCGAAGCGGTCGGCGAGCGCTACTGGCCCACGTATTTCGACGCGCTGCGCGAACGGCTTGCGCCCGGCGGGGTCGCGGTGCTCCAGGTGATCACCATCGACGATGCGCACTTCGAGCACTACCGCGCGGGCGCGGACTTCATCCAGTGCTTCATCTTCCCGGGCGGCATGCTGCCCTCATGGCGGGCCTTGCAGAAACAGGCCGCGCGCGCCGGGCTGGCGATCGAACGGGTGCAGACCTTCGGCAGCAGCTACGCGGCCACGCTTGCCGAATGGCGCAGTCGCTTCCAGCGGGCCTGGCCGGCGATCCAGGCGTTGGGATTCGACGAATCCTTTCGGCGCCTGTGGGAGTACTACCTCTGCTACTGCGAGGCGGGGTTTCGTGCGGGGCGCATCGACGTCGGGCTGTACGTGCTGCGGCACGGGGAAGAGCCGAACGCGCTCAGCGGTGACCCAGCACACCCGGCGCTATCTCGACGACCGGCATCCGATTCCGGGTCATGTATTCCTCGACAGTCTGTCGAATCCTGCCCCCCGCGGCTTCGTGGCCCACGATGAACTGCGTCGTGCCGGTGATCGACCACCCATGGTGAATGAGCAAGGCGCCGATCAACGCGGCCTGCGCGTCCGCGTTCCAAGGTGTGGCAGGGTTGGGCAGGTCCACGGCGAGCGCGCTTTCGCGGAAGTCAAAGATATTGGCGGCGGGCTTTCCCGGCACCAGGGGCAAGAGGCCCAGCCTGGGTTTCAGAACTCGGGCGTCGATCGCGCTCTGCAGCAGTCGCTGGCATTCGTCGGTTCTCTTGGAGGGATCCAGGGCCCGGATCAGCAGGCTGTAGGTCGTGATGTCAGGTCTGAAGTCCGGCGGCATGGAGCGCATGACCTGCAGCACGCCCGCCACGTTGCCCGTTGTCGCGTGGGCGGCGACGAGCGCGTTGTAAGTGCCGCGCGTCGGACGCCTGGCAGCCGGGACCCCGCCTTCATTCATCGAGACGAAGACACGTGACGCTTCGTCCGGACGCCTTGCATTCCCATAGGCGGTGATCAGCGCGTTGTCGATGGTCACGTTGCGCAGTCCTGGCGGCATCCCATCGGCAATCAGCTCAGCCGCATCAGCCCACCTGGGCTCATGCTTCGCCGCATTCGCATAGGCCGTGATCAGTGCCGCATACACCATGGCACCCGCAGTCCCTTGCTCCCGGCGGATGGCACCAAAGACCTCCAGCGCTTCCGGCACGCAGCCGGCATTCCCGTATGCCGTCAACAGTGCGGTCAACGTCGCGACATTGGGTCTGGGCCCGTGACGCAGCATCAAGGTGTGCAGCGCCTTTGCCTCATCCGCCATGTTCGCATTCGCATACACGGTCATCAATGCGTTGCACGTGCCAATATTCCGGCCCATGCCGCTCTGGTCCAACTGGTCGAAAAGCCTGCGCGCGTCAACCCACTCACCGCCCTTTCCTTCCGCCGTGATCATGGCGTTGAAGATCTCGACGTTCAGCCGCACACCCAGAGCGCCTACCTTGTTGAACCAGGCCCGCGCTTCAGGGAGCCTGCCGCCACTTCCGTAGGCCGCAATCATCCGCGCAATGCTGGTCGCATCGGGCTCGATCCCCGCATCGACCATTGCGGTGTACGCGGCAACGGCTCCGTCGGGGTCTCTTGCGTTCCCGCAGGCCTCCATCAAGAGGTTCCAGGCAGAGCGATCGGGTTCCAGGCCCGCTTGCTGCATGCGGCGGAAGATGTCAGGCACTTCGCTGGCCCGCCCGCCGACGACATACGCCTTCATCAACACGACGAAGGAAAAGACGTTCGGACGGAGGCCAAGCCTCGGCATGCTGTCGAATCTGGCCTGCGCCTCGTCGACCCGCCCAGTCAATGCGTATGCCAGGATCAAGGCACTCACGCAATAGATGTCCGGGCTGCCGATCGAGTCGTAGAAGTCTTGCGCGGCCTGGACCATGCCTGCCTGGGCGTAGGCCCTGATCAAGTACGAAGCGGCCTTCGGGCTGTGCGAAATGATGGCGAATACCTCCTGTGCCTCCTTGACTCGACCCGCCTTGGCGTAGAGCTTGATCATCATCTCGTTCAAGAGGAGCGAGCCCCTGCGCGGGTCTGCCTGCTGAAAGACCGCCCTGGCGTCATCGATCCGGTCGAATTGGGCGTAAGCGTCCATCAGGTTCATCACCGTCCTCAAGCTGAACATCCCCGCCAATGCGGCACGCTCCTGGACCCACCCCAGCTGGTCCAACCGGCCCGCGTCCTCGTAGGCCATGAACATGGAGAGGATGAGGGGCATGTCAGGCTCCACCTGGCAATCCAGCATCCTCTGGAATACGTCCTCCGCATCGTGGATCCGCCCTTCCAACCTGTACGCATCGATCAGGATGCAGCCGATCGTGCAGTTGGGCGGGATCGAATGGGGCGGCGCCATCATCCGCTCGAAAGCCGCGCGTGCGCCGCTGATCTGCCCGGCCTGCGCGCAGGCCTTGACCAAAGCCCCGAATGACCTCACGGTCTGCGGCAAGCCGACGTGGGCGATGGCGTCGAACACCTCCTGGGCCTTGTCGGGCCGGCCGACCGCTCCCCACGCGCCGATCAGCGCATTGCGCGCCTTGGGGCCAGGCTCGAAGCCGGCCTCCTTGATGGCATCCAACAGATCGCTCGCCTGTTGGGCCTGCTTCACTTTCGTGCACGCCTTGACGAACGAAACCACGACGCTCTCGAGCGGAGGGCGTCGGGCTGCAAGCATCCGCTGGATCACGCTTTGTGCATCGTCGATTCGATCCGCCCTGAGGTCGGCCAGGATCAAGTAGCCGCAAGGATCCTGTGTGAGCTCCACGCCGTCTTCGATCATCAGGTTGAAGGCGTCGTGCGCTGCGTCGAGTTGTTGCTGGTCAACACACTTGCGGACCAACGCGTCATAGCTGAAATGCCTGCGTTGGCCTTCCGGCACCGCCGTCCTCATTCTGGCGATGCATGCCCACGCGCCGCGCCAATCCTTTTGTTGTTTGATGTTTTCGCTCGTGACGCGGGAAACGGCCTCCGCCGTGGCGCGACGGTGATAGCCGGCCCCCTGTTCGTAGCGCCAGCAAACGGCCTCGTTCTCGGGCTTTATCGTGCAGGTCAAGAAGGCGGGGACGTTGGCCGATGAAGGGGGGAGGTCATGCACAAAACGCCAGCCCCGCCAGGATGTCGCATCGTCCTCGCGCCCGCGCTTCGTGCGCTCGAAGAAAGGCGGCAGGGTATCGCTGGCGGGACCGCCGGTCGAGCGTCGCCTCGTGATGGTTCGCTCCGAACGCTCGGGCCCTGCGGGGTTGGTCGCTTTGAGGTGCATGGCTTCCTTCTCGCGCGAAGCGCTCAGATCCGCTGCAAGAGGGCGATGAGCTCCTCGGCCGTCAGCGAGCCTGCGAGAAAGCATGGGTGTGGCGATTCCAGGTGACTGCTTTTCATGGGGGCTGGGTAACCCCCTGGATCGACAAGTTCCCGGACGGCGCGCTTCACATCGCCGCTCGCCACCGACGCCGGACGTGGCGCCGGCAAGCGACGGACGACAGGCGAGTCAGGCCACCCGCTCCGCGATCAGCACCGCGAAGAAGCCCAGGGCGGCGAGCAGCGTCCACTTGAGCACGATCCAGCCGAAGCGCTTGTACTTGGGCTGGCCGGTGCCGGCATAGAAGGCGAAAGACACGCCCGCCACCAGGAGCAGCAGGAGGATGGCCCAACGAAACAGCAGCATCGCGCTACCAGGCCCGAGCGACCTCGGCGAAGCCGGCCGGCGCCTGCCGCGGGTCTTCGAAAGTCACGATCTCGTAGGCGTCCTTCTGCGCCAGCAGTTCGCGCAGCAACTTGTTGTTGAGCGCGTGGCCCGAACGGAAGGCACTGTAGGCCGCCAGCAGGGGACGGCCGACGACGTAGAGGTCGCCCATGGCATCGAGGATCTTGTGCTTCACGAACTCGTCGTCGTAGCGCAGCCCGCCGGCATTGAGCACCTTGGTGTCGTCCATCACGATCGCGTTGTCGAGCCCGCCGCCCAGGGCCAGGCCCTTGGAGCGCATGTACTCGACCTCCTTGGTGAAGCCGAAGGTGCGGGCGCGCGCGATGTCGCGGCTGTAGGAGCCCGAGCCGAGGTCGAACTCGAAGCGCTGCCCGCTGGCGTTGACCACGCGGTGGTCGAAGTCGATCTCGAAGCGGAGCTTGTAGCCGTGGTACGGCACGAGGCGCGCCCACTTGAGGTCGTGGCCTTCGCCTTCGCGCACCTCGACCGGCTTCGTGACCTGGATGAAGCGGCGCGGCGCATCCTGCAGCACGATGCCCGCGCTCTGCAGCAGGAAGACGAACGAAGAAGCCGAGCCGTCGAGGATCGGCACCTCGTCGGCCGTGATGTCGATCAGCAGGTTGTCGATGCCCAGGCCGGCGCAGGCCGACATCAGGTGCTCGACCGTCTGGACCTTGGCGCCGTTGGTGGACACCGTGGAGGCCAGGCGCGTGTCCGTCACCGACTCGGCCCGCATCGGGATCGCCACCGGCTCGGGCAGGTCGACCCGGCGGAAGACGATGCCGCTGTCGACCGGTGCGGGCCGCAGCGTCAGCTCGACGCGCTGGCCGCTGTGCAGCCCCACGCCGACGGCACGGGTGATGGATTTGAGGGTTCGTTGCTGGAGCACGGCAGCGATTTTAGGAGCGCGAGGCATCCGGCGCGCCGTGCGCCTCGCTATCTCCGCAATAGCCACCATGGACTCAGTCGGCCTGGCGACGCAGGAAGGCGGGAATCTCGATGTCGTCCATCCCGCTGGTCGACAGCGCATCCACCTTGGCCGCGGCCATCGTGCGGTTGGTGCGCCACACGCTGGGAACGGCCATGCCGTCGTACTTGGGCTGGCCGAGGTTTCCGCCCTGCATCCCGCCGCCGAGCGTCGGCACGGTGAAGGGGATGTTGTCGGTGCCGGTGCGGATCACCTCCAGCGCGGGCGCCTGGCGGCGGTCCTGCTGGCCCGAGAGGCCCGTGGCGACCACGGTCACGCGCATCTCGTCGCCCAGGCTGTCGTCGTAGGCGGCGCCGTAGATCACGTGCGCATCCTCCGCGGCGAAGGCGCGGATGGTGGTCATGGCAAGCTTCGACTCGGACAGCTTCAGCGAAGCCTTGGATGCCGTCACCAGCACCAGCACGCCCTTGGCGCCCGAGAGGTCCACGCCCTCGAGCAGCGGGCAGGCCACGGCCTGCTCGGCAGCGATGCGCGCGCGGTCCGGGCCGGAGGCCGCGGCGGTGCCCATCATGGCCTTGCCGGGCTCGCCCATCACGGTGCGCACGTCCTCGAAGTCGACGTTGACGCCGCCGTACTCGTTGATGATCTCCGAGATGCCGCCGACGGCATTCTTCAGCACGTCGTTGGCATGGCCGAAGGCCTCTTCCTGCGTCACGTCCTCGCCCAGCACGTCGAGCAGCTTTTCGTTGAGCACCACGATCAGCGAATCGACGTTGGCTTCCAGCTCGGCCAGGCCGTTGTCGGCGTTGGTCATGCGCCGGCCGCCTTCCCAGTCGAAGGGCTTGGTCACCACGCCCACGGTGAGAATGCCCATCTCCTTGGCCACCCGCGCGATCACCGGCGCCGCGCCGGTGCCGGTGCCGCCGCCCATGCCGGCGGTGATGAACAGCATGTGCGCGCCGTTGATGGCACCGCGGATGTCGTCCACCGCCGCCTCGGCCGCGTCACGGCCCTTCTCGGGCTTGCTGCCCGCGCCCAGGCCGTTGGTGCCCAGCTGGATGGTCTTGTGCGCGTTGCTGCGCTGGAGCGCCTGCGCATCGGTGTTGGCGCAGATGAACTCCACGCCCTGCACGCGGCGCTCGATCATGTGCGCGACCGCGTTGCCGCCGCCGCCGCCCACCCCGATCACCTTGATCTGGGTGCCCTGGTTGAACTCTTCGATCTCGATCATTTCGATGGCCATTTCTGACTCCTTGAATTTGCAGTTGCCTTGTTTGTACGAATGGGTTGTTTTGAGTATCACGGTCTGCCCCTCCGAGGCGGTCCGGTGCGCCGCCATCGCTCGTTGAAATGGCGGGGGGGACTGCCCCGCGCGAGCCAAAGTGGTGTGGTGTTCATCGTCAGAAGTTCCCTACGATGAAGTCCTTGAAGCGGCCGAAGGCGGTCTTCACGGAGCCGTTCTTCTGCGCCACCCTGAAGCCGCGCAGTCGCGCATAGCGCGCCTCCTCGAGCAGGCCCATCACGGTCGCGGCGCGCGGCTGCGCGACCATGTCCGACAGTGCGCTCGAATACTTCGGAATGCCGCGCCGCACCGGCTTGAGGAAGATGTCCTCGCCCAGCTCGACCATGCCGGGCATCACCGCGCTGCCGCCGGTGAGCACCACGCCGGAGGACAGCACTTCCTCGTAGCCCGACTCGCGCACCACCTGCTGCACGAGGCTGAAGATCTCTTCCACCCGCGGCTCGATCACGCCGGCCAGCGCCTGCTTGCTCAGCATGCGCGGGCCGCGGTCGCCCAGGCCCGGCACCTCGACCTGCGTCTCCGGGTCGGCCAGCAGCTGCTTGGCGTAGCCGTTCTCGACCTTGATGTCCTCGGCGTCCTTGGTGGGCGTACGCAGGGCCATCGCGATGTCGCTGGTGATCAGGTCGCCGGCGATCGGGATCACCGCCGTGTGGCGGATCGCGCCGTTGGTGAAGATGGCCACGTCGGTGGTGCCGGCGCCGATGTCCACCAGCACCACGCCCAGTTCGCGCTCGTCTTCGGTGAGCACCGCCTGGCTGGAGGCGAGCGGGTTGAGCATGAGCTGATCCACCTCCAGCCCGCAGCGGCGCACGCACTTGATGATGTTCTCGGCCGCGCTCTGGGCACCGGTGACGATGTGCACCTTGGCCTCCAGCCGCATGCCGCTCATGCCGATCGGCTCCTTCACGTCCTGGCCGTCGATCACGAACTCCTGCGGCTCCACCAGCAGCAGGCGCTGGTCGCTGGAGATGTTGATGGCGCGCGCCGTCTCCACCACGCGGGCCACGTCGGCCTGGGTGACTTCCTTGTCCTTCACGGCCACCATGCCGCTGGAGTTGATGCCGCGGATGTGGCTGCCGGTGATGCCGGTGTAGACGCGGCCGATCTTGCAGTCGGCCATCAGTTCCGCTTCCTTGAGCGCCTGCTGGATGCTTTGCACCGTGGCGTCGATGTTGACCACCACGCCGCGCTTGAGCCCGTTGCCGGGCGCGACCCCCAGCCCGGCCAGCTTGAGCTCGCCGGTGGGCAGCACCTCGGCCACCACCGCCATCACCTTGGAGGTGCCGATGTCGAGTCCGACGACCAGGTCTTTGTATTCCTTGGACATGAATTCCTCTGCTCTCTCTATTTCTTCCGGGGCGCTGGCGCCTCGTTCGTGACCGTGGTGACGCCGCGCATCCGCAGCGCGTAGCCTTCGTTGTGCCGCAGGTCCGCGCCCTCGACGGAGGCGACGGTGCGGCCGTATTGCCGGGCGACGTTGGCCACGGTGGTGAGGAAGCGCTGGGTGCGCGCCGCCACCTCCTCGCTGCGGCCGCGGCCCAGTTCGAGCACGGCACCGCTGTCCAGCACCACGCTCCAGCTGCCGCGGCCGGACAGCCGCAGCTGCTCGATCGTCAGCTCGTAGGGCACGAACAGCGGCTGCAGCTCGCGGTACATGCCCAGCACCTGGCCGGCCTGCTCGATCGGTCCCTCCAGGCGCGGCAGCTTGTCGTCGACCTCGGCCACGTTGGCCTCGAAGACTTCGCCGAAGCCGTTGATCAGCCGCGACTCGGCTTCGTCGCCCCAGTGGGCCACCGGCACGTGCTCGGTCAGCGTGGCGCGCAGCTTGTCGGGGAACTCGCGGCGCACCACCGCCTTGCGCACCCAGGGCACCGACTCGAAGGCCGAGCGGGCCTTGGCCAGGTCGACGGTGAAGAAGTTGCCGGCCAGCTGCGGCGCGACGTTGGCGCGCAGCGTGACCGCGTTGTTGTGCGTGACCTCGCCGTCCACCTTGATGCCGGCCAGCGGGAAGAAGGGCTGGCGCAGCACCCACCATGCGCCCGCTGCCAGCAGCACGAGCGCGAACACCGCGTACACCAGGGTCGCGGTCACGTTCATGAGCTTGACGTCGAAGGGCGTGGGGATGCTGTCGGCCATCACACTCTTGCTTTTGAATCCAGTGTCGACGTGGCCAATACCCGCAGGCACAGGTCCTCGTAGGAGATGCCCGCCGCGCGCGCAGACATCGGCACCAGCGAGTGGGTGGTCATGCCGGGCGAGGTGTTCATCTCCAGCAGGAAGGGCTTGCGGTCGCTGGCGCGGATCATCAGGTCGGCCCGGCCCCAGCCGCGGCAGCCGAGCTGGTGGTAGGCGGCCAGCGTGATGCGGCGGATCTCGTGCTCCTCGGCCTCGGACAGGCCGGCCGGGCAGTGGTACTTCACGTCGTCGGTGAAGTACTTGTTCTGGTAGTCGTAGGCACCCTCGGGCGCGGCGATGCGCACCACCGGCAGCGCCACCGCGTCCAGGCCGCTGCCCAGCACGGCGCAGGTGACCTCCTCGCCTTCGATGAACTCCTCGCAGAGCACGTCGGCGTCGTAGCGCACGGCCAGCGCCACCGCCTCCTCCATCTCGGAATAGCCTTGCACCTTGGTCACACCGATCGAGGAGCCCTCGCGCGGCGGCTTGACGATCAGCGGCAGGCCCAGCACGTCGGGCACGGCCAGGATCTGCTCGCGGCTCTGCTGGTCGAAGGCCAGGCGTGCATAGCGCGGCGTGGGCAGGCCGTCGGCCTGCCAGATGCGCTTGGTCATCACCTTGTCCATGGCGACGGCCGAGGCCATGACGCCGGAGCCGGTGTAGGGAATGCCCAGCAGCTCCAGCGCGCCCTGCACCGTGCCGTCCTCGCCATGTCGGCCGTGCAGCACCACGAAGCAGCGGTCGAAGCCCTCGTGCTTGAGTTCGGCCAGCTCGCGCTCGGCCGGATCGAAGGCATGGGCATCGACCCCGCGGGCGCGCAGCGCCGCGAGCACGCCGGTGCCCGACATGATGGAGATCTCGCGCTCGGCCGAGGTGCCGCCGAACAGCACCGCGACTTTGCCGAAGTCCTGCGGGTTCACAGTGTTCTCCCTTCGCGCACGGTCTGTGAAGTGCGCCCGGATGGGTTGGAAGACGAAGAATCGGCGGCGCCGCCCAGCTCGACCACCTTGGCCGGCACGCCGCCGATGGAGCCGGCGCCCATGCAGATCACCACGTCGCCGTCGCGCGCGTTGTCCAGGATGGCCTGCGGCATGGCCGCGATGTCGTCGACGAAGACGGGCTCGACCTTGCCGGCCACGCGCAGGGCACGCGCCAGCGAGCGGCCATCGGCCGCCACGATGGGCGGCTCGCCGGCGGCATAGACCTCGGCCAGCAGCACCGCGTCGGCGCCGCCGATGACCTTGACGAAGTCCTCGAAGCAGTCGCGCGTGCGGGTGTAGCGGTGCGGCTGGAAGGCCAGCACCAGCCGCCGCCCCGGGAAAGCGCCGCGCGCGGCGGCGATGGTGGCAGCCATCTCGACCGGGTGGTGGCCGTAGTCGTCGATCAAGGTGAAGCTGCCCAGGCCCTGGGCCGCGCCCAGCTGGACCTCGCCGTAGCGCTGGAAGCGCCGGCCCACGCCCTTGAAGTCGGCCAGGCCGCGCTGCACCGCCTCGTCGGGCACGTTGAGTTCGACGGCCATGGCGATCACGGCCAGCGCATTGCGCACGTTGTGCTCGCCCGGCAGGTTCAGCACGATGTCCAGGTCCGGCAGTGTGACGCCGTTGCGCCGCTGCGCGGTGAAGTGCATCTGCGAGCCGACCGCGCGCACGTTGACCGCACGCACCTGCGCGTCCTCGCCGAAGCCGTAGCTGGTGACCGGGCAGGACACCTGGGGCACGATCTCGCGCACCGCCGGGTCGTCGGTGCACAGCACGGCCACGCCGTAGAACGGCATGCGGTGCAGGAAGTCGACGAAGGCCTTCTTGAGCCTGGAGAAGTCGTGCCCGTAGGTCTCCATGTGGTCGGCATCGATGTTCGTGACCACCGCCATGACCGGCATGAGGTTGAGGAAGGAGGCGTCCGACTCGTCGGCCTCCACCACGATGTAGTCGCCGCTGCCCAGGCGCGCATTGGCGCCGGCGCTGTTGAGGCGGCCGCCGATCACGAAGGTCGGGTCCAGCCCCGCGGCCGCGAGCACGCTCGCCACCAGGCTGGTGGTGGTGGTCTTGCCGTGCGTGCCGGCGATGGCCAGGCCCTGCTTGAGGCGCATCAGCTCGGCCAGCATCAGCGCCCGCGGCACGACCGGGATGCGCTTCTCGCGCGCCGCCACCACCTCGGGGTTGTCGGCGCGCACCGCCGTGGAAGTGACGACCGCATCGGCGCCCGCGATGTGCGCCGCATCGTGGCCCACGAAGGTGCCGATGCCCAGGCCCGCCAGGCGCTTCAGCGTCGCGCTGTCGGCCAGGTCGGAGCCGCTGATCTGGTAGCCCAGGTTGAACAGCACCTCGGCGATACCGCTCATGCCGGAGCCACCCAGGCCGACGAAGTGGATGTGGCGGATCGCGTGCTTCATTTGGCAAGCTCCTCGCAGGCACGGACGAGGACTTCCACAGCCTCGGTCTTCTGCATCGTCTTGGCCTTCACGGCACGTTCCAGGAGCGCGGGGCGCCCGGTCTTTTGTAGCAAGTCGGCCAGCAATTCGGGTGTCAGTTCGTTCTGCTGGACGAGCCAGCCACCGCCCGCGTCGACCAGGAAGCGGGCATTGGTGGTCTGGTGATCGTCCACGGCGGATGGGAAAGGCACGAAGAGCGCGGCCGCGCCGACGGCCGCGATCTCGGTGACGGTGCTCGCGCCGGCGCGCGCGACGATCAGGTCGGCTTCGGCGTAGGCGCTTGCGGTGTCTTCGATGAAAGGCGTGAGTTCGCCCTCGACGCCGGCAGCGGCATAGTTGGCGCGCAACTCGTCGATCTGCCTGGCGCCGCTCTGGTGCAGGACGATCGGGCGTTCGGCCGGCGCGATGCGCGCCAGCGCCTTCGGCACCACCGCGTTGAGCGCCTTCGCGCCCAGGCTGCCGCCGATCACCAGCAGCTTCAGCGGGCCGCTGCGGCCGGCGAAGCGGGTGACCGGATCGGGCTGCGACAGAAAGGCCGCGCGCAGCGGATTGCCGACCCACAGGCCTTTCTTCATCACGTCGGGGAAGGCGGTGAAGACGCGGTCGGCCACGCCGGCCAGCACCTTGTTGGCCAGGCCTGCGACCGAGTTCTGCTCGTGCAGCACCAGCGGCCGGTCGAGCAGCACGCTCATCATGCCGCCAGGAAAGGTGATGTAGCCGCCCAGGCCGACGACCACGTCGGGCCGCACGCGCCGCACCACGCCCAGGCTCTGCCAGAAGGCGCGCAGCAGGCGCATCGGCAGCAGGAAGAGCGTGAGGGGGCCCTTGCCGCGCACGCCGCCGAACTGCACCGGCTCGAAGTCGAAGCCGCGCGGCGGCACCAGTTTTTCTTCCATGCTGTCGGGCGCGCCCAGCCAGTGCACGCGCCAGCCGCGCTCGCGCAGGGCCTCGGCCACGGCCAGCCCCGGGAAGATATGCCCGCCCGTGCCGCCTGCCATGACCAGAGCGGTCCGGCTCATACCCGGCCTCCCCGCATGAGGACGCGGTTCTCGTAGTCGATGCGCAGCACCACCGCGAGCGCCACCACGTTCATCAGGATTGCCGAGCCGCCGAAGCTCATCAGCGGCAGGGTCAGGCCCTTGGTCGGCAGCGCACCCAGGTTCACGCCCATGTTGATGAAGGCCTGGAAGCCGATCCAGATGCCGACCCCCTGCGCCACCAGGCCGGCGAACACGCGGTCCAGCGCGATCGCCTGGCGGCCGATGTGCATGATGCGGCGGGTGAGCCAGAGGAACAGGCCGATGGCCAGCAGCACGCCGACCAGGCCGAACTCCTCGCCGATCACCGCCATCAGGAAGTCGGTGTGCGCCTCGGGCAGCCAGTGCAGCTTCTCGACGCTGCCGCCCAGGCCGACGCCGAAGATCTCGCCGCGGCCGATGGCGATCAGCGAATGCGAGAGCTGGTAGCCCTTGCCGAGCGCATGCTCCTCGCTCCACGGATCGAGGTAGGCGAAGATGCGCTCGCGCCGCCACGGGCTGGAGGCGACGATGGTGCCGAAGGCCACCACCACCAGCGCCGCGATCAGGAAGAACATGCGCGCGTTCACGCCGCCGAGGAAAAGGATGCCCATGGCGATCACGGCGATCACCATGAAGGCGCCCATGTCGGGCTCGGCCATCACCAGCATGCCCACCACCACCACCGCGACGCCCATGGGCAGCACGGCGCGGAAGAAGCGCTCCTTGATCTCCATCTTGCGCACCATGTAGCTGGCGGCGTACATGATCATCGCGAGCTTGGCCAGCTCGGAGGGCTGGAAGCGCATGAAGCCCATCGGCAGCCAGCGGCGCGCGCCGTTGACGTTGATGCCGATGTGCGGGATCAGCACCGCCACCAGCAGCAGCAGCGAGGCGACGAAAAGCCAGGGCGCCGCGCGCTCCCAGGTGCGCATGGGCACCTGGAAGGCCAGCAGGGCGGCCACGAAGGCGATGACGATGGAGGCCACGTGGCGGGTCAGGAAGTAGGTCGGGCTGTAGCCGGCGCGCGCGAAGCGCGGGTTGTCGGGCAGCGCGATCGAGGCCGAATACACCATCACCAGCCCCCAGGCCAGCAGCGCGACCGTGACCCAGGCGAGCGCCTGGTCGAAGCCCAGCACGCGCACTGGCGCGGCCTTGGTCTGCGTCATGCCGGCGCTGCCCAGGCGCACCGGCAGGTGCATGGGCAGGGCGTCCATGCCGCTCTTGGCGCGGCTGAACCAGCCTTGCCAGAAGGCGGGGCGCTTGTTGGGCGTCGCGGCCGGGCCGGCGGCGGTGGAGCTCATCGGTCCCCCTCCTCGTTCGCGGCATCCAGCCCGGCGCTGCGCGGCGCCTCGGCCCAGTCCTGCACCGCCTGGCAGAAAACGGCGGCGCGGTGCGCGTAGTCCTTGAACATGTCGAAGCTGGCGCACGCCGGCGACAGCAGCACCGCGTCGCCGGGATGCGCACGGCCGGCCGCGAGGCGGACCGCCTCTTCCATCGAGGCGGCATGCGACAGCGAGACGCCGGTGCCGGCGAGCGCGGCCTCGATCAGCGGCGCATCGCGGCCGATCAGCACCACGGCGCGCGCGTACTGGCGCACCGGCGCGGCCAGCGGCGAGAAGTCCTGGCCCTTGCCTTCGCCGCCCAGGATGAGCACCACGCGGCGCTCCTCGCCCAGGCCGGCGAGCGCGGCGACCGTGGCGCCGACGTTGGTGCCCTTGCTGTCGTCGAAGAACTCCACCTCGTCCACGATGGCCACGGGCTCGACCCGGTGCGGCTCGCCCCGGTACTCGCGCAGGCCGTAAAGCATGGGGCCGAGCTGGCACCCGGCCGCGGTGGCGAGCGCCAGCGCGGCCAGCGCATTGAGCGCGTTGTGGCGGCCGCGGATGCGCAGTGCATCGGCCGGCATCAGGCGCTGGATGTGCAGCTCCTCCTCCTCGGCCGCGGCGCCGCGCTTGCGCTTCTGCGTTTCGTCGGCCTCGAGGGCGCGCACCAGCCAGGCCATGCCGTTGACGCGCTCGATGCCCCAGTCGCCCGGGCGCTGCGGCATGCCGGCGCCGAAGCTGACGATGCTGCGCGGCTGCCGGCCTTTGGCCAGCTTGGCAGGCGCAGGCCGTCTCGATGCCCCCACGCTGCGCGCTCGCGCATCGTCGCCGGCCCCCGATGGGGCGTTCGCGGCCTGGGACGGCCCGGCGGCGCCCATCGCCATCACGGCTTCGTCTTCGCGGTTGAGCACCATCACGCCCTGGCTGCCGAAAATGCGCTTCTTGGCTGCGGCGTAGGCGGCCATGTCGCCATGCCAGTCGAGGTGGTCCTGCGACAGGTTGAGCACGGTGGCGGCGGTGGGCTCGAAGCCCTGCACACCGTCGAGCTGGAAGCTGGAGAGTTCCAGCACCCACACGGCCGGCAGCGTGCCGGCGTCGATGTGCGCGGCCAGCGTGTCGAGCAGGGTCGGGCCGATGTTGCCGGCCACCGCAACCGTCTTGCCGGCCCGCGCGACGAGCTGGCCGGTCAGCGCGGTGACGGTGGTCTTTCCGTTGGTGCCGGTGACGGCCAGCACGGCGGGGTGGTAGCCGCGCGGCGCCGGAGGAACGGGGATGGGCGGCGGCGCGGCGGGCTCGGCGTCGTCATCGTCGTCGACGGGTTCGGGGGCCGGCTGCGCCGTATCGACGGCGGGGGTTTCCACCGTCGTCGCTTCGTCCATGGCGGCCGCATCGTCTTGTGTGTCGGACGCTGCAGAGGGCTCGGTGTCGTCGACCACCTGCAGGTCAGCCAGCGCCTGTGCGAACAGGTCGAGTTCGCCGCCCACCGGCAGGCCCACGGCGCGGGCCGCATCGACCACCGGCGCGATGGCGGCCGGCGCCAGCCCGGGCGAACGGTAGACCGCACGCACCGGCGTGCCTTCGACCAGCGCGGCCGTGAAGGGCCCGCCGACGAAGGCGGCATCGGGCAACTCCGCTTGCAGCGCGGCGAGCTGCGGCGGCGCCTCGCGCGTGTCGGCCACGGTCACCCTGGCGCCGTGCCGGGCGCACCAGCGCGCCATGGCCAGGCCGGAGGCGCCCAGGCCCAGGATCAGCACGTGTTGGTCTTGAAGATGCCGCATCGCTCTCACCGCAGCTTCAAGGTCGACAGGCCCACCAGGCACAGCAGCATGGTGATGATCCAGAAGCGCACCACCACCTGTGTCTCGCGCCAGCCGCTTTTCTCGAAGTGGTGGTGCAGGGGCGCCATCTTGAGGACGCGGCGGCCTTCGCCGAAGCGCTTCTTGGTGTACTTGAAGTAGGTCACCTGGGCCATCACCGAGATCGCCTCGACCACGAAGATGCCGCCCATCACGAAGAACACGATCTCCTGCCGCACGATCACCGCGATGGTGCCCAGCGCGCCGCCCAGCGCGAGCGCGCCCACGTCGCCCATGAAGACCTGCGCCGGATGGGTGTTGAACCACAGGAAGGCCAGGCCCGCGCCGGCCATGGCCGAGCAGAACACGAGCAGTTCGCCCGAGCCGGGGATGTGCGGGAACAGGAGGTAGCGCGAATAGACGGCGCTGCCGGTCACGTAGGCGAAGACGCCCAATGCCGAGCCCACCATCACCACCGGCATGATGGCCAGGCCGTCGAGGCCGTCGGTGAGGTTGACCGCGTTGCTGGCGCCCACGATCACCAGGTAGGTCAGGATCACGAAGCCGATGCCGCCCAGCGGGTAGCTCACCTCCTTGAAGAAGGGCACCAGGAGGTTGATCTTGGGCGGGAAGTCCAGGTCGAAGCCGGAACTCACCCAGGCGTAGAAGAGCTCGAGCACGCGCCAGTTGGAGCTTTCCGAGATGCTGAACAGCAGGTAGAAGGCCGCCACCAACCCCACCACCGACTGCCAGATGTACTTCTCGCGCGAGCGCATGCCTTCGGGGTCCTTGCGCACCACCTTGCGCCAGTCGTCCACCCAGCCGATGGCGCCGAAGCCCAGCGTCACCCACAGCACGATCCACACGAAGCGGTTGGAAAGGTCGAACCACAGGAGCGTGGCGATCGCGATCGAGACCAGCACGAGCACGCCGCCCATGGTGGGCGTGCCGCTCTTGCTCAAGTGCGTTTCCATGGCATAGCCGCGCACCGGCTGGCCGATCTTGAGCGCGGCCAGCCGGCGGATCACGTAGGGGCCCGCGCCCAGGCCCAGCAGCAGCGCGGTG
The DNA here is from genome assembly GCF_039541515.1 of Variovorax defluvii. Lineage (NCBI taxonomy): Bacteria > Pseudomonadati > Pseudomonadota > Betaproteobacteria > Burkholderiales > Comamonadaceae > Variovorax > Variovorax defluvii. Next base: position 184,972 of record NZ_BAABGJ010000076.1, read on the forward strand.
AGCGCAGCCATCAGCGCGCGGAACGTGAGGTACTGGAAGATGCGCAGGAACCCGAGCTCCGGCGAGACCGTCTGCAGCCATTGAGCCAGGGTCATCAGCATGATGCGAGCGCGCGCGGCTCATTCGGCATGGCCGCCCTCCTCTTTCTTGTGTTGCGACGACGCGCCGGCAACGATGGCCTGGACCACGCGCTCCATCCGCATGAAGCGGGAGCCCTTGACCAGCACGCTGGCAATGCGCGGCAGCTGCGCCAGCACCGCGGCGTTGAGCGTGTCGATATCATTGAAATGCCGGGCTTCGGCGCCGCCGCCACGGGTGTAGGCCGATGTGGCATGGACCGAGGCCTCGCCCAGCGCAAACAGGGCATCGATGCCGCGCTCGGCCGCCCAGGCACCGACCTCGGCGTGGAATTCCGGGCCGCGGTCGCCGACCTCGCCCATGTCGCCCAGCACCAGCAGGCGCGGGCCCGGCAGGCCGCTGAGCACGTCGACGGCGACGCGCACCGAATCGGGATTGGCGTTGTAGCTGTCGTCCACCAGCGTGAGGGCACGGCCATCGGCCAGCTTCAGCTCGCTCGCGCGCGAACGGCCCTTGACCGGTTCGAAGGCCGCCAGGCCCTCCGCGATCTTGTCGATCGAGACGCCGCAGGCCAGCGCGCAGGCGATCGCGGCCAGCGCGTTCACCACGTTGTGGCGGCCCGCCACGCGCAGGGTGGTGCGGATCTCGCCCAGCGGCGTGCGCGCCTCGAAATGCCAGGCGCCCTGCTTCCATTCGGCACGGCCCAGCGCGATGTCGGCATTGGGCTGTTCGCCGAAGCTCAGGCAGCGCCGCGAAGCGCCCTCGTGCGCCATCTCGTTCCACAGCCCGGTGAACGCGTCGCCGTAGGGGAACACGGCGGTGCCGTTGTCCGGCAGCGCTGCGAAGACGGCGGCGTTCTCGCGCGCCACCGCCTCCACCGTGGCCATGAACTCCTGGTGCTCGCGCTGGGCATTGTTGACCAGCCCGATGGTGGGCTGTGCGATCGCCGCCAGCCGAGCGATCTCGCCCGGGTGGTTCATGCCCAGTTCGACCACCGCGAGCTGGTGGCACGCGCGCAGGCGCAGCAGCGTCAGCGGCAGGCCGATTTCATTGTTGAGGTTGCCGATGGTCGCCAGGGCCCGGTCGGCACCGGCCGCACTCAAGATGGCGGCGATCATCTGCGTGACCGTGGTTTTGCCGTTGCTGCCGGTGACGGCGACCAGGGGCAGTTCGAACTGCGCGCGCCAGCCGCGGGCCAGCGCACCCAGCGCGGCCAGCGTGTCGGGCACTTCCAGGCCGGGCAGGCCGGCCGCCGCCAGCCCGCCATGGGCGATGGCCGCGGCCGCGCCGCGCGCACGCGCGTCGACCAGGAAGTCGTTGGCGTCGAAGCGTTCGCCCTTGAGAGCGACGAACAGGTCGCCGGCGGCGAGCGTGCGCGTGTCGGTGTGCACGCGCCACACGGGCACGTCGGGATCGCCGACCAGGCGGGCGCCCGGTATCCAGGCCTGCGCCTGCCGAAGCGTCATCATGGGTGCTTCTGCCTGCGGCGCGGTCATCGGATCACCTCCACGCTGTGCGACGCGGTCTTCGCCATCGGAACGGCCGTGCGGCTCATGTTGCACTTCTCCTCCGGGTCAACGCGTCGATGGCATGCGCCCGGTCGGAGAAGGCGATGCGCTCGCCCGCGATCTCCTGCCAGGCCTCGTGGCCGCGGCCGGCCAGGAGCACCACGTCTTCGGGTGCGGCCTGGTCCAGCGTCTGCCGGATGGCCTTGGCGCGGTCGGGCTCGACCTGCGCGGCCTCCGGGCGCGCGAGGCCCAGCAGGATCTGGCTGATGATGGCACCGGGCTTCTCGCTGCGCGGGTTGTCGCTGGTCAGGACCACGCGGTCGGCCTGCTTCTCGGCCACGGCGGCCATCATCGGGCGCTTGGCGCTGTCGCGGTCGCCGCCGCAGCCGAACATGCACCACAGCTGCCCGCCGCGCTGCCGCGCCAGCGGATGCAGGCCAGCCAGCGCCTTGTCCAGCGCGTCGGGGGTGTGCGCATAGTCGACCACCGCCAGCGGCCGGCCCGGCACGCTCACGCGCTCCATGCGGCCCGGCACACTGCCCAGCCGGGCACAGGCGCCCGCCGCCTCCTGCAGCGTGAGGCCGAGCGCGCGCAGGGTGCCCAGCACGCCCAGCAGGTTGGCCACGTTGTATTGGCCGATCAGTTGCGTCGAGAGGCGCACGGGCACGCTGCCCTCCTCGACGACGGTGAACAGCAGGCCCTCGGCGTCGTAGCCGACGTCGCGCGCCGCGAGTCGTGCACGCGCACCGGTGGCCGACACGGTCCACAGGGCCGGCGCGCCTTCGCCGCGCTCCTTCAGGCTGGCCGCCAGGCTGGCACCTCGCACGTCATCGACGTTGACCACGGCGGCGCGCAGGCCGGGCCAGCGGAACAATTCGGCCTTGGCCTGCCAGTAGGCGTCCATGCTGCCGTGGTAATCCAGATGGTCCTGGGTGAAATTGGTGAACACCGCCACCGCGATGCGCGTGCCGTCGAGGCGGCGCTCGGCGATGCCGATGGACGAGGCCTCGATCGCGCAGGCGCCGAAGCCACGGTCGGCGAAGGCACGCAGTTCGCGCTGCAGCATCACCGGATCGGGCGTGGTGAGGCCGGTGTAGGTGAGATCGGGCGGCACCCCGATGCCCAGCGTGCCCACCACGCCGCACGGACGCGCGGACTCGTGCGCGCTCAGCGCCTGCGCAAGCCACCAGGCGGTGGAGGTCTTGCCGTTGGTGCCGGTGACGGCGAGCAGGTCCAGCCGCGACGAGGGCTCGTCGTAAAAGGCCGCGGCGATGGGGCCGGTGGCGGCCTTCAGGCCGGCGTAGCGGGCGATGCGACCGTCGGCTGCGTCGAAGCCGAAGGCCTCGACGCCCTCCGCCTCGACCAGGCAGGCGGCCGCGCCCTGCGCCAGCGCGGCAGCGACATGGCGCCGGCCGTCGGTGGCCGCGCCGGGCCAGGCGACGAAGCCGTCGCCCGCGCCGACCGGGCGGCTGTCGGCATACAGTGCGCCGCGCACGCGGGCCTTCAGCCAGGCTGCGGCCTCGACGGGGGTGTGGAGCGTGTGGAGGGTGGAAGGCGTCTGCATCAGAAGCTTTCCTCCACGCCGTCGGTCACGACCAGCGGCTTGACCGCCAGGTCCGGCGGCACGTTCATCATGCGCAGCGTCTGTTGCACCACCTCGCTGAACACCGGGGCCGCGACCAGGCCGCCGAAGTACTGGCCGGCGCTGGGCTCGTCGATCATCACCGCGACGATGATGCGCGGCTTCTCGATCGGGGCCATGCCCGTGAACCAGGAGCGGTACTTGTTGCTGGCGTAGCCCTTGCCGACCTGCTTGTGCGCGGTACCGGACTTGCCGCCCACCGAGTAGCCGATGGTCTGCGCGCGCTGGCCGGTGCCACCGGGGCCGGCGGCCATCTGCAGCATCTTGCGCACCGCCAGCGCGTTCTGGGGCGAGAACACTTTCACGCCCACCGCAGGCTCCGGGCTCTTGAGGATGGTGGCCGGGATGATGGCGCCGTCGTGGGCGAAGGCCGTGTACGAGTGCGCCATCTGGAACAGCGACGCCGACAGGCCGTAGCCGTAGGACATGGTGGCCTGTTCCACCGGCTTCCATCCCTTCCACGGGCGCAGCCGCCCGGTCACCGCGCCGGGGAACTGGATCTGCGGCTTCTGCCCGTAGCCCAGCGCGGTGTAGGTGTCCCACATCTCGTGCGGGCTCATCTTCTGGGCGATCTTGAGCGCGCCCACGTTGCTGGACTTCTGGATCACGCCCTCGACCGTCAGCAGCCCGTAGTTGTGGGTGTCGCTGATGGTGAAGCCGCCGATGCTGAAGCGGCCGGGCGAGGTGTCGATCGGCGTCTGCGGCTTGATGCGGCCCGCCTCCAGCGCCATCGCGACGGTGATGGGCTTCATGGTCGAGCCGGGCTCGAAGGTGTCGGTCAGCGCGCGGTTGCGCAATTGTTCGCCGGTGAGGTTCTGCCGCTTGTCGGGCACGTAGCTGGGGTAGTTGGCCAGCGCCAGCACCTCGCCGGTCACGGCGTCCAGCACCACCACGCTGCCGGCCTTGGCCTTGTGGGTCGTGACCGCGTCGCGCAGCTTCTGGTAGGCGAAGAACTGCACCTTGCTGTCGATGCTCAGCTGGATGTCCCTGCCGTCCACCGGCGGCACCTGCTCGCCGATGCCCTCGACCACGCGGCCGAGCCGGTCCTTGATGACGCGCTTGGAGCCGGCCTTGCCGGCCAGCTCGTGATTGAAGGCGAGCTCGATGCCTTCCTGGCCCTTGTCTTCCACGTTGGTGAAGCCGACCACGTGCGCCGCGGCTTCGCCCTCGGGATACTGACGCTTGTATTCCTTGCGCTGGTAGAGGCCCTTGATGTTGAGCTGCGCGATCTGCTTGGCGATGGGCTCGTCGACCTGTCGCTGGATCCAGACGAAGGTCTTGTCTTCGTCCTCCAGCTTCTTGTCGAAGTCCTTCTGCGACATGCCCAGCAGCTTGGCCACCTGGCGCAGCCTGGCCCGGACTTCCGGGTCGTCGCGTTCGATGTCTTCGGGAATGGCCCAGATGCTGGGCGCCACCACGCTGGACGCCAGCAGCAGGCCGTTGCGGTCGAGCACGCGCCCGCGGTTGGCCGGCAGCTCCAGCGTGCGCGCATAGCGCACCTCGCCCTGGCGCTGGAAGAAGGCGTTGCCGATCACCTGCACGTAGGCGGCTCGGCCGGCCAGCACCAGGAAGCCGAAGGCGATGCCGCCGACGATGAACTTGCTGCGCCACACGGGCGTCTTGCTCGCCAGCAGGGGGCTGGTCGTGTACTGCACACTGCGGCGGCTGCTCATTGGAGTGCCTCCGCGCTGCGCGCTGCGGTATTCGCCTTGGGAACGGCCGTGCGGCTCATGGAGCACTCCTCCTGGCCGCCGGTGCCGCGGCTTGCGGCCGCTGTCCTGCGGGCGTCGTCGGCGGCGCGGGCGCCACCGCGGGGATCACCGTGCCGTCGGCACGCACGTACTGCGTAATGGCGGGCGTGGTCGTGCGCATCTTCAACTGCTCCTTGGCCAGCCGCTCCACCCGCAGCGGCGTGGCCTGGGCACGCTTCTCCACCTCCAGCCGGTCGCGCTCGAGTTCGAGCCGGCGCGCTTCATTCTGCACCCGGTGCAACTCGGTGAAGAGCTGGCGCGACAGGTACTGCGTATGCACCAGGTACATCGCCGAGGCCAGCACGGCCATGAGCAGGAGAAAGTTGAGGCGGACCATTCAACGCCCGCCCGGCCGCCCGAAGGGCGTTGAGTGCCCCCTCGGGGGGCAGCGATACACGAAGTGATGAGCGTGGGGGCCAATCGTGCAACGCCCGCCCGGCCGCCCGAAGGGCGTTGAGTGCCCCCTCGGGGGGCAGCGATACACGAAGTCATCAGCGTGCCGGCGAACCATGTCAGCGCTCCCCGGTGCGTTCGGCCACGCGCAGGATCGCGCTGCGGGCCCGGGGATTGGCATCGACCTCGGCCTGGCTCGGCTTGATGCGCCCCACGGCGCGCAGCTTCATCGCCTTCGGCGCGGCAAAGGGCGCGCGGCGGTCGTAGACCTCGCGCGAATGCCCGGCGATGAACTGCTTCACGATGCGGTCTTCCAGCGAATGGAAGCTGATCACCGCGAGCCGGCCCTGGGGTTGCAGCACGGAAAGGCTCGCCTCTAGCGCCTGTTGCAGCTCTTCAAGCTCGGCGTTGATGAAAATCCGAAGAGCCTGAAATGTGCGCGTTGCAGGGTTCTGGCCCGGCTCGCGGGTTTTGACCGCGCCAGCCACGAGCTCGGCCAGCTCGGCGGTGGTTGAAACTGGGCCCCGTTCCTGTCGGCGAGCAGCAATCGCCTTTGCAATCTGAACAGCAAACCGTTCCTCGCCATAGTCACGAATCACCTCCGCAATCTGCTGTGTGTCGGCCGTTGCCAGCCACTGGGCCACGCTCTGACCGCGCGTGGTGTCCATGCGCATGTCGAGCGGGCCATCGAAACGAAAGGAAAAGCCCCGGACGGGGTTGTCGATCTGGGGGGAACTCACACCGAGGTCCATCAGCACGCCGGCCACGCTCGCCGGCGGCAGTTCGCCCAGGTGGGCAAAGCTCTGGTGCCGGATGGAAAAACGCGCATCCTGGATGCGCGCTGCTTCGGCCACCGCTTCCGCGTCCTTGTCGAACGCGATCAGCCGGCCGCCTCCAGGCAAGCGATCGAGGATGGCACGGGAGTGTCCGCCCCTCCCGAAGGTGGCGTCCACCCAGGTGCCGGTGGCGGGCAGCGGCTCGGGAAGGAGGGCGTCGACCGCCTCCCTCAACAATACCGTCGTGTGGCTCCAGGGTGCTTGCGCTTGCACGGCGGGCCTCAGAAAGAGAAGTCCTGGAACACATCGGGCATATCGCCCTGGGTGGCCTCGGCCTCCTTGGCGTCGTAGGTGGCCTTGTCCCAGAGCTCGAAATGGTTGCCCATGCCCAGCAACAGCGCATCCCGCGTGATGCCGGCGGCCGCACGCAGCTCGGGCGAAACCAGCACACGGCCGGTGCCATCCATGTCCACGTCCATTGCATTGCCCAGGAAGACGCGCTTCCACCACTGTGCCGACATCGGCAGTTGAGCGATGCGTTCGCGGAATTTCTCCCACTCAGGACGCGGGAACACCATCAGACAGCCGTGCGGGTGCTTGGTGATCGTGAGCTGTCCGCCGGCCGTCGCGCTCAGGACGTCACGATGCCGGGTCGGCACGGAAAGCCGCCCCTTGGCATCGAGACTGAGCGAAGAAGCCCCTTGAAACACGACCACGAAACCCCTGTGTCGGGAGGCGCCGCGCGCCTCGGCGAGGCACGAACGGACACTTTTTCCCACTTAACTGCACTTTTTTGCACTGTAGCAGGAAACACCTACCTCGCAACGGGGTGTCGCGGCTATTTTTTGTAATGGAATCAACGACTTAGCGGTGTTTTCAAACAATCAAAAACACCGGAATATCGTTTCCGGTAAAGCACTTAGCTCATGCAGTGAATGTGTTGCATGAGCCGTACAGGTGCGAAGGGGCGACGAGGGTGCCGGTCAGAGGATGTAGCGGGACAGGTCTTCGTCGTGACTTAGTGCCGAAAGCCGCGCGTCGACATAGGCTGCGTCGATGCGCACGCTCTGGCCTTCGAGCTTGGCGGCGTCGAAGCTGACCTCGTCCAGCAGGCGTTCCATGACGGTGGACAGCCGGCGGGCGCCGATGTTCTCGGTACGCTCATTGACCTCGAAGGCGATGCTGGCCAGGCGGGTGATGCCGTCGGAGGTGAACTCCAGCGCGACACCCTCGGTCGCCAGCAGCGCCTGGTACTGCTTGACCAGCGAGGCGCGGGTCTGGGTCAGGATGCTTTCGAAGTCGGCCACCGACAGCGAGCCGAGTTCGACCCGGATCGGGAAACGGCCCTGGAGTTCGGGAATCAGGTCACTCGGCTTGCTCAGGTGGAAGGCGCCGCTGGCGATGAACAGGATGTGGTCGGTGCGAACCACGCCGTACTTGGTGCTCACCGCCGTGCCCTCGACCAGCGGCAGCAGGTCGCGCTGCACGCCCTGGCGCGACACGTCGGCGCCCTGCGCCTCGCTGCGCGTGGCGACTTTGTCTATCTCGTCGATGAAGACGATGCCGTTCTGCTCGGCGTTGTGGATGGCCTGGGTGCGGATCTCGTCCTCGTTGAGGAGCTTGGCCGCTTCCTCGTCGATCAGCAGGCGCATGGCTTCGCCGATCTTGAGCTTGCGGGTCTTGCGCCGGCCCTGGGTCAGCTGCCCGAACATGCCGCGCAGCTGCTCGGTCATGTCCTCCATGCCGGCAGGGCCCATGATCTCCAGCGGCGCGCGCGCCTCGGCCAGCTCGATCTCGATTTCCTTGTCGTCGAGCTGGTGCTCGCGCAGCTTCTTGCGGAAGGCTTGGCGGGTGGCGTTGCCGGCATCGGCCGCGGCAGAGCCGTCGACGGTGCGCGCCGGCGGCAGCAGCACGTCGAGGATGCGCTCTTCGGCGCCGTCCTCCGCCCGCATGCGGACCTTGGCGCTTTCGCTTTCGCGCGTCTGCTTGACGGCCACCTCGGCCAGGTCGCGGATGATGGAATCCACGTCCTTGCCCACGTAGCCGACCTCGGTGAACTTGGTGGCCTCGACCTTGATGAAGGGCGCATCGGCCAGGCGGGCCAGGCGGCGTGCGATCTCGGTCTTGCCCACGCCGGTGGGGCCGATCATCAGGATGTTCTTGGGCGTGATCTCGGCGCGCAGCTTCTCGTCGACCTGCTGCCGGCGCCAGCGGTTGCGAAGCGCGATCGCCACCGCGCGCTTGGCGTCGGGCTGGCCGACGATGTGGTTGTCGAGTTCGGAGACGATTTCCTGTGGGGTCATGGACATGGCGGGGCTCACAGGCTTTCGATGGTGTGGTGCATGTTGGTGTAGATGCAGAGTTCGCCGGCGATTTCGAGCGAGCGCTTGACGACGTCGGCGGCGCTGAGGTCGGTGTGGTCGACCAGGGCCTTGGCGGCGGCCTGCGCATAGGCGCCGCCGGAACCGATGGCGATGATGCCGTTCTCGGGCTCCAGCACGTCGCCGTTGCCGGTGATGATCAGCGAGCTGTGGGCGTCGGCAACGGCCAGCATGGCCTCCAGGCGGCGCAGCACGCGGTCGGTGCGCCAGTCCTTGGTCAGCTCGATGGCGGCGCGTGCCAGGTGGCCCTGGTGCTTCTCGAGCTTGCCCTCGAAACGCTCGAACAGGGTGAAGGCATCGGCGGTGGCGCCGGCAAAGCCCGCCAGCACCTTGCCCTGGTAAAGCCGGCGCACCTTGCGCGCGCTGCCCTTGATGACGATGTTGCCCAGAGTGACCTGGCCGTCGCCACCGATCGCGACCTGGTCGCCGTTCGGGGTCTTGCGGCGCACGCTGATGATCGTGGTTCCGTGAAATTGTTCCATCGAAGCAATATGGCGATGCCCCGGACGAATGCAAGCGGGCAAGAAAAGAATAGCGCGTCAGGACCGGGCCCTGGCTGACGAAGTCCAGACCCGGAACGCACGCACCGGGCGAGATGCCCGATACGCTGACATGGCTGCGGACAAAGGAAGCGAGGTACGAAGCGGGATCGCTCCCGCTCGTTCGTAGGCCTCAGTTCGGTCGAATGGCGACCTCGGCGTGGTCCGCGATCCCGATCACGCCGAAGAAGGCGGCGATCAGGCGATGGGCATCGGCGAAGCCCACGCGCTGGCCCCGCGCATCGCGTTCCGTCACCCAGTTCAGCAGCGTGCCGGCTGCCGTGAAATCGATGCGCACCAGCGCCGCGCAGGAGATGGCCGCGCCCTGCGAACGGGCCAGCTCGGCGTCGAGCTTCTCCCAGGTGCCCAGCGATTCGCCTGCCAGTTCCCCGGCCAGCAGGCTCCGGCCCGGCACGGCAGCGGCCGGCGCGGCCGTGGGCAGTTCGCCGCGCGACGACACCCGGAAGCCGGAGGACGCCGGTGGATCCAGCTCGCCGAAATCGCCCTTGGGATCCTCCCAGGGCGGGGGAGACACCTCGTACGTGATGCAGTAGTTGAGCGCCAGGAGTTCGAATTCATCGGGCCGGTGCATGACCCGCAGCGCCGCCATGTGCAATTGCCACCAGATGGCATCGACCCGGCGTTCGTTGACCGGGGTGGCCTCGGTCAGCGCGATCAGCAGGCGGTCGCTGCCGGCGAAACGAAGCTGCACCGCCGAGTCGGCCCAATGGTTGAACAGCGCGCGCAGCGGCGCGGCGGCATCGGGCTCGATGGCGTCGAGGGCGTTCCAGTCCATCTTCCAGACCGGGCCGGCCGCGGACAGCGCACGCGTCAGCCCGAGCAGCCCTTCGCGGTTGAGGATCGGGGGACAGGCCCAGTCGGCCCCGCTCGCCGGCGCCGGCGTGGGCGCACTGCTCGCGGCCGCCTCGGCCCGCGCGCGTTGCGCCAGATCGGGCAGGGAGATCCATTCGGGCGCGGCACGCTTCATGCGCTGCGCATAGCGGGTCGCGGCAGCGGAGAACTTCACCGCGTCGCCGACGGCGCGATAGAGATCGAGCAGGGCCCGCCAGGTGTCGTCATGGTCGGCACCGGGTGCCTCGGGCGCCAGCGCCTGCAGCAGGATGGCCTCGGCACCGGCGTCGTCACCATGGGCAAAGCGGATTGCGGCCTCCTCGATGGAGCCGTCCGAGACAGAGGAAGTCCCGGCGCCGCCCGGCACTGCCGCGCCCCCGCCCGCCACCGCCGGCAGCACGACGCCCGGTGGTGGCGGCACGCCGGGCACCGTGTCGGCATAGGCGCGCGCGTGCTGGGCCGCCATGCCACCACTGGTGCTGGCCTTGCCGTCGGCGGCATGGTCGGCGGCCGGCGAGCGGTTCTTCCACCACTGCTGAGACATCTGCTCTTCGATCTCGGCGATCTTCTTGAGCGTGAGGGCCCGGCCTTCGGTCTTGCCGGTGGTGCTGCTGACGTTGAAGGAGGACGGGGTGCCGGCCGCATCGCGCCCGCCGGCGGCCTCGCGCTGGCGCAGCTTGCGCAGCATATCGAACTCGCGGCGGCGCACGAAGTCGTTGCGCTGCCGCCGCTCGATCATCTCCTTGAGCATCTCCCGGCTGTAGCCGTTGTCCATCGACGACGACTCATCGGCGTCGAGCTCGGACCAATCCTTGAGCGGATTGCGAACGAACTTCGCCACCTTCGACAGCAGCCGCCCCGTGTCTTCCTTGGCCATTCGCAACCGCTCCGCTTCTCAGTTCTCCACTGCGCTACGCAGCACGCGGCCGCGAAGCAGGGCCGTTCGGGAGCACCCGTGGAACCGGCATTGCCGGGCCGCCGGGTGCGCCCCCGGCGAGGGGGTTGGCGGACCACACGAAGTGGGGGAGCCTGGGGGAGAACATTCAATCCCCGAACATCTTCTGCTTGAGCTCGCGGCGCTGCTGCGCCTCGAGCGAGAGGGTGGCGGTCGGACGTGCCAGCAGGCGGCCGACGCCGATGGGCTCGCCGGTCTCGTCGCAGTAGCCGTAGTCGCCGGCATCGATGCGCTGGATCGACTGCTCGATCTTCTTGAGCAGTTTGCGCTCGCGGTCGCGCGTGCGCAGTTCGAGAGCATGCTCTTCCTCGATGGTGGCGCGGTCGGCGGGATCGGGCACCACCACGGTGTCCTCGCGCAGGTGCTCGGTGGTCTCGCCGGCATTGTCCAGAATGCCCCGCTTCAGCGCCAGAAGCTTCAGGCGGAAATAGGCCATCTGCTTGTCGTTCATGTATTCCGAGTCCGGCATCGCGATCACCTCGGCGTCGGTCAGTTCCTCCGGCGCCTTGGTCTTCCAGTTGTTGGCCAGCTTGGGATCTTTCTTGATCGCCAGGGGCGGCGGCGGCACCAGCGCGTTGCTGGACACCTGCACGAAACTGGATTTCGCGGCCGTGGACGCCACCGATTGCGGCATGGACGGCACCGTCACTTGCGACAACCGAGACGACGGGCGCGCGCTGCGGGTGGGTGCGGCCTCGGCGGAGGACGGGGAGCTGGTGGGGTGGGTCGGAGTAGTCATAGCAGGTGTCGCCGCGGCGGCGGCTGCCGCCTTTTTAACGGGTGTCGATGAAACGGGAGCGGCGGCGTGGGAGTCGGCCGCCTTGGTTGAGGACGTGCCCGCGGCCGACTTCGACGACGCGGCAGGCTTCGGGGACTGGGGTGCGGAAACCTTCTGCGCGGGCACGGCCTGCTTCGCCACGGCCGTCTTCTTGACGGCAGGTCTGGAAACGGGCTGTGCCGGGGCGATGGGTTTCTTCACGGTGACTGGCTCCTTCGACGAACTGGTACACGCTTTTCTTGGGGTTCGACCCCGGGAGAACCACGCTGCCCGGCAGCTGCCTGGATCCCCGCCTGTCAAGGCGCCCGCCGATGGCGAACCAAGGGGTTATACCCCCGAAAGCGGGCCGGAAACGTGCGCGACTCCATGCTGAAAGTCACACAAGGCCCGGGGAAGAAGATCTATGGCCTCCGGAACAGGCGCGCGATTGTATAGATAAAAAGACTGCGGCGGCCCGCAGGCCGCCGCAGTCTTCGGATTCCGGCTGTCGCTACCGGACTTTCCTAGACCAGGCACTGCTCCAGCCCCTGCTCCAGGATTTCCCGGGGCAGGTCGATGCCGATGAACACCATGCGGCTGTTGCGCTTTTCCTCCGCCCCCCAGGCCGGCCCGAGGTCGCTGCCCATGAGCTGGTGCACGCCCTGGAAAATCACCTTGCGCTCGGTGCCCTGCATGTGCAGCACGCCCTTGTAGCGCAGCATGCGTGGGCCGTAGATGTTGACGATGGCGCCCAGGAAGTCCTCCAGCCGCGCCGGGTCGAAGGGCCGGTCGGCGCGGAAGACGAAGCTCTTGACGTCGTCGTCGTGGTGATGGTGGTGGCCATGGCCCTCGTGGGCGTGCGAGGGGTGGTCGCAGTGCTCGCCATGTTCGTGGTCATGGTCATGCTCGTCTTCCTTCAGGAAGTCCGGGTCGATGTCCAGCTTGGCGTTCAGGTTGAAGCCGCGCAGGTCGAACACATCCTTGAGCGGCACGTCGCCGAAATGCACCGCCTGCTGCGGCGCGCGCGGGTTCATGTGCTTGAGGCGGTGGATCAGCGCCTCGGTTTCTTCCTTGGCGACCAGGTCGGTCTTGCTGATGAAGATCTGATCGGCAAAGCCGACCTGGCGGCGCGCCTCCTGCCGGTCGTTGAGCTGCTGCGGCGCGTGCTTGGCGTCCACCAGGGTGAGGATGGAATCGAGCAGGTAGCTCTCGGCGATCTCGTCGTCCATGAAGAAGGTCTGGGCGACCGGGCCCGGGTCGGCCAGGCCGGTCGTTTCGATCACCACGCGGTCGAAATCCAGCAGGCCCTTGCGCTTCTTGGCCGCCAGCAGTTGCAGCGCCTCGCGCAGGTCTTCGCGGATGGTGCAGCAGATGCAGCCATTGCTCATCTGCACGATCTGCTCCTTGGACTCGGTGACCAGGATGTCGTTGTCGATGTTCTCCTCGCCGAATTCGTTTTCGATGACGGCGATCTTCTGCCCGTGCGCCTCGGTCAGGATGCGCTTGAGCAGCGTGGTCTTGCCGGAGCCGAGAAAGCCGGTGAGGATGGTGGCGGGAATGAGGGCCATGGATGCTCCGGGAATGAGGGAAAGCGGAAAAGGCCGAAAGTTTAGCCACGCGTCCCCGGCCCCGCTCCGGAAAGGGCAAAGGCGCGCGGGCCGCTACTTGCGCACCACCACCAGCCCTTTCAGGTACTCGCCCTCGGGGAATTCGATGGTCATGGGATGGTCCGGCGCCGCGCCCAGGCGCTCGCAGATGTAGCCGTCCACCCCCGCGTCGATGCCGGCCGAAGCCACGATCTTGTGAAACAGGTCGGCACCGATGCCCCCGGAGCACGAGAAGGTCAGCAGCACGCCGCCGGGATCGAGCAGCTTGAGCGCCAGCCGGTTCAAGTCCTTGTAGGCACGGGCCGCGCGCTCGGCGTGGGCCACGGTGGGTGCGAACTTGGGCGGATCGAGCACGATCGCGTCGAAGCGACGCCCCTCGTCGAGGAAGCGGCGCAGGGAGGCGTTGACGTCGGCATCCAGGAATTCGGTGGCCGCGCCGGGGAAGCCGTTCAGCGCCACGTGGGCCCGCGCGCGCTCCAGGGCCGGCAGGGACGAATCGATGGACAGCAGCTGCGCCCCTTCCAGCGCACCGGCCGCCTTCAGGCCCGCCAGGGCCGCGACGGTGAAGCCGCCGGTGTAGCAGAAGCAATTGAGCACGCGCCGAAAGCGCCGGTGCCGCGCCAGCTCGGCAAAACGCCGGCGACTGTCACGCTGGTCGAGATAGAAGCCGGTCTTGTGGCCGCTCGCGATGTCCAGCGTGAGCTGCCAGTCGTGCTCGCGGATGCTCAGCTCGGTCGGCCCGCTGCCGCGCAGCCATCCGGTCACCGGCGGCAGGCCTTCGCGCTCGCGGCCGCTGGCGTCCGAACGCTCGTACAGCTTCGCGAGCCCGGTGGCCGCGAGCAGCGCATCGGCCAGCACGCCCTTCCAGCGCTCGGCACCGGCCGACAGGAACTGGGCCACCAGGGTGTCGCCGTAGCGGTCGACGATCAGGCCCGGCAGCCCGTCGGCCTCGCCGTGGACCAGGCGCACGCCGTCGCTCTGCAGCTCGAAGAGCTGCCGTGCCGCGACCGCCGCGGCCACCCGCGACGTGAAGAAGCTCGCGTCGATGCGCTGCTTCTCGTCGAAGCTCCAGGCCCGCGCGCGGATCTTGGAATGCGGGCTGAAAGCCGCCCAGGCAAGGAAGCGGCCGTCCTCGGCCTCGATGCGCACGGTCTCGCCGGCATCGCCGCCGCCCTTGGCGATGGCGGAATCGAAGACCCAGGGGTGGCGGCGCAGGAGGGAGCGCTCCTTGCCGGGCCGCAGGCGCAAGACTTTCATTTCTCTTTCTTCGGAATCGAGGCCGGACGCTCCTCGCGGGCCCGGGCGCGCGGGTGCGCGGCGTCGTAGGCCTGGGCCAGGTGCTGGAAGTCCAGCCGGGTATAGATCTGCGTGGTCGAGATGTTGGCGTGGCCCAGCAGTTCCTGCACCGCGCGCAGGTCGCTGCTCGACTGCAGCACGTGGCTGGCGAAGGAATGGCGCAGCATGTGCGGATGCACCGGGGCGTCCAGGCCTGCCTTCAGGCCGCGGCCGCGCAACTGGCGCCAGACGGACTGGGCCGACAGGCGCGTGCCGCTACGCCCGATGAAGAGCGCAGCGGCCGCGGACGGGTCGCGCAGCAGCGCGGCCGGCAGCGCGGGGCATTGGTCGCGCACGGCGATCCAGGCGGCCAGCGCTTCGGCGGCCTTCGTGCCGACCGGCACGATGCGGCGCTTGCTGCCCTTGCCGAGCACGCTGGCCTCCTTCGCGTCGAGGTCGACCCAGCCGCGCGCGTTGCCGCTGGCGCGCAGGTCCAGCCCCGTCAGCTCGCCGACGCGCAGACCGCAGCCGTAGAGCAGTTCGACGATGGCACGGTCGCGCGCCTCGGTCCAGGGGTCGGCCTGCTCGTCGTGCCAATCGGCCAGCTGCACCGCCTGGTCCACCGCCAGCGCCTTGGGCAACGGCCGCCCGGCCTTGGGGGCGTGCACGTCCTGCACCGGGTTCGAACCGACCAGCCCCTCGTGGCCCAGCCAGCGGTAGAAGCTGCGCCAGCACGAGAGCACCAGCGCGATGCCGCGCGATTCGCGCCCCGCGCTGTGCAGCTGTGCCATCCAGCGGCGCACGTGCGCGGTCTGGACGCGGTCCAGTGCCAGCCCCCCCGCGTGGGCCTTCTCCGCCAGCGTCGAGAGGTGGATCGCATAGAGCTCCACGGTGCGCGCCGCAAGCCGGCGCTCGACCCGCACGTGCTCGAGGTATTTCTCGATGAGCGGGGATTCAGTGGAGGTAGCCATTCGCCGCATTGTTCACGATGGCCAGCGGCTCCCGCAACGCGCCTCGGAAAGCCATCCCCCAACGCTGCCAGCAAGCGGTGGGCGCGGCCGCGTACTGCACCTCGAAGCGGCGGTCGAAGCCGGACGCCTGCACCAGGCGGCGCACCCGCCACAGGTGGTAGGGCTCGGTGACGACGATCACGCGCCCGGCGCCGGCCGCCTCCAGCAGCGGGCGCGACAGCCAGAGGTTCTCGCGCGTGGACTGCGACACCGACTCCAGCAGCATGTCGCCCGCGTAGCCGGCGTCCTGCGCGTGCTGGCGCATCACCTCGGCCTCGATGCGCCCGTCCTCCCGGTCCGCGCCGCCGGAGAAGAGCAGTTGCCGCACCAGGCCGGCGCGGGCCAGCGCGATGGCAGCATCGACGCGGCCCGTCAGGCAGGGGTTGGGGCGACCGTCGCGGTAGGCCCGGTTGCCGAGCACCAGCGCCACGTCGGCGGGCCAAGCCGGCGGGTGCGCGAGCCGTTCCCGCGCCTCGCGCCAGACCAGGGCGTGGATCACGAGATAAGCCAGCAGCAACAGGGCCAGCACGGCCAGTGCAGCCGGCAACGCGCGCCGCAGCCGGGCGGTCAAGAACGCAGGCGCGACAGCGCGGCCGAGGCCAGCTCGGCGATGCGCTCCAGGAAGTCGATGCCCATGTCGGCATGGAAGCGCTGGGGATCCGGCGAGGCCAGCACGAGCAGCCCGAAAGCCGGCGCCTCGGGCTCGGGTCGCAGCGGGATCAGCGCGATCGACACCGCGGCCTGCGGCTCCGCCAGCCAGCCGGCCACGTCGAAGCCGGAATTGACGCCGCAATAAGGCGCCGTCAGTGAAGTGGCCAGCGCCTTCATGTCCTCGCTCGCGTTCTGGGCATAAGCCTCGTTCGCGTAGGCCGCGTCGCAATCCCAGACCTTGATCGCCACTTGCGGCACCAGGAACAGCGTTTCCAGGTCGCTGGCGATGCGAATGGGGAGTGCGCGCGCATCGCGCGTGGTCAGCAGTCCGCGCGTCCAGCGCTGCAGGCGGTCGGCCGTGACCTCGTTCTCCGTGCCGTGGCGCACCATGTCCATCACCCGGTGCTCCAGGGCCTTGATCTTGTCGCGCAGCATCCCGGCCTGGCGCTCCTGCAGGCTGACGGCGCGCGTGCCGTGCGGGCTGGTGAGCTGCACCTGCGACAGCAGCTGGGCGTGGCGTTCGAAGAAGTCGGGCGTGTTCGCGAGGTAGTTGGCGATGTCGTCTTCTGTGATGGGATTCATGGCGGCTTGATGGATGGAATTCATGCGGCGTCCGGTACCTCGATGTCGCCTTCGAACACGGTGACGGCGGGGCCGGTCATGCGCACGGGGGCGTCGCCGCCGGCCCATTCGATGGTGAGCAGGCCGCCGCGGGTCTGCACGTCGACGCGGCGATCGAGACGGCCGAGCCGGATGCCCGCCACCACCGCGGCACAGGCGCCGGTGCCGCAAGCCAGGGTCTCGCCGGCGCCGCGCTCGAAGACGCGCAGGCGGACGTGGGTGCGGTCGACGATCTGCATGAAGCCGGCGTTGACGCGCTGCGGAAAGCGCGGATGGTGCTCGATGGCCGGGCCCTGCTTCGCCACCGGCGCGGTGTCGACGTCGGGCACGATCTGCACCGCGTGCGGGTTGCCCATGGACAGCACGGCGACCGACACCTTCGCGCTTTCGGCGTGCGTGCCGAGGGTGAGGTGCCAGGTGTGCCAGTCGTTGTCGTGCTCCGGGTCGAGGCCCGCGGTGTCGAAGGGCACGCGCTGCGGCTCGAAGATGGGTGCCCCCATGTCGACCGTGACGCGGCCGTCGGCGCCCATCGCCGGCTCGATCACGCCGGCGAGGGTCTGCACGCGCACCGACTCCTTGTCGGTCAGGCCGTGCTCGCGCACGAAGCGCATGAAGCAGCGCGCGCCGTTGCCGCATTGCTCGACTTCGCCGCCGTCGGCATTGTGAATGACGTACTGGAAGTCGATGCCTGCGGCCGGCGAGGGCCGCACGCTGAGGATCTGGTCGGCACCGACGCCGAAATGGCGGTCGGCCAGGAAGCGGTACTGCCCCGGGCTCAGGCCCAGCGGGCTGCGGGTCTCGTCCAGCACGACGAAGTCGTTGCCGGCTCCCTGCATCTTGGTGAAGCGGATTCGCATCGCAGGATTATCTGCCTCGCAGCCGATCCAGCGCCCGATCCAGGAAGCCCAGCCGGTCCTGGCCCCAGAAACGCTCGCCCTCCAGCACGAAGGTGGGCGAGCCGAACACGCCCAGCGCGACCGCCTCCTCGCCGTTGGCGCGGTAGGTGGCCTGGGTTTCCGGGGCGCGCTCCAGCGCCTGCAGGGCGGCGCCGTCGTAGCCGTTCTCGTCGGCCACCGCGATGCGCACCTTCGCATCGGAGGTGTCGCGCTCCTCCACCCACAGGGCGCGCAGCAGCGCGTGCGACAGCGGCTGCGCATCCAGGCCCTGCAACTGCGCCGCGATCACCATCCAGCCGGCGTACTTGTTCCAGTCCGGGTCGGAGGGCGGGCCCTTGGGATAGTGCGCCGGCTCCAGCACCAGCGGCATGCCGAGGTAGTCGCGCCAGCGCGCGAGCTCGAGGGCGTGGTAGCTGCGGCGCGCCTCGGGACGGGTCTTGAGCGGAATGCCGCCGGTCTGCGGCACCACGGCCTGGAAGTCGTAGGGCTTGAGCGCGAGCCGCACGTGGTGGCGGCGCACGATGTCCTGCAGTTGCGGGCCGCCGAGGTAGGCCCAGGGCGAGGAGAGGCTGTAGTAGCAATCGAGGGCGATCATCGATTGGATTATCTTCAGCCCCATGTCCGCTCCCTCCTTCCCTGCCGCGCTGCCGCTGGTGCCCCCGCAGTTCACCACCAGCCCGCGCGATACCGCCGCCCTGGAAGCGCTCGCCGCGCAGGCGCGCGCCGATCTCGAACGCATCAACGTCCCGCCTGCGGCCTGGATGCTGCCCGACACCTCGGCCACCGGCGAGGCACCCGTGCTCGACGTGCTGGTGGCCGGCGCCGGCATGTGCGGCCAGACCGCGGCCTTCGCGCTGCGACGCGAGGGCGTGACGAACATCCGCGTGATCGACCGCGCCGCGCGCGGCGAGGAAGGCCCGTGGGGCACCTACGCGCGCATGCTGACCCTGCGCAGCCCCAAGCAGGTCGGCGGCCCGGAGCTGGGTGTGCCCTCGCTGTCCTTCCGTGCCTGGTACGAGGCACAGCACGGCGCCGAGGGCTGGCAGGCATTGCACAAGATCGGCCGCATCGACTGGCGCGACTACCTGCTGTGGGTGCGCGATACGGCCGGCCTGCCGGTGGCGAACGGCGTCGCGCTGCACTCGGTGTCCCACCTCGAGAACGGCCGGCTGCTGGCCCTGGAACTGCAAGGCCCCGGCGGCCGTCGCGAGACCGTGCGAGCGCGCCAGCTGGTACTGGCCCTGGGCCGTGACGGCAGCGGTGCCGCGCGCTGGCCTGAATTTCCCTCCCTGCGCCGCGGCGATCCGCATGCGGCGGGCAGGGTCTTCCACTCGGCCGATGCGATCGACTTCCCGGGCCTGGCCGGGCGCCGCATCGGCGTGCTGGGCGCCGGCGCCTCGGCCTTCGACAACGCCGGCAGCGCGCTCGAAGCCGGCGCGGCGCAGGTGCAGCTCTTCGCACGCCGGACGCACCTGCCGCAGGTGAACAAAAGCAAGGCGGCCTCCAGCCACGGCTTCCTGCGCGGCTTCGAGGGACTGGACGATGCGCGCAAGTGGCGCGTCTACACCTACATCTTCGACGAGCAGGTGCCGCCGCCCTGGGAGAGCGTGCGCCGCTGCGACGCACACGACGCCTTCACCCTGCGCCTGGGCACGCCCTGGCTGGACGTGGCGCCCGACGCCGAGGGCGTGACCGTGACCCTGCCCGACGGCGGCACGGAGCGCTTCGATGCCGTGATCTTCGGCACCGGCTTCGACGTCGACCTGCTGGACCGGCCCGAGATCGCCCCCTACACCGCGCGCGTCGACACCTGGGCCCGCCACGTGTCGCCCGACGAGGCCCGGCGCCACCCCGAGCCGGCGCGCTTTCCCTACCTGGGCCCGGGCTTCGAGCTGCGCAGCCGCGGCGACGGCCCCATGGGCGAAGCCGAAGCGCTGGGGCGCATGCGCCTGTTCAACTGGGGTGCCACCATGAGCCACGGCGCGCTGGCCGGCGACATTCCCGGCCTGGCCATCGGCGCCACGCGGCTGGCCCAGGCGATCGCCCGCGACCTGTTCGTCGAGGATGCCGACCGCCACTGGACGCGCCTGCAGGCCCACGAGGAGCCGGAACTGATCGCCACCCGCTGGTACACCGGCCCGAGGGCCGCCGCCTGAATCAGGCCTCCGATCGGATCCCCCGCATCATGATCACGCCGCCCAGCTGCGCCGTGTCGCTGCGCATGCGGTAGGCCAGCGACTGCGGCGTGCCGGCCTCGCCCTGCCAGCCGGCCTTGAGCAGCTGGGCCTGGACCTCCGGCGAAGCCACGACCTCGCCGAGCGCCGCGTTGAGCCGGGCGATGGCCGGCCTGGGCAGGCTGGCCGGCGCCGCCAGGGCGGTCCAGATCTCAAGGTCGAAGCCGCGCACGTCGGCCTCGCGCAGCGTGGGCAGCTCCTGGAACAGGGGGCTGCGCTGCGGCGAGGTCACGCCGATGGCCTTGAGCTTGCCCGAGACGACGTGCGGCCTGGCCAGCCCGGGCGGCAGCAGCGCCAGCTGGATCTGGCCGGCCAGCATGGCGGCGATGACCTGCGGGTTGCCGGTGAAGGGCACGTGCTGCGGTGCGATGCTCGTGCGCGCCCGCAACAGCTCCATGCCCAGGTGGCCGACGGTGCCGACGCCCGGCGAGCCGTACTTCCCCTTCTCGCCCAGGTTGCGCGCCCACAGCAGCAGCTCGGCCGGCGTGTTGCCGGCAGCGTCGCCGGAGGCCGCCAGCACCAGCGGCGCGGTGCCGATCAGTCCGACTGGTGCGAAGTCCTTCTCCGGATCGAAGGGCGTGGCCGGGTTGAGCAGCTTGGCGATGGTCAGGTTGCCGTTGATCAGTGCTCCGATGGTGTGGCCATCCTGCGCCTTCGCCACCTGGTCGGCCGCCAGGTTGCCGCTGGCGCCCGGCTTGTTCTCCACCACCACGGGCTGCCCCAGCAGCTTCGACAGCGGCTCGGCGATGGCACGCGCCGCGAGGTCGGGCGAGGCGCCGGCCGGGAAGCCCACCAGGATGCGCAGCGGCTGGGTCGGCCAGGCACCGGTTGCGGCGGCTGCGCTTGCACGCCCGAGGCGGGCAGGGGGCGAGGAGGTCTGCTGGGCCCACGCGGCCGGGGCACACAAGGACACGGCCAGGCTCTGGAGCAAGCGACGTTTGGTGATCATGGATGCTGGGGAAGTGTTGCAAATACAGGTAACACGAAGTTACGTCAGCATTTGCTGCAGCGCAAGACAACCAAATGCCTCACCGGCCAAGCCGGCCGGCTCCCCTTCTTCAGGCCGGTTGGCGCAGCGACAGGTGGACCGTGTCGCCCTCGATCACCACCGTGTAGCCCAGGCCGTCGGCCAGCGCCTGCAGCGCGATCGCGTCGATCGCCAGCTTGCGCGGCGCGCGCAACGCACCGGCCATGGGCGGCACCGGGTCGTTGGACAGCGGCTCCTTCCCGCCGCGGGTCGCCGTGAAGCGCAGCCCCTCCGGGCCGTCGGCCGCGATGTGAAGGGCGCTCAGGTCCTCCGTGCTGTCGTGCAGATAACCCAACGCACCGAGCACCAGGTAGCGCAGCGAGGCGCCTTCCGGCAGGCGTGCTTCGTCCGCGGCGCCGGGGGACAGTGCCTCATCCACCTGCAGGCGGATGCCGTTGAGCTCGAAGGCGGCCCGCATGAGCGAGGCGCAGCGCGCCACCAGGGCGCTGCGGGTCGTGCCGTCGTCGCTGACGGCCAGTTCCCAGTCGCGCAAGGACCGGACGCCGTCGGCCAGGGCATCGATCTGCTCGGAGATCGAAGCGATCTGGCGCTCCCAGGCAGCTTCGTCGACCTTCTCGGCGGCCGAGCGGTGCTTGAGCAGCATCAGGCCCATGCGGACGACAGAAAGCGGCGCGACCATGTCGTGCCGCAGCGCCGGCAGGGCACGCGTGAGCAGCTCGTGCCGCACGCCGGCGACGATCCAGCTGCGGGCGCCAGGTGAGGCTTTGACTTTCAATTGAATGTTCGCTCCATGCGCAAAAGCTGCGGCAGTATGGGCATCGAACGGCGCCGGACCCTGTAGGAGAGGGTCTACTCCCATCCCTCCCCACGCCGCCGGTGCATTCTGGAAGAATGCCGTCGACCATGGACGACCCGCAATACCAGTACGTGCAAGGGCAGGCACGCCCCAGCTTCCCGGCCCTGCTCGCCGATTTCCAGGCCCGCAGCGATGCGGCCGCCGCTACCAGCCCCTGCCGCCTCGACCTGCGCTACGGCCCGGCCCAGCGACAGCGTTTCGACCTCTTTCCCGCGCACGGGCGGCCGCGCGGCATCATGGCCTACTTCCACGCCGGTTACTGGCAGTCACGTGACAAGTCGCTCTTCCGCTTCATCGCACCGGCTTACGCCGAGGCCGGGCTGCATGTCGCTCTGGTGAACTATCCCCTGTGCCCGGAGGTCTCGGTCGCCGCGCTGGTCGACGCGGCGAGCGCCTGCGTCCCGGCGATCCGCGCAGAGGCCGGCGACGGCCTGCCGCTGCTGCTCGCCGGCCATTCGGCCGGCGCCCATATCGCGGCCGAACTGGCCCTGCGGCGCTCGCCCGCCGAGCCGCCCGTCGCGGGCGTCGCGGCGCTCAGCGGCATCTACGACCTGGTGCCCCTGGTGTCGACCACGCTCAACGAGAAGCTGCAACTGGATGCGGACGGCGCACGGGCCTGCTCGCCGCTGCACCGGGTGCGCGCCGCCGTGGCGCCCGCGCTGGTCGCGGTAGGCGCGGCCGAGACGCCGGCCTTCCTGGCGCAGGCCCGCGACTTCCACCGCGCCTGGACCGGCGCCGGCAACCCCGCCGTGCTGCACGAGGAGGATGGCGCCGACCACTTCAGCCTGCTGGAAGCCTTTGCTTCGCGCGGCCAGCGCCTGTTCGACCGGGTGCTCGGCCTGCTCGGCACCTGAAGCCGCGCGGCATCCGGCGCCCGGCGCCTCAGCGCGACACGACCGCGGCAGGCAGCGGCAGCCCCTGGCGCGTGCCGAACAGCCCGCGCGTGGCCCGCGCATGGCGGCGCGGATCGAAGCGCCAGGTCAACGCCAGCAACAGCACCACGACGACGGCGAGCCAGCCCCAGGCGCCGTCGAAACTGCCGGTCGCCGCCCGCACCCCGCCGGTCACGAAGGGGGCCAGTGCCGCGATCATGAAGCCGAAGCACTGCATGAAGGCGGCCAGCGTGCCGGCCTGGGACGGGTCGGGCAGGTGGTCCAGCGCCAGCACCATCGCCAACGAGAAGCCCCCGCCCAGGCCGAAGCCCAGCAGCGCGACCACCGGCGGTGCGGGCGAGAGCTTCAGCATCAGGCCGGCGAAACCCGCGAGCTGGACCAGCAGCATCGCGGCCAGCCAGGGCCGCAGTTCGCGCCGGCCGCGCGCCAGCGCCGGCACCGCGAACGCGGCCACCACCTGGGCCGCGGTCATCAGGGCCAGCAATGCGCCCGCGGCCTGCGGGCTCCAGCCCTGCTGCGCGAAGGCCGGCGGCAGCCACGCGACCAAGCTGGTGTAGCCGCCGTTGAGCAGCCCGAAATAAAGCGCAAGCAGCCAGGCCCGCCGGTTCGAAAAGCACTGCAGCCAGCCCCGCTCCCCGGACGCCGTGCCCACCGGCGCGGCCACGGGCAGCAGCGCCGCGCGCCCGGCCAGCGCCCAGGCCGCCAGCGCCAGCACCGCAGGCAGGGCCCAGAAGGCCAGCCCCGCATGCCAATCGCCCGCCCATCGGGCGATCCAGGGGCCGCCCATGGCACCCAGCCCGCCGCCGCCCATCAAGGCGCTCGAGTAAAGACCCATGACCACGCCCATCCCCACCGGGTAGGCGCGCTTGATGATCGCCGGCATCAGCGCCTGCACCAGGCCCGCGCCCAGGCCGGCCAGCGCGGCGCTGCCCATCAGGGCCGCGGGCGAGCCGGCCAGCCAGCGGCTCGCGCAGGCCAGCGCGATGGCGGCCAGGCCCAGGCCCATCGCGGCGCGCTCGCCGATGCGCTGCGCCAGCGCCACGCCGGCCAGCGACAACGGCCCCATCGCGAACATCGGCAGCACCGTGAGCAGCGCGGCGCCCTGGAAGCCCAGGCCGGTGGCGCCGCGGATCTCGCCCAGGAGCGGGCTGCTGGCGGTCAGGAAGGCGCGCAGGTTGATGGCGATCAGCACGATCACCAGCGCCAGCCCCACGGCGGCGAGCCCGCGCCGCGTCGAGGCCTGGCCGTTCACCGGCGTACCTTCGGCCGCGGTGCTCATGCCGCCCACGGCCCCGGCAGCAAGGCACCGTCGCGCGCGACGATCCGCCCGGCGGCCACCACGAGTTGCCGCACCGGGCGTGCCACCACCGCCTCGGCGACGGTGCGGGCCTGTACCAGCACCAGGTCCGCGCGGCGACCGGGCGCCAGCCCGTAGTCCTCGAAGCCCAGGCCATCCGCGCCGGCGGCCGTGATGCAGTCGAGCGCGATCGCCAGTTCGTCGTCGCGCCGCAGGTTGTAGCGCAGGCCGATCAGCATCGCGCGCTCCAGCATGTCGGGGCTGCCGTAAGGCGTCCAGGTGTCGCGGATGCCGTCGTTGCCGCCCAGCACCGTCACGCCGGCGCGCCGGCATTCCAGCAGCGGCGGCACGCTGCGCGCGGCCGGCGCGCTGGTGATCAGCACCACGCGCAGCGCGGCCATGCGTGCCAGCAGCGCCTCGCGCTCGGCCTCGGGCAGGTCGCCCAGGCAAAAGCCGTGGCTGATCGCCACCCGCCCCTGAAAGCCGAGCGCGGCGGTGCGGTCGAGGATCAGGCCCAGCGAGAACGCGCCCATCGCGCCCGGCTCATGCAGGTGGATGTCGAGCGGCCGCCCGTGGCGCTGCGCGATGCCGAAGAGGACGTCGAGCGAGCGCACCGGGTCGCCGTCGATGGCGCAGGGGTCCAGCCCGCCCAGCACGTCGGCACCGGCCTCCAGCGCCTGGCCCAGCAGCTCGGCCGTGCCGGGGCGGCCGAGCAGGCCCGATTGCGGGAAGGCCACGATCTGGATCTGCTGCACCGGCCGCATCGCCTCGCGCGTGCGCAGCACGCCCTCCAGGTGGCGCAGGCCGGCCTCGGTGTCGACGTCCACGTGGGTGCGCAGGCGCGACGTGCCCTCTGCCAGGAAGGCGCGTGCCAGCCGCAAGGACTGGATCGCCGCGTCGTGGCCGCTGACCTTGCGGAAGGCGCGCTCGTTCTCGATCCGGTCGATGAGCCGCGGGCCGACCTCGTTGCGGTACCAGTCCAGGCCCCACATCGTCTTGTCCAGGTGCGTGTGGCCCTCGACCAGCCCGGGCAGCAGCAGGGCGCCGCCGCCCTCCTCCACCGCGCAGCCCGGCGGCGCATCCAGCGCGGGGCCGAGGGCGGCGATGCGGCCCTCCTGCACCAGCAGGTCGACGGGCGAAGCGCCCAGGGGGCGGATACGGCGGATGAGCAGGGAGGGGGTGGCGGGCATGCGGTCGATTCGTCGGGCTCTGGATGGTCAACCATGTCACATATTTTGGTTAACCATGCATCATGGTAATCATCGACAAAACCCTGGTCAATGCGCGACCACGCCGGCCTGAAGGTCAAGGGCGCAGGTACCATTCGAACCGCTCACCCCCCTTTCGCCCATGCCTGCCGCCCGCCCCACCCGCACCGTCGCCCCATCGGATGCATCCTCCTCCGATGCGACCGAGGCCAGCGTCGACGAGCGCGTCTACGCCGCCGTCTCGCAGGCCTTGCTGAGCGGCCGACTGCGGCCGGGCACGCCGCTGCGCGAGCGCGCCCTGGCCGAGGCGCTGGGCTGCACGCGCGGCGCCATCCGCAAGGTGCTGGCCCGGCTCGGCGCAGAGAAGAAACTGGTACTCGAGCACAACCGCGGCGCCTTCGTGCCCGACCCCTCCGTCGAGGACATGCGCGGCATCTACCGCGCGCGCCGCATCGTCGAGGCCGGCCTGATCGCCACGCTGTGCGGCCGGCTCACGCGCGAGCAGGCGGCGGCCCTGCGCCGGCACGTCCAGGCCGAGCAGCGCGCCTTCAAGGAAGAGCGCCGCGCGGACGCGATCCGCCTGGCGGGCGAGTTCCACCTCTTGCTGGCGCAGATGGCGGCGAGCGCGGACCTGCTGTTCTACCTGCAGCGGCTGGTGGGCAACACCGAGCTCTACAAGGCCCTCTTTGACACGCCCGAGGCGGCCTGCTGCGCGCCGCGCGAGCACGAGCAGATCATCGAAGCGCTCGCCGGCCCCTCGCTGGAACGCGCGATGGCCGTGGCCCTGAACCACCTCGACGACCTGGAGCAGCGCGTGCTCGCCGGCGCCGCCGCGCGGCAGGCGCCGGACGACCTGGCCAGCCTGTTCGCGGCCGCCGCTACACCCAGCCCGCGCGGCGGAAGCGCCAGTACAGGAAGCCGCAGAGGCTCACGATCAGCGTGAGCGCCGCGTAATAGCCATAGCGCCATTTCAGCTCGGGCATGTGCTCGAAGTTCATGCCCCAGATGCCGGCGAAGGCCGTGCACACCGCGAAGATGGCGGCCCAGGCGGTGAAGCGCTTGGTGACCTCGTTGTCCTCGATGGTGACCATCGAGAGGTTGACCTGGATCGCCGTCACGATGGTGTCGCGGATGGCGTCGATGGTGTTGTTGATGCGGCCCAGGTGGTCCACCACGTCGCGGAAGTACTCCTGCGAACCCACGCAGATCTGCGGCACCCGCCCGCCGTGCAACTTGCCTGTGCCTTCCAGCATCGGCGCCACCGCGTGCTTGAGCAGGGTCAGGCGCTGCTTGAGCGCGTAGAGCTGCTTGATGTTCTCGCGCGCGGCGCCCTTGTCGAAGATGTGCTGCTCGATGGCCTCCAGCTCGACCTCGAAGGCATCGATCACCGGGAAGTAGCGGTCGACCACCGCATCCATCAGCGCGTAGAGCACGAAGCCCGGCCCGTTCTTCAGCAGCGCGGGTTCGCGCTCGCAACGCTCGCGCACCTCGACGAAGCCGTGTTCGCTGCGGTTGCGCACCGAGACCACGTAGTTGTGGCCGACGAAGACATCGAGCTCGCCCACGCTCAGGGCGCCCAGCCTGCCGTCGGAGCCGGTTTCGAGCAGATGCATCACGACGAACAGCGAGTCCGCGTATTCCTCCACCTTGGGCCGCTGGTGGCCGTGCTGCGCATCCTCGACCGCGAGGGGGTGCAGGTCGAACTCCTGGCGGACTTCCTCCAGTTCCTGGGGCGTCGGATCGTGCAGCGCGACCCAGACGAAGCAGCCCGGCAGCGCGGCGTACTCGTTGATCCGGGTGACGGGAATGTCGGCCAGCTTGGTGCCGTTTTCGTAGACGACGCAATTGACGAGCATGCGGGGCTGGGACAGTGGGCAGGGAGGGCATCTTGCCATGACGACGCGGGATGCCATGCAGGGGGCTCGGCCCTCGCGCCTGGGCGGGGCGCCCTTGCCCAATGGCGAACGGCGCGGCGCCGGTGGGCCGCTATAACCGGTCGTCCCTGCTCCCTTTGCTCCCTCCGTTCCACCGATGCCATCCGCCGCCTCCGCCGCCTGGGCCTGGATACCCCTGGTCCTCTGGGCTGCCCTCATGCAGACGCTGCGCAATGCCGCACAGCGCTCGCTGACGGCACAGACCGGCACGCTGGGCGCGACCCTGGTGCGCTTCCTCTATGGGCTGCCCTTCGCGCTGCTGTGGCTGGCGCTGCTGCATGCCCTTCCCGGCGAAGCCGCACCGGCGGTCCGCTTCGGGGCGGCCTACTTCGGCTGGCTGCTGCTCGGCGCGATCAGCCAGATCGCCGCCACCGCCTGCCTGCTGGCGGCGATGAAGGAACGCAACTTCATCGTGGGGGTGGCCTTCTCGAAGACGGAGGTGCTGCAGGTCGTGCTGTTCGGCGTGCTGTTCCTCCACGAGCTGCCCGGCGGGGTGGCGATCGCCGCGATGGTGGTCGCGACCCTGGGCGTGGTCCTCCTCTCCGTCCCGCGCGGCGCCACCGCCGCCCAGGCCGGCTGGAACGCACGCGCGGCCCTGTTCGGCCTGGTCTCGGGCGCCTGCTTCGCGCTGTCCGCGATCGGCTACCGCGGCGCCGCCCTGCAGCTTCCCGACTTGTCGCCCTGGCTGGCCGGCGCATGGGGCGTGGCCTGGGCCCAGGCGGCGCAGTCGCTGCTGCTGGCCGGCTGGCTGGCGCTGCGCTCGCCGGAATCGCTGCGCGCGGTCGCGCGGGCCTGGCGCGTCTCGCTGGCGGCCGGGCTGACCGGCGCGCTCGCCTCCATCGGCTGGTTCACCGCCTTCGCGCTGCACACGGCGGCCGAGGTGCGCACGCTGGGCCTGGTGGAGGTGTTCTTCAGCTACCTGGTCTCGCGCCGGCTGCTGCGCGAAGAGCTCAGCCGCATGGAGAAGCTGGGCCCGGCCCTGGTGCTGCTGGGGCTGGTGGGCCTGTACCTGCAGGCCTGAAAGGACATTCCGGCCCCGGGCTGGACACCCGGCGCAGCCCTATCTGCGCGACGCCGCCGTGACGAGCCGCTGGTGCGCCTGGTCCAGCTCCGCGTGGATGGCGTCGGTCCACGGCAGGCGCTCGTTGCGGCGGTCGCGGGCCTGCGCGATGAGGCGCAGATTGTTCAGCGTCGTCTCCGGTTCGAACGCTTCGCGGACCGCGGTCAGCGCCTGCAGCAGCGCTTCCATCGCGGCGGTCTCGTCCTTGCGCAGCACCGCGAGCTCGAGCTGCGTGGCATGGTCCCAGTAGTCGGGCCGACCTGCCGCCACGCGGCGATCGACCGCATAGGACACGACTTCCGCCAGGCGCTTGCGGCGCTCGTCGGGCGGCTCGGCGATCTCCATGAGCGTCACCGCGTTCACGCCCGGGTAGGCGTCGCGCCAGTCGGCTTCGAAGCCTTGCAAGTAGGTGTCGATGGCCTTCTTCAGCCAGCCTTTCGCCTGCAGGGCCTGCCCGGCTTTCTCGGCGGAACTCCAGCGGTCCTTGTACACGCGGCCGAGCAATCCGCAGGTTTCGGAAGATGGTCCCTTTTCCTTGATCAGCGCCTGGAGAACGCGCTCGCCCTCGTCGCCCCGGCCCGCACGGTTCAAGGCGAACGCGAGCTGCTCGCGCACCATGGCAGTCTGCGCCAGGGGCTTCGACATGCGCGCGACGAGCTGGATCATGCCGTCCCACTCTTTCACCGCGCGATAGGAGAGCATCAGGTCGATGACGATGCCGCCATCGACAAGATCCAGGCGCTGGTACTTCGCCAGGAGCTTCTTCTCCAACTCGCGCACCGCGTCCGCCCCTTGGGCACGTGCGGCCTGCAGCGCCTCTTTCATTTCCCTGGAGTACTGGACCTCCTTGCGGAACACGTCCGTCTTCTCGTGCTGCACGTTCGGGTAGTCTTCGACCAGCTGGTACAAGGGACTGTCGATCTTCGCGTCGTCCACGGCGTCTCTGAGACGTCGGGTGATCGCTTCGAGATCCGAGGCAACGGCGGAAGGCTTGCCGTCGGGCCCGAGGCGGTACGGAAGTCCTCGAAGCAAGGCGACGTCGAAGGGCAAGGCGCCCGCGTTCTCCGCAAAGATGCAGAGGGTGCTGCGGGGTTTGACGCCGTGCCGAACCCCCAGCTCGTAGAACACGTTCGCGTTCGCGGTGGTGAGGTCCGCGACGGCGTACTCGCACAGCACCAGGCGCTCGAACATCGGCTTGTGGATGATCCCGCCGGCCAGCTCTTCGTCCGCACGAATGGGCTCCAGGCCCGCGGCGACGACGGCCGGCTTGATCAGCTGCTGCCATACGGCGTCGAAATCGATGATCGCGCCACCGGTGGTCGGCTTTCGGCCGAAGGGCATCAGGACGAAGCAGAGGGACATGGGATTCCTTGCGTGGGTGCCGATCGAAGACCCGTGCGCCGAATGGAAACTTGCACCGCACGGTGCGCAAGGGCACATACTAGTCCACTGAAACATTGAAATGGGTGGTCAGGCCTGGTCCGACGCTGTGCGAGGCGGAGAGACCCGATGAGCTGCAGCCGCTCCGCGACCCACCCTCCAGAACGCCCATGTTCGACCGACGCGCCTTGCTGCTCTCCTGCGGATCCTCCCTCCTCGCGACCCACCACCGTGGAGCCGCAGCCGCCACGGCGACGGGCCGTGATCCTCGCGTCATTCGCGTCCAGCGCGGAACGGCGCCGGCGTCACTGCGCCCGCCTGGCCGACATGTCCTGACCTTCCTCGGCTACTCGGGCGCCGGCTATCAGAACCTGGCGGCGATGCTGGCCGAAGCCGCCGCGGTGCTCGCGAGGCATGACCCGGCGCGCACCACAGTGAACATCGGCGCCACGACCGACGGCATCGGCGCCGTGTACCGGCTGGCGCGGTCGCGAGGATTTCCCACCATGGGCATCGTGTCCTCGCAGGCGTTGAACAGTGGCGCGGCGTGGGCACCCGAAGTCGAGCGCATCGACGTGATCGACGACGCAACGTGGGGCGGCGCCGGCCCCGACGGGATGCTCAGCCCGACTTCGGCAGCGATGGTTGCCGTCAGCGACGAGATGGTGGCCATCGGCGGCGGCGCGATCGCCCGGGACGAGCTGATGGCAGCTCGCAGGGAAGGCAAGCGCTGCCGCTTCATCCCCGCCGAGTCGAACCACCAGATTGCGCGCGAGAAAGCGAGCAAGGCCGGCAAGCCTGTGCCGGCGAGCTTCGACAGTGTTCTGGGCACGAGGGCCTGGGAGTCGCCTTGAGCTGAGGCCTGAACGCACCCGGGTTTAGTCGTTCACCCCGATCCCGCGCCGGATCGACTGAAGCGTGATGCCCTCGTTGGCTTCATAGGTGCCGCCGCCTCCAAAGCGCGGGCAGGCCTGCGAGCCGGCGTGATGCAGCGCCACCACCTCCCATTTCTGGTTGAACACCGGGCTGCCGGAACTCCCCGGGTCCGTCGGCGTGCGATAGTGCATCAGGCGCGCCTTGGGGCACACGTCCATCAGGACGCTGTCCTGCAAGGAGAACTGCATCTCCCCCGCTTGCGGATGGCCCACGACAAAAGCCTTGGTCTTGGGCGAGGGCAAGGGGATGGCCTTGGCCACGGACAGGCCCTCGGCATCCTTCGGCGTGCTGCGCAACAGGCATACCGTCACGTCCAGCTTGCCGGGCGCATCGGCCACGTTTCCGAGCGTGCCCGGCTCCGACGTGTACAGCACCTCCTGGACTTCGTGGACCGCGGTCACGCCACTGGCGGCTTCGAGCTCGAAGGTCACGCGCGCCTCCTTCCAGGGCAAAGCCTTGGGGACGGCATCGCTGATCACATGCGCGTTGGTGACGAACACCAGTGGATGCGGCTGGCCGAACACGGCGCCCGGCATGAGAAAGCCCGTCCCCATGCGCACGCCTTTCGAGTTGGTCACGCACCCGATGTTCGGGCTGACGGAGAGCATCTTGCGCACGTCGTCCACGGTGAAAGCCTTCTCGCCGGAGAAGTTCTTCTCCAGTTCGCCCGGGTTGTCCTGCAAGCGCTGCAACTGCCTGGCATCCGCGGACCAGCGGCGCTGGGTGCGCATCACGTGGCGCTCGAAGATCTTCGCAAGCCGCCCGGGGCACCAGGTCCCGTCCAGCGGATTGCCCCTCCAAAGTTCGCGCACCTGCCGGAAATAGCTCTCCGCTTCGAAGGGACCGGTCCCCGGCTGGCCCAGAAATCGATACAGCCACAGCTCGGCCTTGTCGCACCACTCGCTGCCTGGCTCGATCCGGTCCAGCGCAAGGCACGCCTCGGAGGCGGTTGCCAGCGGCCAGGGATCGGACGGATCGGCACGGGCCGCGCCGATCGCCTGGCCCAGCACGTCGCGTGCCAGTGTCGCCAGGGGCGGGCCGGGATGATCGATCCCGAGCTCGTGCAGCCGCGTCCGCAGCGCCAGCACGTTGACGCCGAGAAAGAAGCTCGGCCTGCTGCCCATTTGCTTCTGGTAGCACTCGGTCGCCTCGACGAGAAAATTGACATCCTCGGTCAGCACGAACTTCTGCTTGCGGATGCGCCCGCGCAAGCCCTGGTAGTCCGCAGCCTGGACGGTGAAGTCCAGGTCCCCCGGGTTTGCCGCGGCGGCCTTGGCAGCCTCGTCGAGCAGTTCGTCGGCCCGCTCGAACGCGCCAAGTTCGACGACCGCCTGGGCCAGCAGACGCTGGATGAGGGCGTCACATCCGCGCGTGTCGTGCCATGCCATGCCGACCCGATGCATGTGGTCGAAGTGGCGGTGCCGCCGCAGGATGTCCATGACATTGCGGATGTCCTGCTTCTGCACCTTGTTGCCGGCCGGCGCAAGCTCATCGGCGATGCTGTTCACCGCTTCGGCGAGGCGCTGCAACGGCGGGTCCGGGTACTCGCGCTGCTTGAGCGCGGCCGCGAGCTCTTGCGCCGTGCTCGGGTTCATCGCAATTCCACGCCCACCGCTTGCGCGAACAGCGCGCGGAACTGCGTGCCCGCGAAATAGTGCGTGATGGTGTGGCGCCAGCTGCCCCAGTTGCTCTCCTTCACGTCTTCCACCGCCCGGCCCGCGAAGGGGGCGTAGTCGTCGAGCTTCGGGTCGGCGCCGCAGACGGGGTCCAGCGGGTCGTAGACGTTGATCCAGCGGCCGAGCAGCGGCGGGAAGTCGACCTTGTCCTTGCCTTCCGCGACGAGCTGCTCCTGGACCTCCGCCACGCCGAGCGGCGAGCCCAGCGTGAACAAGGTGTCCACCGGCGGGCAGCCAGGGCAGTTGCGCAAGACGTCGTAGGCCACCATCGTGCCCATGCTGTGCGTCACCAGCACGAGCTTCTCACCCTTTTCCGCTGCTTCCCGCAGGTTGGCCAACAGGCGATTGCGCAGCTCTTCGCGCACCTTGAACCTCGTGCCGTCCTTCGGCCGCACGTATGCCTTGTCGAACAGGAAGTAGTAGGCCTCCATGGCGGCCTTCTTGATGATGGCCTCCTTCACCGGCCTTGGCAGCCACGATGCGATCTCGAGCTGTGCCGGCTCCTGCGCCGCGGGCGCGTCGTCGATGTCCGGCGGGTCCGGTGGCGTGGGCGCCATCTGCATCTTGCGCTCGAATTCCTCGAGGAACCTCTTTTCCCTCACATTGGCCGGCGTGGGCTCGGCAAGATCGCCGGCGACACGCTCCAGATTTTCTTCCTTGACCACGGCGTTGCTCTCGGATTCGTAGTAGGAATCGAAAGACGTCTCGTAGTCCTCCCCATAGAACACATCGGCGTAGTAGTTGAAGAGGGCGGGCACGCCCTCGGTGTCGAGGTCGATGCCGGGATTCTTTCCGTCGAACGGCGGCGGCGTGCTGGAGCGCTCCAGGCCCCAGCGCCAGAGTTCCTCGAGCTTTGGCGGCGGCGGCTTCTTCGCGAGTCCGTGCACGAAAACGACGGCGTACTTCCTCATGATGCAACTCCTTCATCGCCCGGCGAGCTTGCCGATTCACTATACCTGCGGGCATGGACCCGCTGCGCCACCCCCATCCACAAAGAGGTGGACACACAGGGCCTCACCTGCACATCGGCTCCGGCGCCGGCAAGGCCGGGCAGGTCTTGCGGTACGGCACATCCGGCATGAATTGCCGCCATTCGGAGCACTCCAGATTGCGGCCCGCCATGTCGCAGGCGTCTTGCAGCATGGTGCGGTGATCCCAGCTGCGCAGCAGCACGGTGTTGTCCGCGCGGAGCACGGCCACCCGGCGGCCTGTCGGGCTGATGTCCACGCTCCTCACACTGTCGTCCGTGGCGCGCAGCCGGGCCAGCCGCCGGCCCTTGCGGATGTCCCAGATGTCGCGACCGCCCTTCGATTCGCCGCTCACCAGCGCGTCGCCGCCTTCGATGAACACAAGCCGCTCCACTTCCCATTCATGAGGGCCGAAGCTGGCGACGGTCTGACCGTTGGCCACGTCACGCAGCCGCACCATCTTGTCCGCGCCGCCCGTCGCGAGGCGCTTGCCGTCGGGACTGAACGCCATCTGCAGGACCCCGCCGAGGTGGGGATGCGAGAGGATGGCCTCCGGTGCGCGCGCGTCGAAGCGATGCAAGCGCACCACGCCATCCGATCCACCGACGGCGATCGCCTTGCCATCGGGGCTGAACACGACGACGTCGACGTCCACGCCTTGCACACCCTGCAGCACCGTCTCGCGGCCCCCTGGGCGCAACGCATGGATGTGGATCGCGCCGTCGGATCGCGTCACCGCGAGCCGTTGGTTGTCCTTGCTGATGGCGAAGCGCCGGAACGAGATGCCCGCGGGTTTCGCGAGTTGCAGGATGGCAGGACCGTCGCCCGCCATGTCGAGCACCTCCAAGTCCCCGTTGCTGCGCTGGATGGCCAGGCGCGAACCGTCCGGGCTGAATTCGGCGCGTTGCATGTCGGCATCCTGGCGCAGATGCCTCGCGCTGCCGGGGTCCCAGAAGTGCGCCGTGCTGCTGCCGGGTTCGACCGTCGCGAGCACGCTGCCTGTTCGATTGAATTCGATCTCCTCGGCCTTGTGCACTGCCGTGCCCAGGCGCAGAACCTTCGGCGGCGCGAGCTGCCAGATGGGATGCACGCGCTCCTGCCCGCGGGTCAGCCCAGCCACGGCGTCGCCATCCGGTGAAAACTGGAACTCGTCGACGCCTTGCGTCAGCCGGGTCTTCACACGCAGCGCACCGTCGGCGACCGACTGCACCGTGATCTCGCCGCCGGGAAGGCTGGTGGCGAGCCATCTGCCGTCCGGATCGATCGCCAGTGCGCTGGCGGTGCCCGGCTTGTGCTGGACGCGACCGACCTCCCGCAGCGGCCCGGTGGCCCACACGGTCGTGGTGTCGCCGCCGCGCACGGCCACGAAGCGCCCCGTCCGCTCGAAGGCGACCAGCGTCCTGTCGCCTCCGCCCTCCCCCAGCGTCCCCACCGCCGCGCCGGTGCGCGCATCGCGCAACGTGATGACGGACTTCCCGTCGGGGCCGCTGCCGAGCTCGGCGTCGAACCGGCAATCCGGCGAGCGCGCCAGTGTCTTCTGTGAGGTCTGCGGCAGCGGCACTTCGCCGGCGTCCGGCAGCTTCACTGCGCGGACGCCACCGCTCGCGCCGTAGAACAGGGTGGCTTCGCCCTCATCGACGAAAAGACAGCTCCCATCGGCTTGCGTGCCGACGCGGCGCACCGATGCGCCTTCGCCCCGGCCCGGCAATGGCCAGAGCTCGACCTCGCCTGCGTGGCCGACCATGGCCACGAAGTCTCCACGCGGACTGACGAGCATGCGCTGCAGTCCCCTGCGCAGCCCCGTGAGCGCGGCCCGGCCGAGTTCTCTTCCCTCACCCGGCTGCCAGGCGATCATCGTCCTGCCTTCATCGGTGGACACGATGCGCGATGCATCCGCGCCGTAGGCCAGCCGATGCACCGCGGCCTCGTGCGCCTTCCAGCGTCGCATGACACGCCAGTCCGCCAGGTCGACTTCGAAGATCTCACCGCGATCGGTCCCCAGCGCGGCCCGCCGCCCGTCGGGCGCGCTGGCGGATGCCGTCACGCCGCCTTCGATGCGAAGCAGCTTGCGCAGTCCTTCGTTGGCGATCAGCCGACCCAGTTGCGCCAGTTGCGCATCGAGCCGCTCGGGATGCCGATGGCTGGCTTCGGCGCCGAGCAGCAAGGCGCGGTCCGGCTGGCTCGGGGAGGTCGACGACGACGACTGCGCAGTGCGTGCGTTCGCGATCAGGTCGGTGGCCAACGCATCGCGGGTCAGCCGTGCGGCGCGGGCGGCGGCGTCGGCGGCCCGCTGTTCCTGCAGCGATGCCAGTTCGGCGGCCTTGCGGGATTTCTCCGTCTCTTCTTCTGCGCGGAGGTTGGCTTCGGCGGCCCGCTCGGCCATTCGCAGTGACCTGTCGGATGCGGCATCGGCGTCCACGCGCGCCTGCTCCGCCTCGCGCTTGGCCGCTGCGCTTTCCTGCGTCGCAATGTCCAATCGCTGCGTTGCCAGCACCGCTTCGCGGATCGAGATGCCGGCAGCGACGAGCAAGCCGATGGCCAGCACCCCGGCGCTGCCGATCCACACCGCCTGGCGCCGGTTGCGCTGCTGCACCGCCAGGGCTTCGCGCTCGCGCGCAGCCGCAGCGGCCTGCGCCTCCCGGGCCTGGCGCGCGTCCCGGCTTTCCTTGACGACGCGGGTGAGCACATCGTGCGACAGCTCGAGCCGCCGCACGCCGAAGCGGTCGTCGACGCTCAGCAGCCGGCCCGCCACGAGCTGATCGATCGCCTGGCGGGTGATGCCGGGAAGCGCCAGCGCGTCCTCCAGCGCATGGCTGTCGCGGAAACCGGCTTCCGTGATCAGCTCATCCTCCACGAACTCGCGCACGCGCGGGTCCAGGTCGCTCAGCGAACGGCCGTAGAAATCGACCAGGATCTCCTTTTCCGCGCCTGCCAGAAGATCGGCGCCGATACGTTCGCTGCCCTGCGCGATGCGGCGCAGGTTCAGCTCGCTGCAGATCACGCTGAGCAGCGCCGGGTCGACCTCCATGCGGTCGTAGTGATCGGGCGGGGGTGCCTTCGCCTGGTTGTTCCATGCCAGGCCGATGATGCGTTCGGCCACCTCGCCCTCCGCGAGCAAGCCTCCGCTGGCCACGACCTCGAGCGCCTGTCGCCCGTTCATGGGCGTCAGGCGATAGCGGTTGCGCGTCAGCGAAGGCATGCGGTCGCGCCAGGCTTCCATCTCGGCCAGGAAGTCTTCGCGGAAGCTCAGGACGACCTTGCACCCGAGGCGCCGGAAGTCGACACGCTCGGATAGCGAATGATCGGATTCCAGCGCATGTCGCAGTGCCTCGGGCGGCCGGTCTTCGACGAGGTCGGCGAGCTCGGCCATGAAATCGGCGGCGCTGCGCCGGATCTTTTCGTCGGCCGCGCCATGGGTGAACAGTTCTTCGAACTGGTCGAACACCAGCACGGGCACCACCGCCCGGTTGCGCACGTTCCAGAATCCGGCATCCGCACGGTGAAAGTGCTCCCACAAGGTCGCCCCGGGCAGCGGGGGCGTGGCGTCGATGGCGGCTTCGCTGCACGCGGCCTCGATCGCACCCCAGACCTGCTGGCGCAGCGGCAGGCTCGCGCCGTGCGCGAGGCGGATCAGCACCGGCACGTGCAGGTCCTCGCGCAGGCGCGGGAACAGGCCTGCCCGCAGCAACGATGTCTTGCCGAGCCCCGATCGCCCGAACAGGACCGTCAGCCTTTCGCGGCGGACCAGGCGCGCCAGCTCGTCGGACTCGCGGTCCCGTCCACGGAAGAAATTCCTGTCGGACTCCGCGAAGGAAGCGAGCCCGGGCCAGGGCCGCGAGGGGCTCAAGCGCTCGCCAGCCGGATCGCGGGGCAGTTGGAGCCGGTCGTTCATGAGCGGCCGCGGCCGGAGACCCTTCGGTACAGGTCGCGCACACGGTCGACGAATTCGGGCGTCACGCGCCCGCCGGGGGCGAGCGTCCACTGCGCCGCGCGAAAGCGATCGGGTACCACGCTGCCGTAGGGTGGCGTGTCGTCGATCACGACCGGGAGCAGAAAGGGCTCGTCGGGCGCCATGCCGCGTGCCCGTTCATCGGCCGCATTCCATTCGCGCCAGAAGAAGTCGCGGCGCCGTTGCGCGTCCTGGGTGGCGCCGGAAATCACCGGAACGAACAGCGTGCTGTCTTCCACGCCGCGGCGGATGCGCCGGTCCCAGTCGTCCCCGGCCTTCAGTTCGGCGTGGTCGAACCACACGTCAATGCCGGCGGCATCGAGCGCCTGCGCCAGGCTGCGTGCCGCCGCCGTGTCCTGGCTCGAATAGCTGATGAACACGGCGCCCTCGACGGCAGCGGAGGTCCCCGCAAGCGGAGACGCCGAAGGGGTGCTGTGGGGCTGCCGCTGCACCCAGCGCTTGCGCAACTCGGCACAGAAGCCGGCCGGATCCAGCGCCACCACGCGCGTCGCCGGGCTGAAGTCGGCCAGGAAGGCCCTCAAGCCCAGGTCGCCGGCGACGCGCGGATCGACCAGGTACTCCACCGTCTGCCGGCGAGAAGAGAGTCGCTCGTTCCTGGCCGCGCGCAGAAAGAAGCGCGCCAGCCAGTCGGGCAGGCGGCAGCCGATCAGCAGCAGATGATCGTCGCGCAGCGCATCGAACAGCAGCTTCGGCCGGCGCGCATCGTCCTGCAGGGCATGGAGAAACTCGAGGCGGTCTTCGTCGCAGATCACCCATTCGGGCGCCGAGGACTGCCGCCCCAGGAGATGGAACACGGTGGGCGTCGTCAGCCGCTCGCGCGGGACGGGCAGGTCCGCCGCGCGATTCGGCGCGAACGCGATCGCCGCCGTGCGCGATTGGCCGGCGTGACGCACGAGATCGATGGCGCGCACGAGCAGGCCGTCGAATGCCAGCGTGACGAACAGATCGAGGCCGGTGACGGCGGCCAGGTCGAGCAGGGCCTGGGGCGGTTCGACGTCCAGGTCCTTGACCACCTGCGCGACCCGGACATAGAGATCTTCCTTTCGCGCGCGGGGCGACAGGAGGTAGCGGCTCACCACGTCGTCCAGGCGCGGCACGCCCGCGATGCCGCGCATGTCGAGGTGCAGGCGCTCGGCCAGCCGGGTGGCGACGAGGGCATCGAATCCGATGTGCTGCCCCCGATAACTGACTTCGAGCAGTCCGCTGTCGACGACGACCACCACGTGACCATCGGCGATGTAGTCGAGGAGGTCACCCCAGAAGAACTCGTCGAGTTCGTCGGCGAGATCGTCATGAACGGAAATTTCGTCGCTCATGGCTCGGCGTCTCCAAGCGGCGGTGCTGCTATCTGACTCCGCTTTGGCGGCCGTGCCAACCTTTCGTTGGATCTAGCACCTTAGGCCAGTCGCCCCCTGCACGCCGATTTCAGCGCGGCGGAGCGGAACCGGCCCGGCCGCGCGGAGCGACGCCTTCCAGCATTCGCTTGTAGTTCTGAACCCAGCGCAAGCTCTCGCTGGCATCCTGCAAGCCCGGCAAGACAGTCACGCCGGCGGCGGCGGCCGCCTGTGCCACGTCCTGTTCAAGGCCGAGGAAAAACAGCAACGCGCCTGGCAAGGAAGCCTTCAGCCCGCTCACGATGCGGGCATCCGGAAACGGCCGGGTCGCGAACACGACCACATAGTCCGCGGTCGCGCGGGACAGAACCCAGCGCATCTCGGCCGCCACGGCGTCCGCGGACTCGGCCACCCGCCCCACGATCTGTGTCACCAGGGCATCGACACCTTCGTCGGCCGTCGGCCATTCCTGGTCTCGGATCACCACGTGGGGCGGCGGCGCATTGGGAAACCAGGCTCGCTTGAGCAGCAGGCGCGCGTACTGGACCGGCATCGCGTTCAGGTAGACGGCGCGCCGGCCGGGCTCGGCGCGGGCGACGCGCCGCAAATCCGCCAGGGTCTTGCCATCGGGAAGCATGAGCATCGCAGCCATGTCGGCGCGCTCGACGAGCGCGGCACGGTCGATGCCCTCGCGCGACGCGGCATCGGCCAGTGCCGCCTCCAGGCGTTGCTGAAGCGGCACTTCCGATGGCTCGCCCGGCGACAGTCCGAGACGATAGTGGGCCGCCGCGGCGAAGTCGGCGTCGCTGGCAGTCGGCGCGTCCACGGGCCGGCTTCCGAGCGTGTGCTGCAGTTGCAGCCACAGGGTCTCCTCGTCCAGGGAGTCCAGCGACAGCGTGGGCGCCGCCTGCAGCGGACGCGGCAACCGAGGCACATTCGTCCGGTAGGTCAGCATCGCGACCGGGAACCCGGGGTCGACCCAGCGGCGAAACGCCATCGCCGCCATGTCGCGATGGCCTTCGGAACCGGAGGCGTTCGCGACCGGGGTCAGAAGGCAGACTGCCGCCCTCGCGCTGTTCAAGGCACGCGCGTCATCGTCGTCGCGCGTTCGACGCATCTCGGCGGTGACGCGAGGCCGCAACCTGGCCACCTGCAGCGACCGCCGGACGCGTTCGAGCGCCACCTCGTCGAGCTCCTCGCCCTTGCCGTAGGAATCGCTAGGCGCGTACGCCACCAGGACATCGGGTTCCTGCCCATCCGGCAGAAGCGCCCACGACAGAAAAGCGTCGATCTGGCCCGCCGGGACGGCGTACAGCAGGTCTCTTTCGTTGCCCAGCGCCACCATCCCGACCATCTCGCCCGCGTGAATGACGGGGACGCCGGACAAGCCTTTGGTCGGCGGCAATGGGTTGCCGCCATCACGCTCGATCTCCAGCAGGCCCTCGTATGTGCGCCCGCTCGCCGAGGTCGAGACTTCGAAGGCTGTCACCCTGTACGCCAGGCTCGTCCAAGAAGACTCCTCCACCACCAGCAGCGTGGTCGATTGACCTGCCTCGGGCGCTGCCTGCGCGCGCGGCATCGTCCGACCGCTGCGCAGCGGCCCATTCACTGCCAGCAGCGCGAGATCGACCCGGGGATCGGCCGCGACGAGCAGCGCGGCCGAACGGTGGGTGCCCTTCCTCACCTCGATCGGCGACGGATTCGCGGCCTCGCGCACCGCCTCGCTGACGGCATGCAAGGTCGTCAGGATGCGATCGTCCGATACGAACAGCCCGCGCGCCATGGCGTTGCCGCAATGCACGAAAACGCAACCCTCGAGCAGTTCTTCCAGCGACATCGCGACCGCGGCAGTGGCCGGACCGAGCCGGTACACCGCGCCCGTCAAGGTGCGCAAGCGCAGCTCACGCCATCCGGCAGGCAGCGGCATCGCCGTCCCGGGGACGATCGCCTGCACCCGCGTCACGCGGGTGGCGTCGACGGTCCAGCTCAGCTCCGCGAACAGCGGCCTGGTGATCGGCAGCGTGACTTGCGAGCCGGCAGCATCCTCGGTGCCCGGCGGTCGCAGCAGCAGCGACTCCGGGCCGACTTCGCACACCAGCGCGGTCGACTTGTCCAGCAACGATGCCGGCAGCAGCCATCCCAGGTCGCCCGGAATGACGCGCCCATCGGCCGGGTTCACCGCGCGGCCGCCGATACCGATCAGCGCCGACGACGCGAGCAGCAAGGCCAGCGCGGCATCCGTGTCGCGCGCGGCCGCGGGCAGGCGCGGCACTGCGCGCACGGCCCAGCGAGCGACCTCGACCGCGCGATGTCCGCCGGATGCCAGCGCGATCATCGCCGGTCGCAACGCCTCTTCGAGCGCCTCGGCGGCCCCGTCGCTCGGGCGCAAGGCAAGGTAGGTCAGCGTTTCCTCGAGCCGCAAGGCCTCGGGCCAGCCGGCGTGCATCTGCGTCGTGTGCTGCCAAGCCGCATCGAGCGCCGAGCCACCGCTGCCCAGACGCTCGCGGGCCAGCTGATCACGCAAGATGACGGCCACCTGCGGGTCGAGCACGAATCCTTCGTCGCCGCGCGATTCGGAGAGCCCGCTGAACCAGAGATCGGCTTCGGCGCTCGCGTCGGTACCGGGCAGCAATGCCAGTCGCAATCGCCGCAGCAAGGGCGCATCGATGCGCACAGCCAACGAGGCATAGCGCCCCAGGGACACCGCCGCGGGGTGCCTTGCGGCGAGTTCGGCGATGCATCGCGCGGCATGTTCGTCGCCGCTGCTCATCCCAAGCTCCCCCAAAGCGCGCGGCGCACGGTGGCAGCCGTGGTACGCCGATCCCAGGCCACGCACCCCATCGGGACCGCCAGCGCCGAAGGCCAACGCTTGGGCGGGTAAGGCACGAGGGTGCGCAGTTGCACGCCCGCACGCCGCGCAGCCTGTGAGAACTCGATCCATTCGCTCGCGGTGACCGCACGCGAAGGCCGGTCGGCCGGACACAGCCCGAGGTCGGTGAGCAGCAGCACCGGCGTCTGCGGCGCAGGGGGCTGCCACGGGGCGGGCTTGCGTGCGGACATGCGTACGCCGTGCAGGGGTGTTCCCTCGAACATGCCGATGGCGAGCAGGTCGGGCGCCATCAGGCGGTCCAGGCGACTGACGAACTGCTCCGCATCCGCGCGAAACGGCGCCATGCCGGGGCCCTGGTCGATCAGCACGTGCAAGCCGCGCCGCAGGTTCCAGCCCCGGCGCATCGGCAACGCATCGAGGGGCTCGCCCCGGGCCAGCGTGAGGACCACGGCATCGAGATCGATCGTTTCATCGTCGGCCACGCCCGCCACCAGCGCCGCGACCGCCGTGCGCTCCTGGCGCGGATCGAGCAAGGAGTCGACGACGGGACTGAGGTACGGCAAGGCGCGCTGCATCGCCCGATCGGGCAGCGCCCAATGGGGTCGTACGGCCGCAAGCGGGGCCGGATCGAGCGCCGTCACCGCGGCGGGCTTCGTCGACAACGGCGCGACGGACCCCGACGGGCTCGTCCCCCCGACTTCCGGCGCGGGTCCTTCATGGACGACGGTCGGGACGGCGGCCTCCGTGGCGCCGATCGGGGCCACCGCCCGGTTCGCCTCGGGCGCCGCCGCGATGTCCGCCCAGGATTCCAGGCTGAGCATCCGCATCACCTCGCGAGCGGTCCCAGGCGAGTCGATCTCGAGCTTGTCGAGCACCTCGAGCAGATCGGCGACGAAGATCAGCGCCCTGCTCATCACATGTTGGCATCCGGCAGCGGCAGGTCGCGCTTCCACAGCAAGGTCTGCTCCAGCAAGGCCCAGCGAGGGGATCGATGGTCCACCTGAAGCCGCTCGCACGCGGCCAGCGCGTCCAGGTACTCGGCGGTGCTGGGCTCGCGCAAGTTCTGCTGACGCGAGAGCTCGCGCAGATGCACCAGCCGCTCGGCGATCGCGCGGTGCGTCGCCGCCCGCTCGGAACCGAACCGGTCGTTCGCGATCTCCACCAGCTGGTTGGCCGTGGGCGGCTCCAGCTTCAGCACGACGCAGCGGCGCATGAACGCAGCGGGCAGCTCACGCTCTCCATTCGTCGTGATCATCATCAGCACGCGTTCACGCCGGCCGCAGACCTGGAGCGGCGAATCGAGGGCGTCGACAGTGAAGCGCTCGGCGTCGAGCGCTTCCAGCAAATCGTTGGGGACGTCAGGCTCGGCTTTGTCGATCTCATCGAGCAGCACCACCGCACAAAGACTCTCGACGGCGGCCTGAGGGTCGGATGCCGGCGGGACGTCTGCCTGCGCCGGCCCGGCACCGCGACGCGACGCGGTATCGGCGTCGAAAGCCCACCATAGGGCCTGCGGTTCCAGATAGGCGGCGCGCGGGCGCAGCGATCCTGCGCTGTGCATGCTCGCCTGGGCATCCGACAAACGCCGAAGCGCATCGAACTTCCACATCAGGTCCTGGGCCCGGGTCCGCGATGTGACGACGCAAGAATAGAACTTCCAGCCCAGGAGCTTGGCCACATTGGCCGCCAGCGTCGTCTTTCCGGTGCCGGGGTTGCCCGCGATCAGCAGCGGTCGGCCGGTGGCCATCGCGACGTTCACGGCCAGGATGATGGCGGGGCTGTAGACGTAAGCGGTGGTGTCATCCAGGCGCAGGGTCACACTGGCGTCATCGCCAACGACCGCCCCGGCCCGAGCGCCAGGATCGAAGTAACGCGGTTTGAATTGTTCGGGCATGGGGAAGGGTCTCGGACAGAGGGAAGTTCAGCGCGCCGACTCCAGCGCTGCCGCATAGTCGGCATTGCGCTGCGCCTCGACCTCGAGCTGCATCCCCGGAGCGAGGCGCACGACACCTTGGGGAAGATCTTCGGCAGGCAGCAGCGTCGCGCCGGTATGCAAGATGAACACGACGCGAGGAAAGCGGGTCTGCAAGGCGCGCAGCAACTGTTCGTCGGGAACGGGGGGCGGAAGCACATACACGACCGGCTGCTCGGGGTCGCGATGGCGCAGCACCTCATCGACCTGCTCGTCGCTGTCGATCACCGCCTCCTTGTTGAGGCGATACGCCTTCCGGATGCGGCGCACCAATTCGTCTTCCCACCCATCCGAACCACCGCCTTCGACCCAGTAGATGTAGTCGGAGGTCTCCGGCATCAACGCGCGCCAGGCCACCATCCGCGAGCTGTAGCGAATGCGTGCGCCATTCAGCGCGGCGGCCGGCGGCGAGGCGCGCGTCCCTTCCGCCACGAGCGCACCGAAGCGGCCCGCTATTTCGGCATCGACCCACATCGATGCAGCCAGCTCCAGGACGGCTCGGCGATGCTCCGCGGGCATCGCCGCATTGCGCAGGTCTCGCATCAGACCCGCGACGCCTCCCACGCCCCCCAGCCGGCCGCGGACGATTCCCCGCGCCAGCATCCGCGCCCGCAGCCGAGCACGATCCACCGATCCCGTCCATGCCACCTGCTGGCCGAGCAGCCGCTCGCACAGCGCCTCGAGTTCGTTGGCGTTGACCTGCACCAGGCGCGCCTCGATGGCGCGCT
The DNA here is from genome assembly GCF_039541515.1 of Variovorax defluvii. Taxonomy (NCBI): domain Bacteria; kingdom Pseudomonadati; phylum Pseudomonadota; class Betaproteobacteria; order Burkholderiales; family Comamonadaceae; genus Variovorax; species Variovorax defluvii. Next base: position 228,928 of record NZ_BAABGJ010000076.1, read on the forward strand.
CGAGCCTGTCCAGCACGGTGACGCGTGGCGGCTGACAGGTCTGCAAGCGCCCCAGGACCCATGCGGCCACCGCGCCGGCCGGGGTGCCCGGCGCAAAGGCCTGGATGTCGTCCAGCCGCAACGCGGCGAACGAGGGCACCGCGTTCACGTCCGCCAGCGTGACGCCGGGAAGCAGAACGCAGAAAAAGGGAAACTCCGGCTCGCGCGCCTTGCGGAACGACAGAATGGTCGACTCCTTCAGCACCCAGGGCCGCTTCAGCGCGCGTTCCGACAGCACCAGGAGCGCGGCCTGGCATTCCGCCAGCATGTCGTGCAGGATGCCCTCCCAGGCGTCGCCGGCGTCGATCCGGGTTCGGTCGATGAGCACTTCGTGCGGATTGCCTCCCTCGGGTGGATCGACCTTCAACCCGGCTTCGAGCGCATCGAGATAGTCCAGCTCCTCCTGCTTGTTCTTGTCGGTGCCGTGACTGATGAACAGGCGCATGGTCGAAGGGAATGTCTGAATGCCCTGTCGACGACGCTATGGCCGCGTCGACCTTTCGAGCGGCGCCCTTCTCTTTGCTGCAGGCTTTGCGGTCCTGGGCGAGGGCCTTGCGGCAGCGGCGGTGCTCTTCGCAGGCGTACGGCGCTTCCTGGCCGGCGCCACGGCCTTCGGCGAATCTTCGGCGGGCGCCAGCGCTTCCGAATGCGCAATGTCTTCCGAGCCGCGCGTGAGCGGCGGCAGGTTTCCGAGGTCCGGCGCCGCCGTCGTCTTCGCGCCGCGCGAGCCACGCGTCGCCGGTGCGGCGTCGCCGAAGGTGCCGCCGGCCAGCACCGTCTTCGCGCGCTCGTAGTACTTCTGCCGGTCGGCCAGGCCGTTGACGCCGCCGTTGATGCGTTTCGTGATCGCGACGAACTGCTGCGCGTCCGCCAGCTCGTTGAGGTGGTTGCTCGACCAGAAGAGGCCCGCCAGCGCGAAGGCGACATCCGGCTGGGCGGCCCGCTCCGGTTGTGCGAGCAGGTCGATGTGGAGCAGGTCGCCGTAACGCTTGTAGTTGAACCGGCCCGTGATCTGGATCGGCCCGCGGCCCTTGAAGCGCTTGCCGTCCCCCGGCTGCGTGTTGCCCAGCCGCGTGGCGAGCGTGCCGGGCGGCTCATAGCGCTTCTGGGCGTCGGTCGGCCCCCAGATCTCCTCCATCCATCGGAACTCGCCCGACTCGTGCGCGAGCTGCGCCAGGAAGGCCGCGGCCCGCAAGGGATTGTTCACCTCGAAGGTCTGCATGGCGCCATTGATGTGAGGCAGGAAGTCGGCGAGCTTGGCAGCGGGGAGGTGGGGCATGACCTGCTGAAGCTGGGATGAGGTCAACATGGGCTTCTCCTGCGAATGGGTGATCAGGAATGTGCGGTCTGCGCGCATGCACCGCGATATGCGGTGGAAAGGATGATCCGAGACTGCGCCAGAGACAATTCCGCCGTTTGCCTTAGGCCATTCGCAGAGTACGCGCAAGCGCTGCGTTTGGCGCGCCTCCTCTCCTTCAGCCGGGGGATGTGTTCGCTTCCCGGGACCGCCCGCCTACGCCACATCGATCGAGGCGCCCATCGCCGGCCTCGAAGAACGCCCGTTCAATTCAATCGCGCATGCTTCATCAGCTTGCCGGTGATGTCTGCCAACGCCCTTTTCCGCTTCGGTTCATCGAGTTCAGTCAAGGCGACCTTGGGATCGTCCTGCAGGGATTGGTAGGCCGTGATCTCGGTATGCGTATCGAACACCGTGCTGGGGCTGACGTGCAGCCAGTAGATCTTCTTGCCCGCCTGCTGGGCGACGTCGAGAAGCTTGGGCAGTTCGACGTCCGCCACGAACTGCGAGGCCAGAAAGTTCTGTGTCACCAGAAGAAGCCCTGCCTCCGATCTGTCCAGCACCTCCTTGATCTGCTTTTCCCACGGCACGCCCGGGACGAGCTGGCTGTCGTCCCAGAAATTGATCAGGCCTTTCTTTTCGATCGCCGAGAGGAACAGGCGCAGCTCGGCGAGAAACTCCTTGTCGGCGTGGGCGTAGCTGATGAACATGGGCTGCCGCGCATTCATGGTCGGCGCGAAGTAATGGAAGATGTAGATGACCTTGGCGGCATCATCCACCTCGAAGGTGACCTGAATCGAAGGTTCCGGATGCTGGTAGATGCGTGACCTGCCGTCCTGAGAGGCAGGAATGAGCCGGTCCGGGTATTTCTCCGGGTCCTGGCAGAGCTCGGCCTCGATCTGGTCGACCGCCAGTCGCAAGGCCGGCGGCAATGCCAGCCTCTGCTTGCGCGCCGCCTCCGCCGTCTTGAGGGCGTAGTCCGGAAATGCGGGCTGGTTCATGACGGCGCCTGCTCTTCCTGCCCGGCGCGGACCAGGTGATGGATGCGAACCCGCTGCCGCTCCCAGTCCACGTCGTAGGCGATGTTCCACCCCGTCCCACCCACGGGAAGCAGCTGGAGACCGGCACCGCGACGATCGGATGCCGGGACACCGTCGCTCAGTTCGAAGATGGCGCGCGTGACCTTGAGCTCGGTCTCGGGGTCCAGGGTCCGTTTCGCCGAGTACATGAAGCCTTCGCTCTGCTGGACGGCAAAGCCGGTCCGCCGGCCCGCCGCGGCGTTCTCCAGGGACTGGCTGCGCTCCCGTTCGGCACGCTCGCGTTCACGTGCAGCCGCGACATCCGCAAAGCCGAACAGGACCGGGAGCCGCCCCTGTCGCAGGAACAGCGGATCGAAGACGTGCAGATGCAGGCGCGCGACGACGAAGCCGAAGAAGGCCATGCCGATGCCCAGGGCGATGTCGCGCAGCGTCTTTCGGTAATCCAGCAGTCTGGCGATGGCGCCAAGTCCGAAGATGCCCAGCAGGAAGGTGCCGGCCGCCAAGATAGCCGCGCCGACCGTGATGGGCGGCGGCGTGAACTGCAGGGCGAAGAGTTGCCTCCAGTTGAACAGGACGGCGCCCAGGATGGCGACCCCGATCAAGCCGACCAACACCTGGAGATAGGAATTGATGAACCACACCTTGAAGGCAATCCGGCTGCCGATGCCCAGCTGCCGTTCCAGCCACAGCGCCAGCGGCGACAACACGCTCGGCTGTTCCAGCAGCGGCGAGATGGCGAGAAAGTCCCAGTCATGGGAAAGCGCCTTCTCGGTCGGAAAGCCGAGCAAGGGCTCCTTGAGCGATGTCTCCGTGACCCGGTAGCCGCTGGCCATCAACGCAAAGGCTTCCGTGTCGGTGAAGGAGTCCAGGTCCGTGCGGAGGGCCGCCAGGCGGCGCTGGATGCCCTTCTGGATTCCGTAGCTCGTCAAGGCGCGAAGCGGCGCGGGTTCCGAAGGGTCCTGGCAACCGATCCAGTCGACCGAGCGGGTTTCCAGATCCCTCTTCAAGTGCACGAACATCAGGCCCTTGAGCGTGCCGGCCCGGTGCCGGCTCATCAGGTCTTCATACTGGCTGGTCCTGATGCGGGATTGCAGGATGCTGTTGGCGCGCAGCGGCACGCCCAGGAGGCTGTTGCTGGGCGCATCCTCGTGGTCCATCTGGCCGCTCGCGTCGCTGACGAGCAGCACGGAGCAGCCCTGTTCCAGCAACGCGCTGGTCCCCTGGTTGTCGTGCACGCCGCCGTCCACCAGGCGTACGACCGGGCGCACTTTCCGATCCGACTCCGGCGTGAGCCGCTCGTACAGTTTCGCCAGAGGCAAGGGCTCGAAGATGCCCGGGACGCAGGCGGAGGCGGCCACCGCGTACCCGAGGCGCATCCGTTGATGCGGCGGCGGTGCCTGGTCGTAGTACATGCGCCGCAAACGGTAGTTGGCGTCGATCTCCGTGTCGATGCCGCCGGGCGGCTCCCCCATCCAGCTTGCCGTGAACTGCCAGTTGTGGCCGGTGTTCAAGGTGGTCGCGTTGAGTACCAGGATCGGCACCTTGGCGGCGCGCCGCCAGTTGTGGTCCTTGGGCCTGAAGTCGGCGGACTCGCCGGCCGGGATGATCTTGAGCTCGTTGATGAAGCGCGCCTTGTGGCCTTCGCCGTCGCGCACCCGGGAGAAAATTTCCTTTTCGTACAACTCCCCCGCACGTCGCGTCCGGGTGTAGTCGGGCTGGAAGATCAGTCTCAGGTTCGTGGTCCACTCCGCGGCGACGCGCACGCGGATGTTGCGCTGCACGCCGGCGAGGAAGTCCCGCTGCACCCTGTCGACGATGTCGATGAAGTCGTCGCGGGTGATGTCGGCGTCGTGCTTGGTGCGGAGAAGATGGCGCACCTCCAGGTAGTAGTGCGCCCCGACGATCGATCCCCCGGACACGCAGGAGAGGTACTCGACGTGGCGCAGCAGGTCCAGTTCCGCCAGCCGGGCGAGGACGCCGATGTGGTAGAGCGCCGCCCGGAAGCCTCCGCCCGAAAGCGCCAGGCCGATCTTTCCACGCACCACGGAGTCGAGCGCGGCGTCGGCATCGCTGACGCTGCTCAGGGCCTTGAGAAAGTCCCGCAGGACCTCGCGCGCCCGGGGGTCCGGCGCCTCGCCCGTCGAGGTTGCCTGGCGCGACATCAGATTGAAGAGGGCGGCCAGCTGCCGCGCCGTGCTCTCCTGCTCCCAGTCGGGCACGCTCGGGATCGAGGCGGCGCGCCGGAGCCAGGTGCGGGCCTCGTCGAACTTCCTCAAGCCGAAGAATGCCTCGCCCAGTGTGACCGGGAACCACCACGTGCTGCGCAGCCATTCCAGTCCGGGCTTCTCCCAAAGGGCCGGAAGGGTTGCCGCGATCTGCTCCCGGATGTCGATCGCCTGTCGCCGGCGCAGGTCCGGGTTGCCTTCGCGCAGGCTGCGACGCGGGCCGTCCGGGGATTCGAGGTCCGCGAGAAGGTCCAGGACGAATGCCGCATTGACGGCGGTGTACCCGAAGTCCTTTTCGACCCCCTCGGCGAAGCCGCGCCGGTAGAACGCCGCGGAGGTTTCCAGGTCGCGCTCGTTGCTCTGGAACTCCCACTTGCGCTTGTAGATGGCGCCGGCCAGGCCCAGCGTCTCCGGGTCCTTGGTCGTCTCCAGGTCCTCCACGCTGCGCAGGATGTCGAGTGCCCGCTCGAACTTCAGGTCGCCGGGAAGGTCGGCGTCCTTGTACGTGACGAGGGCCAGCTTCTGCGCCACGACGAGGCGCAGCCTGGGATCGGTCGTGACCTCGCGCTGAAGGCGCAATCGCTCCAGGAGATGCCGCGCGTGCGAGAAGCGCCGTTCGCGCTTGAGCTGATCGACCAGCTTGATCAGCTCGTCAGGCGTTCCGTACTGGCCCGCCAGGGCGGCCCTGGCTCGCTCCTCCACGCTGATGGTGGTCGTCATGGTTTTTCTCCTCCGCGTGCGGCGGAACGGCCGTCGCTGTCCATGATTTCCGATCGCCGCCCATGCGGTCAAGCCCGCGTCGCCTCCTGTCCTTCCGGCGCCACCTGCAGGGTCACGCCCTGCACCCCGCTGACCCGCACGCGCCGGCCGGGATACAGGTCCCCGGTGCCGGTCACGGGCCAGTAGTCGCCCTCGATATGCGCCACGCCTTCGCCGTCGGCGAATTCGACCAGCTCGCCGCTGGTCCCCACCAGCGTCGTGACGCCGCCGCTGGCGGCCGGCTGCTTGGACGTCCGCGCCGCCATGCCGGCCACCACGATGATGAAGAGGGCCGAGACCGCGCTGCTCAGCGCGACCACCCAGATCGGGACGCCGAAGCCCGGCGCGTCGTTGTCGATCAGCAGCACCGCGCCGAAGGCGAAGGCCGCGATGCCACCCAGCCCCAGCGCGCCGAAGGTGGGCAGGAAGGCTTCCGCGACGAGGAAGGCCACGCCGACCAGGATCAGCCCCAGCCCCGCGTAGTTGACCGGCAGCATCTGCAGCCCGAACAGCGCCACCGTCAGGCAGACCGCGCCCACCACTCCGGGCAGCACGAAGCCGGGGCTGGACAGCTCGAACAGCAGGCCGTAGATGCCGATCATCAGCAGGATCAGCGCCAGGCTGGGCTCGGTGATCACCGACAGCAGGCGGCTGCGCCAGTCGGCTTCGATGACCAGCACCTGCGCGCGCTGCGTGGCCAGGCGCACGGTGCCGCGCTCCATTGCCACGTCGCGCCCATTGACCTGCATCAGCAGGTCGGCCACGTCCTGCGCGACGTAATTGACCACCTGCTTCGTCCGGGCCTCCTGCGCCGACAGGCTCGCCGAGCCGCGCAGCGCCTGCGCCGCCCAGTCGGCGTTGCGGCCGCGCAGCTCGGCGAGCTCGCGGATGGTGGCCGAGGCATCGGACAGGCGCTTCGCGGCCGGGGTGTCGCTCGCCGCGCCGCCCTGGGTCTCGGCCGGGCCGCCCTCGGGCTTCGGTTCCGGCCGCGCTGCTTCGGGCGTGCCTTTCACCGGCGGCTTCGCCGCACCGAGGTGGGACTGCGGGGTCATCGCGGCGACGTGGCCGGCATGGAGGACGGAGACGCCGGTGCCGGCCGTGCGCGCGGCCCCGGGCGCCACGAAGGTCGCGACCGGCACCGGCGAGGCGAGGATGTCCTGGACGATGCGGCGCACGGAAACGTCCAGGCCCCCGGGCGTGTCGAGCTGGAGCACCACGAGCCGGGCCTCCTTCTTCGCGGCACGCACGAGGCCGCGGTGCACATAGTCGGCGGCGGCGGGGCCGATGGCGCCATCGACCTCCATCAGGACGACCAGGTGCCGCGCCGGGGCGGTGGGGGACGGGGACGCCGCGGGGGACGTGCCCTGGGCGCCGGCTGCGGCATGCGCCGCCGGGCCGCTCCCAAGGCGGATACCGGAGCCCCAGGCGGAGGTACTCCAGAGAGCCAGGAGGATCAGTGCCATCAACCATGCCATGGCGGGCCGCATGCGGCGGATTCTAGGAGTCGGCGATCGGGAAGTCATGCGATCGCAACCCCTATGTACAACCGTGGCCAGGGCCTGTCATCCATCGGTCCTAGTTGACTGAAACATTGAAATGAATGGTGAGGGCCGCCCGAGACGGGATGCGATGCAAGGCGCAAAGCGCAGCGATACCGGTCGGTATCGCGAGCATTTGCAACGCCGCAGCGCGCTCGTATCGGGTGGACTGCACCAGTCGATTTCAGTGTTTCAGTGGACTAGTCCACGAACAGCAGGGCCGGCGACTCGAGCGAGGCCCGCACCGCCTGGATGAACCCGGCCGCATACTGCCCGTCGATCACCCGGTGGTCGAAGGAGGACGAGAGGTTCATCATGCTGCGGGGCAGCATCGCGCCGCCCAGCATCACCGGCCGCTGGACGATGCGGTTGACGCCCACGATCGCCACCTCCGGCAGGTTGATGATGGGGGTGGAGGCGATGCCGCCGAGCGCGCCCAGGCTGGTCACCGTGATGGTCGAGCCGCTGAGCTCGGCGCGCGTGGCCTGGCCCGCGCGGGCTGCGGCGGCCAGGCGCGCGATGTCTGCCGCGCTGGCCCAGAGGTCCAGGGCCTCGGCATGGCGCAGCACCGGCACCATCAGGCCGGCATCGGTCTGCGTCGCGATGCCCACGTGCACCGCGCCATGGCGGGTGAGCACGCCGGCCTCGTCGTCGAAGCGCGCGTTGATCTGCGGGAAGCGGGCCACGGCCAGCACCAGGGCGCGCACCAGCAGCGGCAGCAGCGTCAGGCGCGGCCTGCCGTCCTCGCGCGCGTTGAGCTGCGCGCGCAGGCGCTCGAGCTCGGTCACGTCCACCTCCTCGACGTAGCTGAAATGCGGGATGCGGCGCGCCGAGTCCTGCATGCGCTGCGCGATACGGCGGCGCACGCCGGTGATGGGGATGGCCTCCTCGTCGTTGCGCTCGATGCCGCGCGGGGCCACCGGTGCGGGCTGCGGTCCGCGCGCGGCGCCGGGGTGGTGCGCCAGCCAGGCGTCGAGGTCGGCCTGCACGATGCGTCCGGCGGTGCCGCTGGGCTGCAGCTGCCGCAGATCGATGCCGAACTCCCAGGCGCGGCGGCGCACGGCGGGCGAGGCGATGGGGCGGTCGCCGGCAGGCTTCGGCGCAGGCGCATGGCGCGCAGGTGCCCCGGCGGGTGCAGGTGCAGGTACGGATGCGCGCGCGGGCGCGGGCGCGGGCGCGGGTGCAGGCACGGCCACCGGCGCATCCACGCTCGCCTGCCCGGCGCCCGCCACCTCGAGGCGGATCAGCTCCGCGCCGACCGGGATCTGCTGGCCCACCTCGCCGCCCAGCGCCAACACCCTGCCCGCCACCGGCGACGGGATCTCCACCGTCGCCTTGTCCGTCATCACCTCGGCCAGCGGCTGGTCTTCCGTCACCGCATCGCCGGGCTGCACCCGCCAGGCCACCAGCTCCACCTCGGCAATGCCTTCGCCGATGTCCGGCACCTTGATCGCATGCACGCCCATTCAGTCCTCCATCACGCGGCGGAAGGCGGCGCCGACGCGTGCCGGGCCTGGAAAGTAGGCCCACTCCTGGGCATGCGGGTACGGCGTGTCCCAGCCGGCCACGCGCTCGATCGGGGCCTCCAGGTGGTAGAAGCAGTGCTCCTGCACCAGCGCCACCAGTTCCGCGCCGAAGCCGCTGGTGCGGGTCGCCTCGTGCACGATCACGCAGCGGCCGGTCTTCTGGACCGACGCGACGAGGGTGGGCAGGTCCAGCGGCCACAGGCTGCGCAGGTCGATGATCTCGGCGTCGATGCCGGTCTCGCGAGCCGCCGCCTCGCACACGTAGACCATGGTGCCGTAGGCGATGGCCGTCAGCGCCTTGCCCGGGCGGAACACCGTGGCCGATTCCAGCGGCACGGTGTAGTAGCCCTCCGGCACCTCGCCCAGCGGGTGCGCGGACCAGGGCACCAGAGGCCGGTCGTGGTGGCCGTCGAAAGGCCCGTTGTAGAGCCGCTTGGGCTCCAGGAAGATCACCGGGTCGTCGTTCTCGATGGAGGCGATCAGCAGGCCCTTGGCGTCGCGGGGGTTCGAGGGCATCACCGTGCGCAGTCCGCAGACGTGGGTGAACAGCACCTCGGGGCTCTGGCTGTGGGTCTGCCCGCCGTAGATGCCGCCGCCGCAGGGCATGCGGATGGTGATCGGCGCCGTGAAGTCGCCCGCCGAGCGGTAGCGCAGCCGCGCGGCCTCCGACACGATCTGGTCGTAGGCCGGATAGAAGTAGTCGGCGAACTGCACCTCGACCACCGGCCGCAGGCCATAGGCACCCATGCCGATGGCCGAGCCCACGATGCCGCCCTCGGAGATCGGCGCGTCGAACACGCGCGATCGGCCGTACTTGGCCTGCAGGCCCTCGGTGCAGCGGAACACGCCGCCGAAGTAGCCCACGTCCTGGCCATAGACGACGACGTTGTCGTCGCGCTCCAGCATCAGGTCCATGGCCGAGCGCAGCGCCTGGATCATGGTCATCTGGGCCATGCGGATCAGCCTTTCTGGAACTGCTCGAGCTCGCGGCGCTGCGCCTGCAGGTGCGGCGGCATGTGCTGGTACACATCCTCGAACATGGCCGCGGCACCGTGCAGGTGGCCGTCTGCCAGCGAGCCGTAGCGCTCGGCCTCCTTCAGCGCCGCGCTCACCTCGGCCTCCAGCCGGGCCTGGGTCTTCTCGTGTTCCTCGTCGGACCAGGACCCGATGCCGCGCAGATGCCGCGCCAGCCGCTCGATCGGATCGCCCAGCGGGAAGCGCTTCCAGTCGTCGGCCGGGCGGTAGCGGGAGGGGTCGTCCGAGGTGGAGTGCGCACCGGCCCGGTAGGTCACCCATTCGATCAGCGAAGGCCCCAGGTTGCTGCGCGCCCGCTCCGCGGCCCAGCGCGAGGCGGCCAGCACGGCCAGGAAGTCGTTGCCGTCCACTCGCAGCGAGGCGATGCCGCAGCCCACGCCGCGCGCCGCGAAGGTGGTGGCCTCGCCGCCGGCGATCGCCTGGAAGGTGGAGATCGCCCACTGGTTGTTGACCACGTTGAGGATCACCGGCGCGCGGTACACGTGCGCGAAGGTCAGCGCGGTGTGGAAGTCCGATTCGGCCGTGGCGCCGTCGCCGATCCAGGCCGAGGCGATGCGGGTGTCGCCCTTGATCGCCGAGGCCATGCCCCAGCCCACCGCCTGGATGAACTGCGTGGCCAGGTTGCCCGATACCGAGAAGAAGCCGGCGCGCTTCATCGAATAGCACACCGGCAGCTGCCGGCCCTTGAGCGGGTCCCGCTCGTTGGACAGCAGCTCGCAGATCATGTCCACCATCGACACGTCGTCGCGCGCCAGCAGCAGCCCCTGCTGCCGATAGGTCGGAAAGCACATGTCGCCGGGCGCCAGCGCCAATGCGTGGCCGGTGGCGATGGCCTCCTCGCCCAGGCACTGCATGTAGAAGGAAATCTTCTTCTGCCGCTGCGCGATGAGCATGCGCGCGTCGAAGGTGCGCGTCTTCATCATGGCGACCAGGCCGCGGCGCAGCACGTCCGCGCCAGCCTCGGGCACCCAGGGACCGACGGCGCGGCCTTCCTCGTCCAGCACGCGCACCAGGGTGTAGGCCAGGTCGCCGGTGTCGGCCGGCGAGGCCTGCACCGGCGGACGCCGCACCTCGCCGGCCGGCGAGAGGTGCAGGTAGGAGAAATCGGTCTCGTGCCCCGGGCGCCCGGTGGGCTCAGGCACATGCAGACGAAGAGGGGGGGTGCCCTGGCTCATCGCTTGTCTCCGCGCTCGTTGGTGTTGCTCGCCATCGCAGCGGATTTTGAGCACGGGTGCCGGGCGCGCGGACTGCGCGAAGTCTCCATTGACACCCGGCAACGGAGAGCGCCGAATGCCGGGTTGGGCTTCTTCAGTCGATGCTGATGTTGGCCGCCTTCGCCACCTCGGCCCATTTCACGCGGTTGGCATGCACGGTGTTCTTGAACTGCGCCGCGGTCTCGATGCGCACCGTATTGCCCTGCGCCTCGAACTTCTCGCGGATCTCCGGCTGCTCCAGCACCGCGCGGATGGCGGCGTTGAGCTTGTCGACGATGCGCGCATCGGTGCCCTTGGGCGCGAACACGCCGAACCAGATCGAGCTGTCGAAGCCCTGGGTGCCCGGAAGGCCGCTGGAGGCGATGGTCGGCACCTCCTTCACCGCCGCCACCGGCCCGGCGGTGGTCACGCCCAGCAGCCGCACCTTGCCGGCCTTGTAGTGCGGCAGCACGGTCTGCACCTGGTTCATGATGCAGCAGGTCTCGCCGCGCACCACCGACGTGATGGCCTCCGGGCCGCCCTTGTAGGGCACGTGCACCATGTTCAGCCCCAGCCGCGAATTGAACTCGGCGAAAGCCATGTGGGTGCCGGCGCCGTTGCCGGTGGAGGCGTAGTTGTACCTGCCCGGGTTGGCCTTCACCAGGTCGACGAACTCCTTCAGCGTCCTGGCGTTGATCACGTCGGGGTTGACGGTCAGGACATTCGAGACGTCGAGCACCGGCGCCACCGGGACGAAGTCGGCCTCCACGTCGAAGGACAGCTTCTTGTAGAGCGCCGCGTTGCTGCCATGCGTGGCGGCGGTGCCGAAGGCCAGGGTGTAGCCGTCCGGCCTGGCGCGGGCCACGTACTCGCTGGCGATGTTGCCGGCGGCCCCGGACTTATAGTCGATCACCACCGGCTGCCCGAGCTTCTGCGTGAGCGGCTCCTGGATGGTGCGGGCCACCACGTCCACGCCGGAGCCGGCCGGGAACCCCATGATCAGCGTGATGGGCTGCTGCGGCCAGTCGCCCTGCGCGCAGGCGAGCGGTGCGGCCAGGGCCAGGGCGGCGGCGAGGAGCGGGCGGCGGGAGAGGAAGGCGGGCATGGCGGTCCTTGCAGTCAGGGGATCAAAGCAGGCGGGCATGGTGGCGCCCGGCTCACGTGAGTATCTTCGCCTTCGGCTGCCCTGTTCGCCTTTGGAGAGGCAGTGCGGCTCATGCGCATCCGAGCGGATGCAGCCCCCGCCCCGGCTCTGATAATGCGGGCCATGGTACGCCCCACACAACAACTCCACCCCGCCCGCGAGCCCGCCCCCGTGCTGGCCGCCGCGACCGTGCTGCTGCTGCGCGACACCCCCGAGGGCCTCGAGGTCCTGATGACGCGGCGCTCGCCCACCGCGAGCTTCGCACCCGGCGCCTACGTTTTCCCCGGCGGGCGCATCGAGGCCTCGGATGCCGCGGCCCGGTCGGTCGCGACGCGCCGGCCGGGGCAGAGCGACCAGCAGCTCACGCAGTCGGTCGCGGCGGTGCGCGAATGCTTCGAGGAGCTGGGCGTGCTGCTCGCGCGCCAGGCCAATGGCAGCCCGATCGCCGCCGACGTACTGGGCACCATGGACCGCAGCAGCAGCTCGGCCATCGCGCTGGCCGATCAGTGCACGGCCCGCGGCCTGCTGCTGGCGACCGACCAGGTCTACACCCTCGCCCACTGGATCACCGACCGCGACCTGCCCAAGCGCTTCGACGTGCCCTTCCTCGTCGCCCGCATGCCCGAGGGACAGGAGCCTTCCGCCGACGAATCCGAACAGTTCGAGCCCTGCTGGGTGCGGCCGGCCGATGCGCTGGCGCGGCACAAGGCGGGCAACTTCTTCATGATCTTTCCCACGCTTCGCACGCTGGAGCGTCTGGCCGCCTACGCCACCGTCGACGCGGTGCTCGATGCCTGTGCGCACCGCCCCGGCGGCGAGGGACCGCTGTGGACCAGCTGCCCGCGCGCCGGCCTGTTGCGCGGCAAGGAGGCGCGCTACATGGAGCACGAGATGCCCTACGGCGAGCTGGCACTGGTCTGCCCCGACGGCCAGATCGTGCACGAGCTGGGCTGGCAGAGCGAAGAAGCGGTGGCGCTGTTGAAAAACGTCCGGCGCCTCACGGCCGGCAATCCCGGCGCAATGACCGGCCCCGGCACCAACAGCTACATCGTGGGCGACGCGGCCACCGGCTACGTCGTGATCGATCCCGGCCCCGACGATCCCGCCCACCTCGAGCGCCTGCACCGGGCGACCGGCGGCGACATCCGCCACATCGTGTGCACCCATTCGCACCCCGACCATTCGCCCGGCGCGGCGCCACTGCAGGCCCTGTGCGAACCGAAGCCGCCCATCCTCGGACTGGCCTCGTTGCCGACCGCGCGGCACAGTGCCTATTTCGTACCCGGGCGTGCACTCCAGGACGGCGAGCGCCTGCAGCTCACGGACGGCCAGGGCACCACGCACACCCTGCGCGCGATCCACACGCCCGGCCACGCGGCCAACCACCTGTGCCTGGTGCTGGAGGAGGACGGCCTGCTCTTTTCCGGCGACCACGTGCTCAACGGCAGCACCACGGTGGTCGACCCGCCCGACGGCAACATGCATGCGTACCTGGACTCGCTCGACAAGCTCGACGCCGCCTGCGCCGAAGGCGACATCCGCTTCATCCTGCCCGCGCACGGCCATGTGCTGGGCGAAGCGCGTGCCGCCATCGCGCACCTCAAGGCGCACCGGCTCAGGCGCGAAGCCAAAATTGCCGCCGCGATGCGGCAGCTGCCTCAGGGCGCGCCCGAGGACTGGCTGCCGATCGCCTACGACGACGTGCCCGAGCGCATGTGGCCCGTGGCCGCGCGCTCGCTCGCCGCCCATGTGGAACGTATCCGCCAACTCGACGAGGCACGATGAACGAGACCGATCATGACGGCGGCGAGAGCGGCATCCGCCTGTCCAAGCGTGTGGCCGCGGAGGCCGCCTGCTCGCGGCGCGAGGCCGAGTTGCTGATCGAGAACGGCGCAGTACGCGTCGACGGCGAGCCGGTGCTGCTGCCGCAGGCGCGCGTACGGGCCGACCAGCGGATCGAGATCGAAGCCGGCGCGCGGCCGGTGCCGGTGGGCCCGGTCACGCTGCTGCTGCACAAGCCGGCCGGCCTCGCGATCGAACAGGCGCGCCGCCTGCTCGGACCGGCGAAATACCACGCGCCCGAACGCGCCGGCCTGCGCTTCCTGCCGCGGCACGTGGCGGGGCAGCGCTTCATGACGCCCATCGAGGAAGAGGCCAGCGGCCTGCTGGTCTATACGCAGGAATGGCGCGTCGAACGCCGCCTGACGGAGGATGCCGCGCTGCTCGAACACGAGCTGATGGTGGACGTGGGCGGCCCCGTCGGCCCCGATCAACTGGCGCGGCTGAACGAGGGGCCGGCGCACGTCAGCATCAGCCAGCAGGCCGAGGGCCACACCGGGCTGCGCTTCGCGCTCAAGGGACCGCAGCCGGGCGATGTGCCTCAGCAGTGCCACGCCGCGGGCCTGCAGGTGCTGGCGATGCGGCGACTGCGCATCGGGCGCGTGGGGCTGTCGGGGCTGCTGGAGGGCCAGTGGCGCTACCTGCTGCCGCACGAACGCTTCTGATCACATGGAAGAAGCGAGCGAATGGCGGCGCAGAAGCGGCGAAAAGCGGGCGCCGCATTCGCGCACGACGAATAAAGAGTGAAGCGCGCCTGTAAGCCGGATTCTGTGCACCGGGGTCGCCCCCGGCGTGACCGCCATTACTCTGGGCCGCCCGTCACCGGAACGGCTCGATGCCACCTACCCGCCAGCTCAGCGGACCGCCTCGACGCTGGCCTACTTGGTGTTGCTGCGCGCAGAGATTGCCCGTTTCACCCGGCCGGGTTGCCCCGGCCGACTCGTCTCTGTTGCTCTGATCCTCACCTCACGGTGGAGAGCCGTTAGCTCCTGCGCTGTCCTGTGCAGTCCGGACTTTCCTCCAGTGCGCCCTTTCGGGACATGCACCAGCGGCGGTCCGGCGCGCTTCACGGGGGGATTATCTCCGCCGCGCGACGAAAGTCGCCGTGCCGTCGGCATTTGTCCCCGCAGCCTAGTCTTTCAGCCAGAGCCGCTTGAGGCGCTTGCCCAATGGGCTGCGATACCGATCGAAATCCTTGCGGTCGACCGTCAGCACGTTGTAGACACCTGTGCGGTCAGCGGCAAACACAAGCGCCACGTCCGCCAGGTCAGCGCCGCCGTCTGCATAACGCTCCGTGAAATCGGCGATCTCGGTCAGATCCGCTGGATCGCTGGTCAGGACCGTGAGCCGCCCGGCGGCGGCCCAGCGAAGCAGGTTGAGCCAGCCTGTGTTGTCGAGCAGATGGCCTGCCTCGGTGAGCACCTCCCAGACCGTATAGAGCCGCCGACCTGCCAGCTCCCGCAGCATGCCGACAGCCCCGGCATGGTGCGAGTCGGCGTCGTTGAAGAGGGCAACCAGGAAACCCGTGTCAACGAGCGTATCCGTGCTTTTCACGCAGCCGCTCCAGGATTGCCCGCTTGCCGGGATTCGCAACACTCTCCGGCTTGCGCAATCCACCGCCCTTGCCGATGTAGAGCGCGTCGATTTCCGCCGCCGCCCTCTCTGCCGGCAACACCTTGCCTGCATAGGCCGCAATACTGCGGCGGATGAACTCGGACTTGCTGATGTGGAGTGCAGCGGCGGCTCGCTCGAGCAGCGTTTCGTCTTCGGCAGGCAATCGGATGGACAAGGTCATGGCTACGCTCGTAATACAGAAGTGTATTACAATCGTTGGCCCATCAGAAGCCCCTGCCCGATCGCCACGGGCCGCCCGCCATGATCCGAGTCTCCGAACTCAAGCTTCCCCTCGACCATTCGCCCGAGGCGCTGCCGGCGCTGACCGCCTCCACGCTGGGCGTCGCCCCTGGCGAGATCGCTTCCCACCACGTCTACAAGCGCAGCTTCGATGCGCGCAAGGCCGAGCTGCTGACGGTCTACATCGTCGACGTCGCGCTCGCGGATGCGCAGCAGGAAGCCGCGGTGCTCGCGCGCCATGCCGGCCGGCCGCACGTGCAGCCTGCGCCCGACATGACCTACCGCCCGCCCGTGCACGCCGGCGAGGGCGCGCCCCGCCCCGTGGTCGTGGGCTTCGGGCCCTGCGGCATCTTCTGCGCATTGCTGCTCGCGCAGATGGGCTTCCGCCCCATCGTGCTGGAACGCGGCAAGACCGTGCGCCAGCGCACCAAGGACACCTGGGGCCTGTGGCGCAAGAGCGTGCTCGACCCCGAGTCGAACGTGCAGTTCGGCGAAGGCGGCGCCGGCACCTTCTCCGACGGCAAGCTCTACAGCCAGATCAAGGACCCGCGCTTCCTCGGCCGCAAGGTGATGGAGGAGTTCGTCAAGGCCGGCGCGCCGCCGGAGATCCTCTACGTCGCGCATCCGCACATCGGCACCTTCAAGCTGGTGAAGGTGGTCGAAAACATCCGCGAGCAGATCGTCGCGCTGGGTGGCGAGATCCGCTTCGAGCAGCGCGTGACCGACGTGCTGGTGGAAAACGGCCATCTGCGCGGCCTCACGGTGCTTGACCAGCGCACGGGCCAGCGCCACGAACTGCGCGCCGACCACGTGGTCATGGCCCTGGGCCACAGCGCGCGCGACACCTTCGAGATGCTGCACGAACGCGGGGTGGAGATCGAGGCCAAGCCCTTCTCGATCGGCTTTCGCGTCGAGCATCCGCAGGGACTGATCGATCGCGCGCGCTGGGGCAGGCATGCCGGCCACCCGCTGCTGGGCGCCGCCGACTACAAGCTGGTGCACCACGCGAGCAACGGGCGCTCGGTCTACAGCTTCTGCATGTGCCCCGGCGGCACGGTGGTCGCTGCGACCAGCGAGCCGAACCGCGTCGTGACCAACGGCATGAGCCAGTAC
The DNA here is from genome assembly GCF_039541515.1 of Variovorax defluvii. Lineage (NCBI taxonomy): Bacteria > Pseudomonadati > Pseudomonadota > Betaproteobacteria > Burkholderiales > Comamonadaceae > Variovorax > Variovorax defluvii. Next base: position 245,530 of record NZ_BAABGJ010000076.1, read on the forward strand.
TCGCGCAACGAGCGCAATGCGAACGCGGGCATCGTGGTCGGCATCGATCCGAGCGACTACCCGGGCTGGGAGAACGGCGCCACCGGTTCGCCGCTGGCCGGCACGGTGCTGCAGCGCGCCCTCGAATCGCGCGCCTTCGAGCTCGGGGGCGGCGACTACCGCGCGCCGGGCCAGCTGGTGGGCGACTTCATCGCCGGCCGCCCCTCGACCGCGCTGGGCAGCGTCGAGCCCTCGTACAAGCCGGGCGTCACGCCCACCGACCTGCATGCCGCGTTGCCCGCCTACGCCATCGAGGCGATGCGCGAGGCCTTCCCGGCCTTCGGCCGCAAGATCAAGGGCTTCGACCTGCACGACGCGGTGCTGACCGGCGTCGAGACGCGGACCTCCTCGCCGATCCGCATCGCGCGCGGCGACAACCTGCAAAGCCCCAGCGTGCCGGGCCTCTATCCGGCCGGCGAGGGAGCAGGTTATGCGGGCGGCATCCTGTCGGCGGGGGTGGACGGGATCAGGGTTGCGGAGGCGGTGGCGCGGCACCTGTCGCTCACCGGCGATGGTCTTGACAACTATTGATAGCGGCACCAGGATCCCCTCATGAGTGCCAATACCATGAGCTTTGCGCTTCCCGAAGCCCTGCGCCGCTACGTTGACCAGCGGGTGCGCTCTGGCGCCTACGGCAATACGAGCGAATATCTTCGGGAACTGATCCGCAAGGATCAGGAGGAGCAAGCCAAGAAGCAGTTGCGCGAACTGATCAAGGAGGGGCTCGGATCAGGCAGGGGGCGCCAGGTGACTCCGAAAGTCGCTGCCGAGTTAAGAGAAAAGGCGCTGGGGCGCGCACGTTGAAGCCAGCGAAGCTGAGGCCGCTCGCGCAACAGGATCTCATCGAAACCGCCCAGTACCACGCGCAAGCAGGCGGGCGAGCGCTTGCCGAGCGCTTTTTCGACGCTGCACTCGCGGCGCTGAAGGCCCTTCAGCGCATGCCGGCGATGGGATCGCCGCGGATTGGAAAACTGTGTGACATACCGCGACTTCGTGCATGGCGCGTCACGGGCTTCCCTGTGCAGTGGTTTTACTTCGACGTCCACGACCATCTGGACGTCGTTCGCCTGGTCGGGGAACGTCAAGACATCGCCGCCCTACCTGGCGGCGCGTTCGACGAGTCCGTGAGTTGAACGTATCGCCTTGAAAGAACTCCCGCCGTTCAACCGCGCGGAAGGACTTTGCGCATCCCGAATGGGCCCGATCAGGCCTGCGAACTGTTCTGCAGCGCAGCAATGCGCTCCTCGATCGGCGGGTGCGTCGCGAACAGCTTGCCGATGCTGCCCGTGATGCCCATGGCTTCGACCGCCTTCGGCAGCTCGCCGGCCGGCAGGCCGCCCAGGCGGGCCAGCGCATTCACCATCGGCTGCTTGCGGCCCATCAGCTGCGCGGCGCCGGCGTCGGCGCGGAATTCGCGCTGGCGCGAGAACCAGGCCACCACGATCGCGGCAGCGAAGCCGAGCAAGATGTCCAGGATCACGGTGGTGATCATGTAGCCGATGCCGGGGCCGGAATTGTTGTCGCTGCCGCGGCGCAGGAAGCTGTCGACCGCGTAGCCGATCACCCGCGAGAGAAACACGACGAAGGTGTTCATCACGCCCTGGATGAGCGTCATCGTCACCATGTCGCCGTTGGCGACGTGCGCCACTTCGTGGCCGATCACCGCCTCGACCTCCTCGCGCGTCATGTTGGCCAGCAGACCGGTGGACACGGCGACCAGCGACGAGTTCTTGAAGGCGCCGGTCGCGAAGGCGTTGGGCTCGCCCTCGAAGATGCCGACCTCGGGCATGCCGATGCCGGCCTTGTCGGCGAACTTGCGCACCGTCTGCACGATCCAGGCCTCGTCGGGCGACTGCGGCTCGTTGATGATGCGCACGCCGGCCGTCCACTTGGCCATGGGCTTGCTGATCAGGAGCGAGATGATCGCGCCGCCGAAGCCCATCACCAATGCGAAGCCCAGCAGCGCCGACAGGTTCAGGCCGTTGGCCGTGAGGTAGCGGTTGACGCCGAGCAGGCTGGCGACGATGCCCAGCACCGCGACCACGAGTACGTTGGTCAGGACGAACAGAATGATGCGTTTCAAGCTGATTTCTCCGTGGGTTCGGACGAATGCGCCCGCCTTGGCGGGCCATCTGGGGGCCTCGACAGTCATTTCAAGCCGGGCCCTGCCCGGGCGGCGGGCGTGGTTGTGGGTTCTGGCGCCCCTGGCGGCGGCCGGCTCGGCGCGATCATAGGAGCAAAAAATCGCTCTCCCGGGACACGCCACTACGTTCACTCGGGATAAAGCCGGCCCCCCAGCGTGGCGCCGGCCTTGCGCAGCGCAGGCAGGAAGGCATCGCGAAACTCGATGAAGCTCATGCGCTCCGCGCGTACCGCAATGCTCATGGCGGCGACCATCGCGCCGCTGCGGTCGTGCACCGGCACGGCCATGGAGCGCACGCCCAGCTCCAGTTCGCCATCGTTGCTGGCAAAGCCTTCTTCGCGGCAGCGCGCGATCCGTGCCAGCACCGGCCTGGCCTCGTACACGGTGCGGGCGGTGAGGGCATGGCGGGCCATGGCGCGCACCCGGCGCTCGGCCTCCGCCGGCGGCAGGCTGGCGAGCAGCACCCGCCCCAGCGCCGAGCAATAGGCCGGCAGGCGCGAGCCGATGCCCAGGCCCACGCTGAGGCTTCGCCGCGCAGTGGAGCGGGCGATGATGATCGCGTCGTCGCCGAGCAGTTTGCCCAGCGAGGCCGATTCGCGCGTGCGCTCCGACAGCGCATCCAGCAGCGGCTGCGCCAGCGAAGGCGTGGCTCGCGAGGCCAGGTAGGCATGCGCGACCAGCAGCGCCTTGGGCAGCATCCAGTAGCGCTTGCCGTCGCTGTCCAGGTAGCCGAGCGCATGCAGCGTCAGCAGCGAGCGCCGAGCGGAGGCCGGCGACGAGGCGGTGAGCCGCGCCACCTCCGACACCGTGAGGCGGCTGTGCTGGCGGCCGAAGCAGGTCAGCACCTCCAGGCCCTTCTGCAGGGACGCGACGAAATTTCTGTCGTGGACAGCCTCTTCTCCAGGCACGTCTGCTTCCTTTTTGCGCATTGCGCAAATCTAGCTTGTTCGCCGGGGGCTCGCACCGGACACTGTCCCTACCCCTCGATGACCGTCTTCCACGGAGACAAGACCAGATGATGATGACCCCTGTGCGGCGCCTGGGCGCCGCCTGCCTGGCGGCAGCGTGCCTGCTTGGCAGCGCCGCGGCGCAGAACCCGCAATCCCTCAAGATCGTCGTGCCCTACCCGGCCGGCGGCACCGCCGACATCCTGCCGCGCGTGGTGGCCGAGAAACTGCGGCCGCTGTTCCCCGGCGGCGTGGTGATCGACAACCGCACCGGCGCCGGCGGCAACATCGGCGCCGAGGCGGTGTTCCGTGCCGAGCCCGACGGCGGCACGCTGATGGCCTCTCCACCCGGCCCGATCGCGATCAACCAGCATCTCTACAAGAAACTGGGCTTCGATCCGGCGAAATGGGTGCCCGTGACCGTGCTCGCCACCGTGCCCAACGTGCTGGTGGTCAACCCCAAGCTGCCGGTGAAGAACGTGCAGGAGTTCATCGCCTACGCGAAGGCCAACCCGGGCAAGCTGAGCTACGGCTCGCAGGGCAACGGCACCACCTCGCACCTCACGGCGAGCCTGTTCATGCAGCTCACGGGCACGGAGATGGTCCATGTCCCGTACAAGGGCACGGCCCCCGCGCTGGTGGACCTGGTCGGCGGCCAGATCGACGTGTTCTTCGACAACATCAGTTCCTCGCTGCCCTTCCATCAGGCCGGCAAGCTGCGCATCCTGGGCGTGGCCGACGAGCAGCGCTCGCGCGCCCTGCCGGAGGTGCCCACCTTCGCCGAGCAGAAGCTGCCGGCCATGAACGCGGTGACCTGGTTCGTGGTGGTGGCGCCGCCCGGCACCCCGCCCGCCCGGGTCGCCTCCACGCAGAAGGCCTTTGCCGATGCGCTCGCGCATCCCGATGTGAAGCTGAAGTTCGACGAGCAGGGCGCCGAGCCGCGCGGCTGGGACAGCGCCCGCAGCGGGCAGTTCATCCGTGCCGAGGCCGCCAAGTGGGACAAGGTCATCAAGAGCGCCCATGTCAGCCTCGACTGACGACCGCATCATGAACGACATCGCATCCCGACCCATCCATTGGTCCGGCCCCGGCCTGACGCGCATCCCTTTCGGGCTCTACAGCGACGAACGGACCGCCGCGCAAGAGCAGGCCCGCATCTTCCGCGGCGCGGTGTGGAACTACCTGTGCCTGGAGGCCGAGCTGCCCGAGGCCGGCAGCTACCGCAGCACCTTCGCCGGCGAGACGCCGGTGGTGGTGGTGCGCGACGAAGACGGCGAGATCTACGCCTTCGAGAACCGCTGCGCCCACCGCGGCGCCTTGATCGCACTCGAGAAATCGGGTCGCGTCGACAGCTTCCAGTGCGTCTACCACGCCTGGAGCTACAACCGGCAGGGCGAGCTGACCGGCGTCGCCTTCGAGAAGGGCGTCAAGGGCCGGGGCGGCATGCCGCCTTCCTTCTGCAAGGAGGCGCACGGCCCGCGCAAGCTGCGCGTCGCCACCTTCTGCGGCCTGGTCTTCGGCAGCTTCAGCGAGGACGTGCCCGGCATCGAGGACTACCTGGGCGAGTCGATCTGCGAGCGCATCGAGCGCGTGCTGCACAAGCCGGTGGAAGTCATCGGCCGCTTCACCCAGGCGCTGCCCAACAACTGGAAGCTCTATGTCGAGAACGTGAAGGACAGCTACCACGCGAGCCTGCTGCACCTGTTCTTCACCACCTTCGAGTTGAACCGCCTGTCGCAAAAGGGCGGCGTGATCGTCGACGAGAGCGGCGGCCACCACGTGAGCTACTCGATGATCGACCCGGCGGCGGAGAAGGACGCCTCGTACAAGGAGCAGGCCCTGCGCTCCGACAACGACCGCTACCGGCTCAGGGACCCGAGCCTGCTGGCGGGCTTCCAGGAGTACGGCGACGGCGTGACGCTGCAGATCCTCTCGGTCTTCCCGGGCTTCGTGCTGCAGCAGATCCAGAACTGCCTGGCGGTGCGCCAGGTGCTGCCCAAGGGCGTCGATCGCACCGAGCTGAACTGGACCTACCTGGGCTATGCGGACGACACGCCCGAACAGCGCCGGGTGCGCCTGAAGCAATCGAACCTGATCGGCCCGGCCGGCTTCATCTCGATGGAGGACGGCGCGGTGGGCGGCTTCGTGCAGCGCGGCATCGCCGGCGCGCACGACCAGGAGGCGGTGGTCGAGATGGGCGGCGACGCCGTCGAATCCAGCGAGGGACGGGCGACCGAGGCCTCGGTGCGGGGCTTCTGGAAGGCTTACCGCCGGCACATGGGCGCCTGAATTCCATCCGACGAGAGACAGCACGATGATCGACCTGCTGGCGCTGTGCGCCTTCAACGCGGCCTATGCCCACGCCATCGACAGCGACGCGCTGGAGCAGTGGCCCGACTTTTTCACCGAGGATTGCCACTACCGCATCACGCACGTCGAGAACGAGCGTGAGGGGTTGCCGTCCGGCATCGTCTATGCCGACTCGCGCGCGATGCTGGAGGACCGCATCGCGGCCCTGCGCGAGGCCAACATCTACGAGCGGCAGCGCTACCGGCACCTGCTGGGCATCCCGCTCGTCGAGCAGGCGAGCGCCGACGGCGCCGAGGCGCGAACGCCCTTCCTGGTGGCGCGGATCATGGCCACGGGCCAGACCGAAGTCTTCGCCACCGGCGTGTACCGGGATCGCTTCGTGCGGCAGGATGGAAGGCTGCGGCTGCAATCGCGCGTGGCGGTGTGCGACAGCACCGTCACGGACACCTTGCTGGCGCTGCCGTTGTGAGTGAGATGGTCTCCATGGCACCGGCGCGCCGCCTGGCGCTCGCGGTCGGTGATCCCAACGGCATCGGGCCGGAGATCGCGCTGAAGGCGCTGGCCGCGCTGCCGGCCCAGGCGCGCGAGCGCATCACGCTCTTCGGGCCGCGCGCCGTCATCGGGCGCAACGCGGAACAGCTCGGGCTCGGTGCGCTGCTGCGCGACTTGCGCCTCGTCGAAGCCGGCGCACTTCCCGACAGCGCCGCGCAGCCCGGCCGCATCGACGCGGCCGCAGGCGCCTCGGCCGTGGCCTCGGCGACCGCAGCCATCGCAGCCTGCCGCCGCCGGGAGGCCGACGCGGTGGTGGCCTGCCCGCACCACGAGACCGCGATCCACCAGGCCGGCATCGCCTTCAGCGGCTACCCCTCGCTGCTGGCACGCGTCTGCAGCGAGCCGGAGGACCGCGTGTTCCTGATGCTGGTCGGTGGCGGCCTGCGCATCGTGCACGTGACACTGCACGAGAGCGTGCAACACGCGCTGTCGCGCCTGCGTCCCGAGCTGATCGCGGCCGCGGTGCGGGCCGGCGCGCGGGCCTGCGCGCGGCTGGGCATCGCCGCTCCGCGCATCGGCGTGTTCGGCATCAATCCGCATGCCTCCGAGGGCGGGCTGTTCGGCCCGGAGGATAGGGACCATGTCGAGCCAGCCGTGCGCGCGCTGCGGGCCGAGGGCTTGCGCATCGACGGTCCGCAGGGCGCCGACACCCTGCTCGCGCAGCGCGGGCACGACCTGTACGTCGCGATGCTGCACGACCAGGGCCACATCCCGGTCAAGCTGCTGGCGCCGAACGCGGCCAGCGCACTTTCCATCGGCGCCGAGGTGCTGCTGTCCAGCGTGGGCCATGGCAGCGCGATGGACATCGCGGGCCGCGGCATCGCCGACCCGGGCGCGGTGCTGCGCACCATTCACCTCCTGTCGGGCATGGCCCCGGAGAACATCCCGTCATGAACCATCGCATCGCCATCGCCGGCAGCGACATCGCTTTCGACTGCGCCGAGGACCAGAGCGTGCTCGACGCCGCGCTGCGCGCCGGCATCGAGCTGCCCTATTCCTGCCGCAAGGGCGTGTGCGGCAACTGCGCCGGCGGCATCGCGCAAGGCGAGGTCGAAGGCCTCGGCGGCGCGGCCATTCGCAACGAGAGCTGCACGCCGGAGCAGGTGCTCTACTGCATGTGCACGCCCCGCACGGACCTGCAGATCCGGCCCGTCGGCTGGCAGCGCATCGACCCGGGCGCGCGCGGGCGCTTCACCGCCAGGGTGTTCCGCAACCAGCTCGCGGCACCGGACGTGTCGGTGCTGCAGCTGCGCCTGCCCGCCGGGCAGCGCGCGAAATTCCATGCGGGCCAGTACCTGCAGCTCGCACTGGAGGACGGCAGCACGCGCTGCTATTCGATGGCCAATGCGCCGCACGAGAGCGACGCGCTGACGCTCCACGTCCGCCATGTGCCCGGCGGTGCCTTCAGCGCGCGGGTCCCCCTACTGCAGCAGGGAGACCTGCTCGAGGTCGAGCTGCCTTTCGGGGCCGTGACGCTGGAGCCGGGCTCGCCGAAGCCCCTCGTCTTCGTGGCGGGCGGGACGGGCTTCGCGCCGATCCAGTCCATCCTCGACGACATGGCGAAGCGTCGCATCGAGCGGCCGATCACGCTGATCTGGGGTGCGCGCCGCGCCGAGGGGATCTACCTGCGATCGGCCGTGGCGAAGTGGCAGCGCCGATGGCCCGACAGCTTTCGCTTCGTCGCAGCGCTGAGCGAAGAAGACGGCGTGGAAGAGGCCTTTGCGGGACGCGTGGACGAAGCACTGCACACGCACTGCCCCGACCTCGCGGACCACACGGTCTACGCCTGCGGCTCCCCGGGGATGGTGCAGGCGGTACGCGAGCTCGCCGTCCAGCGGCTCGGGCTCGCCGCGGCCGACTTCCATGCCGACGTGTTCGTGGAAGGCCCGGCCCTCAGCGCAGCGGAGAGCGCGGCGGCCTGAACACCGCCGCATCGGCATAGAAGCCCGGAGCCTCGTTGGCCGGCCACCATCCCGGCACGCCCAGCACGGGCAGCGGCGTGAAGGGCTTGGTGGCGAGATGCCCGGCCTGCAGCGCCGCGGCGATGGCGGCGTCGTCGACGGCGATCGCGGGCACGTCGCCCGGCGCGCGCAGCACATGCGCCGTGAGCGCCTTGCGCGGCGCCCTGGCCAACTGCTCCAGCAGCGCATGGCCGAACACCCGCAGCCGCGCATCGCACCACATCGCGCGCTGCGTCACGAACAGCCGGTGCCAGTCTCGTGCGAGCAGGGCCTCCCACAAGGCAGGCGGCGCATCGAGCACGGCTCCGTTCTCGTCGAACAGCGTGGCCGCATCGCGCAGGGGGCCGCGGACCGCACCGACGCCATCCCGCTCGATCGACTCGGCCTGCAATGCGTTGAGCTGCCGCTTGGCCAGCGGGCAGTGCAGCCAGACCAGGCCGTTGAAGAAGTCGTGCAGGTTGTCGCGCGTGGGCACGCAGCGCGTGCGGAAGATGAACTGCTCGTAGGCCTCGCCCGCCGGCAGCGCCGCCTGCGGCACGAAGCGGACCTCGCCGGTGCGACGGCGGTTGAGCGCCTCGGCCACGGAGGCCGCGCCCGCGAGCGCATCCGGCAACGCATAGGGCGCAAGCCAGGGCCGGCCCGCATCGACGCCCTCCGCGAAGACCGCGGCGCTCACGCCTGGCCGTTGCGCCCGCGGCGCTTGTCGCGCACCGACACGCGCGAGGTGCCCTCGTCGCGCAGCTCGAAGGCCTCGGTCGCGGCGAGCAGCTTGGTCAGCGTGGCGTAGCCGTAGTTGCGCGCATCGAAGGAGGTCTTGTTGGCGATCTGCGTGCCCACCGCGCCGACGCGGGCCCAGCCGCCCTCCTCTTCCGAGGCGTTGACCGCATCGCGCAGCAGGTGGAGCAGCCGCGTGTCCCGCCGCAGCTCGGCCGTGGGCACGCGCAGCGTGGCGGGCTTGGCCGGCACGCCGGGCGCGATGGCCTCTGCCGGCTTGCGCAGCTCCGGCTCCGGCAGCTTGGGCAGGGGGTCCGCTTCGTCGTAGCTCACGCTCACCGACGCCAGCGTGGCGCCCAGCGCTTCGAGGTAGAGGAAGCGCGAGCAGGCATTGACGAAGGGCTTGGGAGTCTGGGCGGCGCCGAAGCCGTACACGGCCGCGCCCTTGGACCGCAGGTGCATCACGAGCGGCGTGAAGTCCGCGTCCGAGGACACGATGCCGAAGGCGTCGGGCCGGTCGGCGTAGAGCAGCTCCATCGCGTCGACCGTCATCGCCATGTCGGTGGCGTTCTTGCGCCTGGAATAGTCGAACTGCTGCATCGGGCGGATGGCGTATTCCAGCAGCTTGTCCTGCCAGCCGTCGAGCGCACCCTTGGTCCAGTTGCCGTAGGCGCGCCGGACGTTGATCACGCCCAGGGTCGAGAGCTCGGTGAGGATCTCGTCGATCTTCGAGGCGGGTGCGTTGTCGGCATCGATCAGCAACGCGATGTGGAGTTCCTTCTCGGCGAGCGCCATGGTGCGTCCCTTGCGCTCAGACGAGGCGCCAGGCCACCGGCTCGCCGCCGCGCAGCGGCTTGAGCGTGGCCTCGCCATAGGGCACGGTTTCCGGCACGGTCCAGCTTTCGCGCTGGAGCGTGACGGTGCCGCTGTTGCGCGGCAGGCCGTAGAAGTCGGCGCCGTGGAAGCTGGCGAAGCCTTCCAGCCTGTCCAGGGCGCCGGCCTGGTCGAACGCCTCGGCGTAAAGCTCCAGGGCCGTGAGCGCGGTGTAACAGCCGGCGCAGCCCAGCGCGTGTTCCTTCAGGTGGGCCGGGTGCGGCGCGCTGTCGGTGCCGAGGAAGAAGCGCGGGTTGCCGCTGGTGGCGGCCTCCACCAGCGCGACGCGGTGCGTCTCGCGCTTGAGCACCGGCAGGCAGTAGTAGTGCGGCCGGATGCCGCCGGTGAAGATGGCGTTGCGGTTGTAGAGCAGATGGTGCGCGGTGATGGTGGCGCCGGTGAAGCGGTCCGCGTCGCGGACGTAGTGGGCGCCTTCCTGGGTGGTGAGGTGCTCGAACACCACCTTGAGCTCCGGGAAGTCGCGGCGCAGCGGGATCATCACGCGATCGATGAACACGGCCTCGCGGTCGAACAGGTCCACCGACGGATCGGTGACCTCGCCGTGCACCAGCAGCAGCAGGCCGTGCTTCTGCATGGCCTCCAGTGTCGGGTAGGTCTTGCGGATGTCGGTCACGCCGGCATCGCTGTTGGTGGTGGCGCCGGCCGGGTAAAGCTTGAGCGCACGCACCTCGGCTGCGGCGGCACGGGCGATTTCCTCGGGCGGCAGGTTGTCGGTGAGGTACATCGACATCACCGGCTCGAAGCTCAGTCCCTCGGGCACGGCGGCGCGGATGCGGTCGCGGTAGGCGCTCGCCTGCTCGGCGGTGGTCACGGGCGGGCGCAGGTTGGGCATGATCAGCGCGCGGCCGAACTGGCGGGCCGAATGCGGCACCACGGCTTCGAGCGCGGCGCCGTCGCGCACATGCAGGTGCCAGTCGTCGGGGCGGGTGAGGGTGAGGGTGTCGGCGGGGCGGGTCATGAAGGTGGATTGTCCCACCGGGTTCGGCATCTCCTGCCTCCTGCACCTCCTGGCAGCAGGCGCGCTGCTTACCGCGATCAGCGTGCGGAACAACGCCGGGGTGCCCGCCGGCGCGTGCGGCTTCGACGGCCGCGCGGAGGGCAGTTGGTGGAACTTCCTTTTGACCGGCGTTACTGAAGCTGGTCAACCGAGGGCTAGTTCGTCGCCTGCAGTTGCAAAAATGATCGTATGAGGCCGATGGCACCCGCCGAAGCCCCTGAAGCTCGAAGCTCAAGTGTGTCGGACGGGGGTTCGATTCCCCCCAGCTCCACCAGAGTGCGGATGCGAAGAACGCGTCCCCAGTCTCGTGGGGCTGACTGGTTTCGACGGCGCATGGCGGCCAAGGGTGACGATCCGAGAGGCGACTGCCGTAAGCAGAGCAAATCCAGTAAATGCCAACCAAAGCGTTTACCTGAAGCGAGCCTGACGCCCGCTTCGGAGTGACCCGAAAGGGTTTCCCGGCCCCTGCAGTCACTGCAGGCTCGGCAACAGAAAGGCCGGGACCTTCACGACCCCACCTGCCCAGCCCAGAGGCTCAGGCCCCGGCCGCCTCTCCCACCGCTCGCGTCCTCGCCCGTTCCAGAATGCTGCGCGGTTGGACATCGTCGAGATGACCGAATCGGTCGCGATGCGATACGTGAACGGCAAGTACATCCACGTCGGACGACGTGCCGCCCAAAACATCCAGGTGCGACGCCGATTCACGCGCTGTCGCGCCCGGAAGCCAAGCTCCCCGCGGACGGCGAAACTTCTCTCTCATCGAAATACAATGAAAATACACTTTAACTAAATTCGTCATCCAGGTAGAATTTTTGTCCATGAGAGTCTCAAAGGAGGAGCTCGTCGCCGTCCTCGCCCAGTTCAACCCCTGGTGGCGAGGCGAGGCCATCGCGGACCTGCCCAAATGGCGGCGCGCGGCCTTCCGCGAGTTCCACACCTGGATGACCGCACCGCCGGCACCGCGGGCCGTCATGCTCTCCGGTGCGCGGCAGATCGGCAAGACCACGCTGATGCTGCAAGCCGCCGATGCGGTGCTGCGCGCCGGCGTGCCGGCCGCCAACATCCTCTACGCCACCTTCGACCACCCGATCTTGAAGCTGGCCGGCATCGACGCCGTGATCGATGCCTGGCGCGAACGTGAGCCACGCGCCGAGGGGCCGGAGTACCTGCTGCTCGATGAGGCCCAGTTCATCCGCGATTGGGGGACCTGGATCAAGCACCAGGTCGACTTCCGCAAGGACCGGCGCATCGCCTTCACCGGCTCGACCATGCCGCTGGTGGAGGCCGACCAAGAATCTGGCGTCGGCCGCTGGCACACGATCCGCCTGACCACGCTCTCGTTCTACGAGTACCTGCAGATCAAGCGTCTGCAACTGCCCGAACTGCCCAAGCTGCGCGGCCTGCGCGACCTGTTCGACTGGGCGCCGGCGGACTTCTACCGCGCCACCGACCTGGGCCGAGACTATGTCGGCCACTTCCACGAGTACCTGCTGCGCGGCGGCTTTCCGCAGACCGCGCAGGTGGACAGCGTGACGCAGGCGCAGCGCCTGCTGCGCGAGGACATCATCGACAAGGTGCTCAAGCGCGACATGACCGCGCTGTTCGGCGTGCGCCGCGTACTGGACCTGGAGCACACCTTCCTCTACCTGTGCCTGCACGACGGCGGCCTGCTGGACATGGTGGACCTGTGCAGCAACCTGGAAGTCAAGCGCCCCACGGCGCAGCACTTCATCGAGCTGCTGGAGGCCACCCACCTGATCTACCGCCTGGCGCCCTACGGCTACGGCAAGGACGTACTGCGCGCGCGCTTCAAGATCTACCTGGCCGATGCGGCCATTGCGCCAGCGGTGATGCTCAAGGGCAAGGCGATCCTGGAGGACGCGGCGGCGATGGGCGTGGCCACCGAGACGGCCGTGTTCAAGCACCTGTTCGCCCGCTACTACGCCCAGAACGTGCGCTTCTCGTACTGGCGCGGCAAGCGAGAACACGAGGTCGATCTCGTCGCCGAAGTGGGCGGCGAGCTGATCCCCTTCGAGGTGAAGTACCGCGCCCAGCACACTGGCGCGCGGGAGCTCAAAGGCCTGATCGAGCTGTGCCAGGCCAAGCGCATCGCGCGCGGCTACGTGGTGACGAAGTCGCTGGACGACTTCGGGCCGATGCAGGGCTTGCCGGTCATCGTGCCGGAGACTGCGCCGGATGCGCCCGCCGTTGCCACGCAGATCATGCGCATACCCGCGCCCTTGCTCTGCTATTGGATGGGCGCCACCGAAATACCCACGGACAAAGAATGAGACTGACTCCCTGCAGTCGTGACTGCAGGCTCGGCAACAGAAAGGCCGGGACCTCAAGACCCCACCGCGCGGCCTAAGGCTCAGGCCGCGGCCACCTCTCCCGCCGCCCTTGCCCTCGCCCGCTCCAGGATGAACTCGATGAAGGTCCGCGTCGCCCGCGTGTGCTGCCGGTTCGGCATGTACAGCATGAACATCTGCGTGCCGAAGATGCTCAGGCGCCAGTCGTCCAGCGTGGTCAGCACCGCCCCGCGCCGGACGTCGTCCTGCACCACGTAGTCGGGCACCAGCCCGATGCCCAGCCCGGCCAGGATGGCCTGGCGCAGGAACAGGAAGTTCTCGGAAACCAGCGTGGGCTCCAGCACCACCTCGCGCCGCTCCTCGCCCTGGTAGGCGGCCACGCGCAATTGGCGGCCGATCACCGCGGCCGTGACCATGGGCGCGCCCTGCAGGTCGTCCAGCTGAGTGGGCAGGCCGTGTTCCTGCGCATAGGCCCGCGAGGCGCAGGCCACGTAGCGAACCGGCCCGAGGTCGCGCGCCACCAGGTTCTGCGGCGGCTCGGGGATCACGCGGACGGCAATGTCGACTTCGTCCCGCAGCAGGTCCTGGATGCGGTTCTCGAACAGCACGTCCAGGACGATGCCCGGGTACATGCGCTTGAACTCGATCAGCCAATCGGACATCACGAGCTGGCCGTAGCCGCTGGGCACTGACAGCCGCACGCGGCCCACCAGCCCCTGGCCCAGCGACGAGGCCGATTCGCGCGCCGCCTGCAGCTCGTTCTGGATCGCCAGGCCGTGCTGGTAGAGACGCTGGCCGATCTCGGTCGGCTCGGCACGGCGGGTGGTCCGGCGCACCAGCTGGGCGCCGACCGAGCGCTCCAGCTGGTTGAGGTGGTAGCTCACGTTGGCGCGGCTCATCTTGAGCCGGCGCGCGGCCTCGCTCAGGTTGCCGGCATCCAGGATTTCCACCAGCAGCGTCAAAGATTGCAAGTCCATCGGCGGCCCATTTTGTCAAATATTCTTTGACAGTCTGTCAACGCTCCATGCAATTGTCAAAACAAGAGGCGTGCCCAACAATCGCGGAATCCCCCCGCCCCGCGGACCGGCCCGGTTCGCACCCCCAACGGAGACCTCCCCCCGCATGGCCACCCCTGCCACCTCCTCTCCCGTTTCCGAAGCCGTGCGCTTCTCGCGCCAGTCGGACGTCCTGGTCGTCACCATCGACAACCCGCCGGTCAATGCCCTGGGCGTGGCCGTCCGGCAAGGGCTGGCAGCCGCCATCGATGCGGCCGAGGCGGACGGCGCCGTCGCCGCCGTGCTGCTCGTCGGCGCGGGCCGCGCCTTCATCGCCGGCGCGGACATCCGCGAATTCGGCCAGCCGCCGATGCCGCCCTCGCTGCCCGAGGTGTGCGCGCGCATCGAGAACTGCAGCAAGCCGGTCGTCGCCGCCATCCATGGCGCGGCACTGGGCGGCGGCCTGGAGATCGCGCTTTCGGCGCACTACCGCCTGGCCGTGCCGTCCGCCAGGCTCGGCCTGCCCGAGGTGCAGCTGGGCCTGATCCCCGGCTCCGGCGGCACGCAGCGCACGCCGCGCCTGATCGGCGTGAAGGCGGCGCTGGAACTGGCGCTCAGTGGCCGCCACCTCGGCGCCCAGGAAGCGCTGGCCCTGGGCCTGGTCGATCGCCTGGGCGAAGGCGCCGATGCGCTGGCCGAAGGCCTGGCCTATGCACAGGAACTGGCCGCGGCCAAGGCGCCAGTGCGCCGCACGCGCGATGCCGGCGCCGCGCTGGCCGACAAGGACGCCCAGCACGCCGCGCTCGAGGCCGCCCGGGCCGACACCGCGAGGAAGAGCCGCGGCCTGTTCTCGCCGATGAAGATCATCGAGGCCACCGAGGCCGCGCTGAGCCTGCCCTTCGACGAAGGCATGGCGCTGGAGCGCAAGCTGTTCCTGCAGTGCATCGACAGCCCCCAGCGTGCCGGCCTGATCCATGCCTTCTTCGCCGAGCGCGAGGTGCTGAAGGCGCCCGAGACGAAGGCCGCGAAGCCGCGCGCCATCGAATCCTGCGGCATCGTCGGCGGCGGCACGATGGGCGCGGGCATCGCGGTGGCGATGCTCGACGCCGGCCTGCCGGTGACCATGATCGAGCGCGACGAGCCCAGCCTGGCGCGCGGCCGCGCGCACGTGGAGAAGGTCTACGACGGCCTGATCGCCAAGGGCCGCATGACGCCCGAGGCCAAGGCCGCCGTGATGGCGCGCTTCACCGGCTCGACCGCCTACGACGCGCTGGCGAAGGTCGACCTGGTGGTCGAGGCCGTGTTCGAGGACATGGCGGTGAAGAAGGCCGTCTTCGCCGAACTGGACCGCGTATGCAAGAAGGGTGCGGTGCTGGCCACCAACACCTCCTACCTCGACATCGACGAGATCGCGGCCAGCATCTCGCGTCCGGCCGACGTGCTGGGGCTGCATTTCTTCTCGCCGGCCAACATCATGAAGCTGCTGGAGATCGTGGTGCCGGCGAAGGTCAGCGCCGACGTGGTCGCCACCGGCTTCGAGCTGGCGAAGAAGCTGAAGAAGACCCCGGTGCGCGCCGGCGTGTGCGATGGCTTCATCGGCAACCGCATCCTCGCGGTGTACCGCCAGGCGGCCGACCACATGATGGAAGACGGCGCCTCGCCTTACCAGATCGACAAGGCGGTGCGCGAGTTCGGCTACCCCATGGGCCCGTTCCAGGTGTCGGACCTGGCCGGCGGCGACATCGGCTGGGCCACGCGCAAGCGCAAGGCGGCCACGCGCGACCCGAAGGCGCGCTACGTGCAGATCGCCGACCGCATCTGCGAGCGCGGCTGGTTCGGCCAGAAGACCGGCCGCGGCTACTACCTCTACCCCGAGGGCGCACGCGTCGGCACGCCGGACCCCGAGGTCGAGGCCATCATCGACGCCGAACGCCGGCGCGCCGGCATCACGCCGCGCAGCTTCACCGACGAGGAGATCATGCGCCGCTACATGGCCGCGATGATCAACGAGGGAGCCAACGTCGTGCACCAGCGCATCGCGCTGCGCCCGCTGGACGTGGACGTGACCTTTCTCTACGGTTACGGCTTCCCGCGCCACCGCGGCGGACCGATGAAGTACGCCGACATGGTGGGCCTGCCGAAGGTGCTGGCCGACATCCGCGAGTTCGCCAAGGAAGACCCGCTGTTCTGGCAGCCCTCGCCGCTGCTGGTCGAGCTGGTGGAACGCGGCGCCGATTTCGCAAGCCTCAACCAGTCCGAGTAGATCGACAAGCAGGAGACACCCCATGCGTGAAGCCGTCATCGTTTCCACCGCCCGCACGCCGCTCACCAAGGCGCACCGCGGCGAATTCAACATCACCCCCGGCCCGACGCTGGCGGCCTTCGCCGTCAAGGCGGCGGTGGAGCGCGCCGGCATCGACCCGGCGCTGATCGAGGACGCCATCCTCGGCTGCGGCTACCCCGAAGGCACCACCGGCCGCAACGTCGCGCGCCAGACCATCGTGCGCGCCGGGTTGCCGATCGGCATCGCCGGCACCACAGTCAACCGCTTCTGCGCGTCGGGCCTGCAGGCGATCGCGATGGCGGCGGGCCGCATCGTGCTCGAAGGCGTGCCGGCCATGATCGCCGGCGGCGTGGAGAGCATCTCTCAGATCCGCAGCCGCAGCGCGACCGATTCCGGCGATTCGGGCATGGACCCGTGGATCGTGGAGCACAAGCCCCAGCTCTACCTGTCGATGATCGAGACCGCCGACATCGTCGCCAAGCGCTACGACATCAGCCGCGAGGCGCAGGACCGCTTCTCGGTCGAAAGCCAGCGCAAGACCGCCGAGGCGCAGCAGGCCGGCCGCTACAAGGACGAAATCGTGGCCTGCACCACCACCATGGCGGTGACCGACAAGGAGACCAAGCAGGTCAGCCACCGCGAGGTCACGATCGACCACGACACCTGCAACCGCGCGGGCACGAGCTACGAGGGCCTGGCCAAGCTGGAGCCTGTGATGGGCGCCGGCAAGTTCATCACCGCCGGCAACTCCTCGCAGCTCTCCGACGGCGCATCGGCCTGCGTGATGATGGAAGCCAAGGAGGCAGAGCGCGCCAACCTGAAGCCCCTGGGCGCCTTCCGCGGCCTGGCGCTGGCCGGGTGCGAGCCGGACGAGATGGGCATCGGTCCGGTGTTCGCGGTGCCGAAACTGCTGGCGCGCCACGGCCTGAAGGTCGACGATATCGACCTCTGGGAACTCAACGAGGCCTTTGCCTCGCAGTCCATCTACTGCCAGGAGCAGCTCGGCATCCCGTCCGAGCGGCTCAATGTCGACGGCGGCGCGATCTCCATCGGCCATCCCTTCGGCATGACGGGTGCGCGGCTCGCGGGCCACGTGCTGATCGAGGGACGCCGCCGCGGCGCGAAGTATGCGGTGGTCACGATGTGCATCGCCGGCGGGATGGGCGCTGCCGGGCTGTTCGAAATCTACTGAAACCTTGCGGGACAGACCAGGAAATTGCGAAGCAGTTCTTGCTCTGTCCCCACCTGATTGAAAGGTCAGCGATGGATCTCAACTTCACCCCCGAAGAACAAGCCTTCCGCGACGAGGTGCGCCAGTTTCTCGCCGAGAAGCTGCCCAGACGCCTCTCCGACAAGGTGGCCACCGGCAAGCACCTGAGCAAGGAAGACATGGCGCAGTGGCACGCCATCCTCCATGCGCGCGGCTGGCTCGCCAACCACTGGCCGAAGCAGTACGGCGGCCCCGGCTGGAACGCCGTGCAGAAGTTCATCTTCGAGAACGAGTGCGCGCTGGCCCATGCGCCGCGCATCGTGCCCTTCGGCGTGAACATGCTGGGGCCGGTGCTGATCAAGTACGGCAACGAGGAACAGAAGCAGCGCTGGCTGCCGCGCATCCTCGACGGCTCGGACTGGTGGTGCCAGGGCTATTCCGAGCCGGGCTCGGGCTCGGACCTGGCCTCGGTGAAGACCTCGGCCGTGCGCGGCGTGGACGCCCAGGGGCCGCACTACATCGTCAACGGCCAGAAGACCTGGACCACGCTGGGCCAGCACGCCAACATGATCTTCTGCCTGGTGCGCACCAACCGCGAGGCGAAGAAGCAGGAGGGCATCAGCTTCCTGCTGATCGACATGAATTCGCCCGGCGTCGAGGTGCGGCCGATCATCACGCTGGACGGCGACCACGAGGTGAACGAAGTCTTCTTCTCCGACGTGCGCGTGCCGGCCGAGAACCTGGTGGGCGAGGAGGACAAGGGCTGGACCTGCGCGAAGTTCCTGCTGACCTACGAGCGCACCAACATCGCGGGCGTGGGCTTTTCGGTGGCGGCGATGGAGCAGTTGAAGGCCATTGCCGCGAAGCAGACGAAGAACGGCAAGCCGCTGGCGGAAGACCCGGCCTTCGCGGCGCGCATGGCACGGGTGGAGATCGACCTGGAGAACATGAAGACCACCAACCTGCGGGTGATCGCGGCAGTGGCCGGCGGCGGCGTGCCGGGGGCGGAGAGCTCGATGCTCAAGATCCGCGGCACCGAGATCCGGCAGGAAATCTCCTCGCTGATCCGGCGCGCGATGGGGCCCTACGCGCGGCCCTACGTGCACGAGGCGCTGGAGGAAGGGTTCAGCGGGGTGCCGATCGGCCCCGTCGAGGCAGCGCCCGCAGCGTCGAAGTACTTCAACAACCGCAAGCTGTCGATCTTCGGCGGCTCGAACGAAATCCAGAAAAACATCATCTCCAAGATGATCCTCGGCTTGTAATGGCTCTCCCCCAGGCTCTCCCACTTCGTGTGGTCCGCCAACCCCCTCTCCGGGGGCAACACCAGCGGCCCGGCAAAGCCGGTTCCGCGGTGTTCGCGGTATCGCCCTTTCCGGTGCCGCGTTGATCTAACAGCGTGCGTCGTTTGACGCGAGGAGACTTGAAATGAATTTCGAACACACCGAAGACCGGCGCATGCTCGCCGACAGCCTGAACCGCTTCATCGCCGAGCAGTACGCCTTCGAGGCGCGCGACAAGATCGCGAAGTCCGCCCAGGGCTTCAGCACCGGGATCTGGCAGCAGTTCGCCGAGCTGGGCGTGATCGGCGCCCTGTTCCGCGAGGAGCACGGCGGCTTCGGCGGTGCCGGCTTTGACCTCGCCGTCGTCTTCGAGGCGCTGGGCCGCGGCCTGGTGGTGGAGCCGATGCTGGGCGCGGTGATGGCCGGCGAGGCGATCGCCCTGGCCGGCAGCGAGACGCAGAAGGAACAGCTCGCCGGAATCATCGGCGGCAGCACCATCGCCGCTTTCGCGCACGACGAGCCGGGCACGCATTACGAGATCGCGCACGTGCAGACCCGCGCACAGCGCGACAACGGCGGCTGGCTGCTGAACGGCGCCAAGGCCGTGGTGCCGCACGGCGAGCATGCCGACCTGCTGGTGGTCTCGGCCCGCACGTCGGGCGCGGACGACGACGAGGCGGGCATCTCGCTCTTCCTGGTGCCCGCCAGGACGCCGGGTGTGCTCGTGCGCGGCTGCCCCGCGATCGACGGCGGGCGCGTGGCAGAGGTGGTTCTCGACGGCGCGGCGCTTCCCGCCGAGGCGCTGCTGGGCGCCGAGGGCCAGGGCTACGCGACGCTCGAACGCGCCGTCGGCCGCGGCGTGCTGGCCCTGTGCGCCGAGAGCCTGGGCGCGATGGAAGCGGCCAAGACTGCGACGCTGGAGTACCTGCGCACCCGAAAGCAGTTCGGCCAGCTCATCGGCAGCTTCCAGGCCCTGCAGCACCGCATGGCGGACCTGCTGCTGGAAGTGGAACAGGCGCGCTCGGCGGTGATCAACGCCGCCGCGGCCATCGACGGCGAGGACCGCCTCGCCCGCGAACGCGCCCTGTCGGCGGCCAAGTGCAGCATCGGCCGCATCGGCACGCTGGTGGCGGAGGAAAGCATCCAGCTGCACGGCGGCATCGGCATGACCTGGGAACTGCCGCTGGCCCACTACGCGAAGCGGCTGGTGATGATCGACCACCAGCTCGGCGACGAAGACCACCACCTGCAGCGCTTCGCCGCGCTGGGGCGCAAACTCGCGGCCACGGCCTGAACGGGAACCCTCGCCATGACGCGCCCCGTCGCCGCACCATTCCGCGCATCCTTCCCGGTCCGCAGCATCGAGGACGTCAAGCGCCTGGAGCAGACGCCGCTGGCCGAAGCGCTCACCGTGCGCAGCACCTACGAGATCTTCCGCAACTCGGCCGCCGCCTTCGGCGACAGGACGGCGCTGACCTTCCTGCGCACGGGCGACCCGGCCGACGCACCGATCCGCTGGTCCTATGCGCAGCTGCTGGCCGGCATCCACCAGACCGCCAACCTGCTGCACCGGCTGGGGGTGGGGCCGCAGGACGCGGTGGCGATCCTGCTGCCCGGCTGCCTCGAGTACCACCTCGCGCTGTGGGGCGGCGCGGCCGCCGGCATCGCCCAGCCCCTCAACCCGCTGCTGACCGAGGAGAAGCTGGCCGCGCTGATGACCGCCGGCCGCGCCAAGGTGCTGATCGCCTACGGCACGGAATGCGATGCGGGCCTGTGGTCGAAGGCTCTGCGCCTGCGCACCCAGGTGCCCACGCTGACCACCGTGCTCAGGGTGGCGCCGCACGACGAGGCGCCCGGCAGCGCCGGCACCCTGCCCGAGGGTGTGGCGGATTTCGATGCCCTGCGCGCCTGCGAGGCCGACGATCACCTGGTGAGCGGCCGCGACATCGCGCCGGAAGACATCGCCGCTTACTTCCACACCGGCGGCACGACCGGCGCGCCCAAGCTGGCGCGTCACAGCCATGGTGCCCAGGTGTTCTCCGCCTTCGCCTGCGTGAAGATGACCGGCGTGGGCCCGGACGACACCTCGATCAACGGCTACCCGCTGTTCCACGTGGCCGGCGTGCTGCCCGCCTCGCTGGCCTCGCTCTCGGCCGGGGTGAACATGGTCATTCCGACCCCCACCCTGCTGCGCAACAAGCAGGTGATGGCGAACTACTGGCGCCTGGTCGAGACATACCGCGCGACTTCGCTGTCGGCCGTGCCCACCGTGCTCGCGGCGCTGGCGAACGTGCCGCTGGACGGGGCCGACATCCGCTCGATCCGCTACTGCCGCACCGGCGCCGCCGTGCTGCCGCCCGAGCTGGCGGCGCGCTTCGAGCGCCTCTTCGGCCTGCACGTGCACGAGAGCCTGGGCATGACGGAGATGGCCGGCATCTCCACCATCACGCCGCCGGGGGTGATCGGCCCGCCGGGCTGCGTGGGCTTCCGCCTGCCGTATTCGCAGATCCGCATCGTGGCGCTGGACGCGAATGGCAACGCCAGCGACCGCGAGCTGCCGCCGGGAGAGCAGGGCATGGTGCTGTTCAAGTCGCCCAACCTGTTCTCGGGCTTCGTCGACCCGGCCGACACGGCCAAGGCCTTCACCGCCGACGGCTGGCTGGCCACCGGCGACCTGGGCTGGCTCGACGGCGAGGAGCGCCTTCACCTCAGCGGGCGCTCCAAGGACCTGATCATCCGCAGCGGCCACAACATCGACCCCAAGGCCATCGAGGATGCGCTGGGCGCGCATCCGGCGGTGCAGCTGTGCGCGGCCGTGGGCCAGCCCGATGCCTACGCGGGCGAACTGCCGGTGGCTTTCGCGACGCTGGCGCCGGGCATGCAGGCAACCGAGGCCGAGTTGCTCGCCTTCACCGCCGCGCGGGTGGACGAGGCGCCGGCCAAGCCGAAGTCGGTGGTGGTGATCGATCACATGCCGGTGACCAACGTCGGCAAGATCTACAAGCCCGCGCTGCGCGCGCTCGCCGCGCGCCGGGTGGTCGAGGCGCTGGTCGAGGAGGCCTGGGCCGGACTGGACCTGGGCCCTGCCGCACGCCCTGCCGTGCAACCCGAGGGCGAGAACGCGCTGCGCATCGTCATCGATGCGGCCGCGGCCGGCCCGGCGGCGCAGGCGCTGCAGGAGCGGCTGTCGGAGTCGATCGGGCGGCTGCCCTTCAAGACGGCGGTGGTGCTGCAGTAGGGACCGGAGGCGGATCGGGCCGATCGCGCTGGATTGCGCTGGATGGGCGGCCGCGTCGCCGGCAGCATGACGTGAGTAAGATGCAAGATCCTCAGGCGCTCGCCGCCGCGAGATCCCGCTCACCATGATCCAACGCACGAGCCACGATGCCGCCGTTCTCATCGGCCGCTTCCAGCCTTTCCACAACGCCCACCAGGTCCTGCTGCGCCGTGCCCTCGAAGCGGCGCCCCGCGTGGCGGTGGTGATCGGCTCCGCCTTCCAGGCCCGGTCGCCCAAGAATCCCTTCAGCTGGCAGGAGCGCGCCGAGATGATCCGCCTCGCACTGGACGAGGCCGACCGTGACCGCGTGCTGTTCGTGCCGATGCGGGATCATTTCGACGAGGAGCGGTGGATCGTCGAAACACGGCTCGGCGTCGATGCGGCGCTGACGGCCCAGGGCGCGGCGCATCCGGCCCGCATCGTGCTGGTCGGCCATGCGAAGGACGCCACCCGCGACTATCTGCACGGCTTCGGGGGTTGGACCCTTCGCTCCGTCGAACGCGTGCACAGCGCGAGCGCGGCCACCGTGCGCGACGCACTCTTCAGCGGCGCGGAAGACGCTGCGCAAACCCTGTCGCATGCCGTGCCGGCCGGCACGCGCGGCTTTCTGCAGTCATGGATGGCCGGGCCTCAGCACGACGCGCTTGCGCATGAATGGGAACTGCTGCGCCAGCACGATGCCGCCTGGTCCGTGGCGCCCTACCCCGTCGTGCTGGTCACGGTGGACTGCGTGGTCCGGTGCAGCGGGCATGTGCTGCTGATCCGCCGCGGCCACCCGCCCGGCAAGGGGCTGCGTGCCGTGCCGGGCGGCTTCCTCGAAATGCGGGAAACCACGTTGCAGTCCGCCCTGCGCGAGTTGGAGGAAGAGACGCACCTGGATCTGCCGCCGGCCGAACTGCTGGGCTGTCTGGTCAGCACCGAGGTGTTCGACCGACCGGACCGCAGCCAGCGGGGCCGCACCGTCACGCATGGTCATTTCTTCGACCTGGGCGATCGCCCGCTGCCCACGTTGCGCGCCGACGACGACGCGGCGGCCGCCGAGTGGATTCCGATCGAAGCGTTGACCGGGCTGGAGGACCAGTTGCTGGACGATCACTTCCAGATGCTGGACCACTTTCTCGGACTGCTGCCCCGCCCGCCCATCGACACCTGAGAGCGGGCCTGGCGGGCCGCCGGCTTCTTCAGGGGCGGCGCAGCAACGATCCCCCGTCCGTGTGGGCTTTGGCATCGAAGGCGTCTTGCTGCCGCCGGGAAGCGCGCGCCTGCCGGCGCACGTTGATGAAAACCACCGACCACAGCAGGCTCTGCATGATCAGGGTGTGAAGCGCCAGAGTGAGCTGACGCTCGATGTCGTCCCCGCGCAAGCGCGGCAGTGCGAAAACGACAAGACAAAGCGTGAGGCCACTGAAGGGCCATAGCCACCGGCACTTGCGGACATGGGCCAGCCGCAGGATGCGCATGACATCGGGGAAGCGCCGGAGCCTGAGGCCCTGCGCCTCGGCCTCCTGCAGAAAAGGCACTGAAAGAAAGTTGACCGTGATCAGCAGCAGGATGGCGTCCATGGCATGTCCGAGAGTGGCTCGATGGTCGCGAATGTTGCCGGGCACAGGGCGAGTCACGCCGGGGCCGGCGACTATTGGCAAGATTTGATCGCTCACGCCGGCCGTTGGGCCGAGGGGTCATGGTGGGGCGCCCCCGCGGCCTTTCGCCATGACAAGCGGAGGGCGGGCGTCCTGTAGGTCAAGGACCACGCGCGCGGATTGCGTTTTCCGTCAGGAGAAAGCCGGCGCGGCGACTAAGGTGGTTTCAGTCGCATCGAAATGCGGAGACGAAAAGTGCTCCCCGATTCCGATGGCAAACGCAACTGTTTCCTCCTCCCCGGCGCCCCTGGCGCCGTTGTACAGCGCCCTGCGGGGCGCTGTTTTTTTGGCCGCTCGGATTCCGGAGTTCAGAAGGTCTGCTTCCACAGCGCCTGCACGTCGGCGTGCAGCGACAGCGCCCAGGCCCGCCGGTCCCGCCCCCACGACGCCTGGGGCTCGCCGAAGCGCATGATGGCGAGCAGCGGCGGCGCCTTCAACACCCGCCAGAGCGAGATCCACAGGTTGTCCGCGCCGATGTAGCGCGGCGCCATGCTGGTGGCGCCGCTGGCCGCGTCCGCGAAGCGCAGGGCCATGGGCTGGATCGGCGCCCCGGACGAAATGGCGGCCTGGAGCAGGTTGGCGTGAAAGGGCAACAGGACGTTGCCGTCGCCGGTGGTGCCCTCCGGAAAGACCGCGATCACGTCGCCCTTGCCCAGTGCTTCGGTCATGTGGTGGACCACCCGCAGTGCGTCGCGGCGGCGTTCGCGCTCGATGTAGAGCGAGCCGGCGCCATTGGACAGGGTGCCGATCAGCGGCCAATGTTGCACGTTCGCCTTGGAGACGAAGCGCACGTGGCGTGCGGCGTGAATGGTGAGGATGTCCAGCCAGGACACATGGTTGCTCACCATCAGCACCGGCCCCTGCTCGGGCGGCGTGCCCTGCACCACCAGGCGGATGCCCAAAAGCACGAGCATCTTCTGCGCCCAAGCCTGCACCTGCTGCTCGCGCTCCGCCTGGGAGAGCTTGGGGAACCGGGTGCGGATGATCCACCAGCCGGCGTGGGCATGGGCCAGGGCGCGCAGTAGCTTGATGAATGCAGACAGGGACTGCATCGGCAGCGTGCCGCCTCAGCCGTGGACCAGCCGGCCCGCCACCAGCGTGTGTCTCGCCCGTCCCCGCATGGCGTAGCCGCCAAAGGGCGTGTGCTTGCCCTGGCTGCGCAGCGCCTCGGGTTGCACCTGCCATTCGAGGGCGGGATCGGCCACGCAAAGGTCGCCCGGCGCCCCCCTCATCAGCCGACCGGCCTGTGCCGCGCCGAGCAGCCGCGCCGGCGCGGCACTCACCACCTCGACGGCGCGCATGAGGCCGGCACCGCTCTGCTCGCCCCAGCGAAGGGCCAGCGGCAGCAGCAGTTCGAGGCCGCTGGCGCCGGGCTCGCTCTCGGCGAAGGGCAAGGTCTTGGCGTCGGCTTCGACCGGGGTGTGGTCCGACACCAGCGCATCGATCGTGCCGTCGGCCAGCGCGGCCGAGAGCGCATCGCGGTCGCGCTGCTGGCGCAGTGGCGGGTTGAGCCGCGCGCGGCTGTCGAAGTAACCGATGTCGGTGTCGGCCAAGTGGAGCGAATTGATGCTGACGTCGCAGGACAGCGGCAGACCTTCGGCCTTGGCCGCGCGCACCAGGGCGACGCCGGCGGCGCTGGACAGGCGGCACAGGTGCACGCGCGCGCCCGTGCTGCGCATCAGTTCGAGGATGGTGAAGACCGCGATCGTTTCGGCCGCCACCGGCACGCCGGTCAGGCCCAGGCGGGTCGCGAGCGGCCCGCTGGCCGCCACGCCCTGCCCCAGATCCCGGTCCTGCGGCCGCAGCCACACGGTGTAGCCGAAGGTGCTGGCGTACTGCAGCGCGCGCTGCAGGACCTGGGTGTTGGAAAGGGGCACGTCGGCCTGGCTGAAGCCAATGCAACCGGCTTCAGTGAGTTCGGCCATTTCGGTGAGCACCTCGCCCTTCAGGCTGCGCGTCAGCGCACCCAGCGGGAAAAGGCGTGCGGCCTGCATCTTCTCGGCGCGGAACTTCAGCATCTCGACGAGACCGGGCTCGTCGAGCACCGGATCGGTGTCGGGCGGGCAGACCAGGCTGGTGACTCCACCGGCGACGGCGGCGGCCATCTCGCTTTCCAGCATGCCCTCGTGCTCGTAGCCGGGCTCGCGCAGCCGGACGGCCAGGTCGACGAGGCCGGGCAGGACGAGGCAGCCGGCGGCATCGAGCGTGCGGTCGGCGCCGAAATCGGCAGGCACATCGCCGATGGCAAGCAGCCTGCCGTCCGCGATGGCCACATCGGCCTGCTTGTCGAGGTTGGATGCCGGATCGACGACCCGCCCTTGCTTGATCAAAATTCTCATGCTTGTTCCCTTGAACTCACCAAAAATGGCGGCCGAGCAGCGTAGCGAGGGCCCGGAGCTCGCGCCGAGCAGCGCAGGCGCGCGATCGGACCGCGCAGCACCCGAGCGGCCGCCATTTCAAGCCTCGTTACCGGCGACGATGCTCATCACGGCCATGCGAACGGCGATGCCGAAGGTGACCTGGGGAAGGATCACGCTCTGCTGCCCATCGACCACGGCCGAGTCGATTTCGACCCCGCGGTTGATCGGCCCCGGGTGCATCACGATCGCGTCGGGCTTGGCGAGCTGCAGCTTCTGCGGCGTCAGGCCGTAGGTCTTGAAGAACTCCTGCGACGAAGGCAGCAGCGCGCCGCTCATGCGCTCGTTCTGCAGGCGCAGCATGATGATCACGTCGCAGTCGCGGATGCCCTCCTCCAGCGAGTGGCACACGCGCACGCCCATCTGCGCCATGTCGCCGGGCACCAGGGTCTTGGGGCCCACCACGCGGACCTCGGCGCAGCCCAGGGTGGTGAGCGCATGGATGTCGGAGCGCGCCACGCGCGAATGGAGCACGTCGCCGACGATCGCCACGGTGAGATTGGAGAAGTCCTTCTTGTAGTGGCGGATCGTGTACATGTCGAGCAGCCCCTGCGTCGGATGCGCATGGCGGCCGTCGCCGGCGTTGACCACGTGCACGTGGGGTGCCACGTGCTGGGCGATCAGGAAGGGCGCACCCGACTCGCTGTGTCGCACCACGAACAGGTCCGCCGCCATGGCGCTCAGATTGGCGATGGTGTCGAGCAGCGACTCGCCCTTGCTCGCGGAAGAGCGCGCGATGTCGAGGTTGATCACGTCGGCAGAGAGCCGCTTGGCCGCGATCTCGAAGGTGGTGCGGGTACGCGTCGAGTTCTCGAAGAAGAGGTTGAACACGCTCTTGCCGCGCAGCAGCGGCACCTTCTTGACCTCGCGATCGCTCACGCTGGTGAAGTTGGCCGCGGTGTCCAGGATCTGCGTGAGGATGGCCCTGGGCAGGCCCTCGATGGACAGGAGGTGGATCAGCTCGCCATTCCTGTTGAGCTGGGGGTTGCGCTTGTAGAGCATCAGGCTTGCTCCACCTGGAAGCTGAAGGCGCCCTTGTCGTCGCGGGCCAGGGCGAGCGACTGCGCCGCCGGAAGCTCGAGCCTCGCCGCGGCAAAGTCGGCGGCCACGGGCAGCTCGCGCCCCCCGCGGTCGACCATGACCGCCAGCCGCACGCAAGCGGGGCGACCGAAGTCGAACAGCTCGTTGAGCACCGCGCGGATGGTGCGACCGGTGTAGAGCACGTCGTCCAGCAGGAGCACATCGGCGCCGTTCACGTCGAAGGGCAGCGAGGTCTGCGCACTCGCCGCCAGGCCCCGGCGCGCGAAGTCGTCGCGATGCATGGCGGAGGAAATGATGCCGGGCGCACCGGCCAGGCCGAGGTCCTTCTGCAGGCGCTCGACCAGCCAGGCACCGCCAGAGGTCACGCCGACCAGTCGCGTGTTCTCGCGCACCAGCGCTTTCACGCCGTCCAGCAGCTCAAGGTAGAGCGCTTCGGCATCGGGTATGGCAGTCACGGAAGACTCCTCAGGAACTGTTCAAGAATGATGCAGGCCGAGGCCGCATCGGCATCGCGCGCACCGGCTGCGAGGGCCTCGGTGGTGCTGTAGCGCTCGTCGACCTCGTACACGGGCAGGCCGAAGCGGCCCTTCAACTGGCGGGCGAAGCGCCGGGCCGCGCGGGTGTTGTCGTGCGCCGCGCCGTCGGGGTGGTAGGGCACGCCCACCACCAGCGCATCGGGCTGCCACTCGCGGATGCGGGCCTGGATCTGCGCGAAACGCGCGTCGCCCTCGGCCCGGATGGTGGGCTGCGGCGTCGCGCTGCGCAAGAGCCGGGTGCCACTGGCCACACCGGTGCGCTTCTGGCCGAAGTCGAAGGCCAGGAAGCTTTGGAAATGGGAGGGGACGCAAGCAGGCGGGGCAGCGCTGTCAGGCATTGCCTCAAACCTCATGCATGCCCGGCCTCAGGCGACAGGGTCCAGGCCTGCAGGCCCAGCAGCGACAGCGCCTTGTCGTAGCGCTGCTCGATGGGGGTGTCGAAGATCACGGCAGGGTCTGCGCCCACGGTGAGCCAGCTGTTCTCGGCCAGCTCGGATTCGAGCTGGCCCTCGCCCCAGGCGGCATAGCCCAGCGAGACCAGCACCTTGCGCGGGCCGGCGCCGGTGGCCAGGGCCTCCAGCACGTCCTTGGAGGTGGTCATCTCGAGGCCGCCGGGGATGGTCATGGTCGAGGCATAGACCGACTCGTTGGGCTTCTCGCCTTCGCCGAACACCGGCTCGTGGAGGACGAAGCCGCGCTCGGTCTGGACGGGGCCGCCCTGGAAAACCGGCGCGCTTCCGAGTTCGGGACGCGCGAGGCGCAGTTCGATCTTTTCGAACAGCACGCCGAGGTTGATGTCGCTGGGCTTGTTGATCACCAGCCCGAGCGCGCCGCGCTCGCTGTGCTCGCAGAGGTAGACCACGCTGCGGCTGAATGCCTTGTCCGTCAGCCCCGGCATCGCAATCAGGAAATGATGCGTGAGGTTCATCGGGGCAGAATCGGAAGCCATGCCGCCGATTTTACTGGCCGTCGACAAGACCTACCCCAAGGGCCTGATGTGGTTCCGCCGCGATCTGCGGGTGGACGACAATGCAGCGCTCTACCACGCCCTGCGCGCCTGCCGACAGGTGGTGTGCGTCTTCGTCTTCGACCGGGCGATCCTCGACGAACTGCCGCGAACGGACCGGCGCGTGGAATTCATCCGCGAGTCGCTGGTCGAGCTCCAGGCCGAGCTGCGCGCCCTGGGCGGTGGCCTGATCCTGCGGCACGCAGTGGCGCAGGATGAAATCGCCCCGCTCGCCCGCGCCTTGGAAGTGCAAGCCGTGTTCGCCAATCGGGACGACGAGCCCCAGGCGCTGGCGCGCGATGCGCAGGTGCTCGGTGCGCTGGCCAACGGCGGCATCAGCTTCCACACCTACAAGGACCACAGCATCTTCGACCGCGAGGAGCTGCTGACGAAGACCGGACAGCCCTACACCGTCTACAGCGCCTACCGCCGCGCCTGGCTCGCCAAGGTGGACTCCTTCTACCTGAAGGCCTACCCGGTCCGCAGCCATGCCGATGCCCTGGCGCCGCCTCCTGCCGATCACGTTTCTCCGGTGCCGGCGCTGGCCGACATCGGCTTCGAGAAGAGCAACCTGGCCGAACTGGAGATCCCGACCGGCAGCCAGGGCGGCAGCGCCCTCTTCGAGGATTTCTTCCAGCGCATCGACCGCTACGAGCAGACACGCAACTACCCTGCCGTGCGCGGGCCCAGCTATCTCGGGGTGCATCTGCGCTTCGGCACGGTCTCGGTGCGGCAGGTGGCAGGGGTCGCCCACCAGCTTGCGCTGCAGGGCGACGAAGGTGCTTCCACCTGGCTGAGTGAACTGATCTGGCGCGACTTCTTCTTCCAGGTCCTGGCTCACCACCCACAGGTCGCAGAGGGGAAGAGCTACCGGCCCGAGTACGACCGCATCCAATGGCACCATGGCAAGCATGCCGACATGCTCTTCGAGGCCTGGTGCGCAGGACGCACCGGCTACCCGCTGGTGGATGCGGCGATGGCCCAGATCAACCAGAGCGGCTACATGCACAACCGCCTGCGCATGGTGGTGGCCAGCTTTCTCTGCAAGGACCTGGGGCTGGATTGGCGGCGCGGCGAGCGCTACTTCGCGCAGCATCTCAACGACTTCGAGCTATCGTCGAACAACGGCAACTGGCAGTGGGCGAGTTCCAGCGGCTGCGACGCGCAGCCCTTCTTCCGGATCTTCAATCCGGTCACGCAGAGCGAGCGTTTCGACCCGGAGGGAAAGTTCATTCGCCGCTACCTGCCGCAGCTTTCCAGGCTGTCGAACACGAGCATCCATGCACCCTGGACGGCAACGCCGGTGGAGCTGGAGGCAGCAGGCTTGCGGCTGGGCGACAACTATCCCGCACCCATCGTCGACCACGCCGAGGCGCGGGAGCACACCCTGCACCGTTATGCGGTCGTGCGTGAGCCGGCGCGCGAGCCGGTGCGGGGGAAGAAGCGCCGGGCGTGACGCCTCGCCCGGCCGACCCGAAGGGGCTTCGGCCGCGGCGAAGGCGCTGGGATGCGATGCGCCCGCAGGCCCTCAGGCGGCCAGGGCCTGCGGGGCCTCGGCGCCGGCGTAGTGCCGCACCAGGCGCAGCAGCTCGTCCTCGGAATAGGGCTTGCCGAGGTAATGATTGACGCCCAGCGCGCGCGCATGGTCGTGGTGCTTTTCGGCGATGCGCGAGGTGATCATGATGATCGGCAGGGCCGCCAGTGCAGCGTCGGCGCGGATGTTGCGCGCCAGGTCGAAGCCGTCCATGCGCGGCATCTCGATGTCGGACAGCACCACGGCCGGACGCTCCTGTTGCAACCGCTCCAGCGCCTGCAGGCCGTCGGCCGCCAGCGCGACCCGGTAACCCTCGCGCTGCAGCAGGCGCTGGGTGACCCGGCGCACGGTGATCGAATCGTCGACCACCAGGACCAAGGGCACCTGCGGCGGCGCCTGCACGGGCGGCGTGTCGCTGCCGCGCGCGGCGACCGTCGCCTCCACGGTGCCGGACTGCAGTCGGCGCGCTTCCTCGCCGTGCACAGCCGCCAGCGCGACCGGGTTGTAGATCAGCGCCACCGCGCCGGACGCCAGCACCGAGATGCCCGCCATGCCCGGCAGCCGCGACAGCTGCGGCCCGAGGTTCTTGACCACGACTTCCTGGTTGCCGAGCACTTCGTCCACATGCAGGGCCACGCGCTGGGCTGCGCTTCGCACGATCACGACCGTGTTGGTCTTGCTCGCACCGCTTTGACTGCGCGCCGACGACTGCAGCAGCGCACCGGCCCAGAAGAAGGGGACCTGCTCACCGCCGAAGGAATAGCGCTCGTTCCGGTAGGCCGCCTCGAGTTCCGACGCGCTGGCACGCTGCACCAGTTCCACCAAGTTGGAGGGAACGCCCACGGAGGCCCCCCCGGCACGCAGCATGACCACGTGCGTGACGGCGGTGGTCAGCGGGAGCACGAGCTTGAACTCGGCGCCCTCGCCAGGCTTGCTCCGCGTCTCGATGCGGCCACCGAGGGCGGCCACTTGCGCGCGCACGACGTCCATGCCGATCCCGCGGCCTGCAAGCTCCGAGACCTGCTCTGCCGTGGAGAAGCCGGGCGTGAAGATCAGGTCCGCGGCCTCGGCCTCGCTCAATTGCTGATCGGCGGCGATCAGGCCGAGCGAACGCGCCCGCTCGACGATGCGCGCATGGTTGAGTCCGGCGCCGTCGTCGCGGAAGCCGACCGAGACGTCGTTGCCCTCGTGGTGCAGTTCGATCGCGATCAGGCCGGTGGCGTCCTTGCCGGCTTTCTCGCGCGCCTGCACGTCCTCGATACCGTGCGCCACGCAGTTGCGCAGCAGGTGCTCGAAGGCGGGCGTCATGCGGTCCAGCACGCCGCGGTCCATTTCGATGGTGCCGCCGACGATGTCCAGGCGGACCTGCTTGCCGGTGTCCTTGGAGGCCTGGCGCACGACACGGTAGAGGCGCTCGGAAATGCCCTCGAACTCCACCATGCGCGTGCGCAGCAGGCCGCGCTGGAGTTCGCGTGTCTGGCGCGCCTGGGCGCTCAGGTCGTCCTCGGTGGCCTGCACGGTCTTCTGCAGCGTGCGCTGTACCGTCGCCACGTCGTTGACGGACTCCGCCATCATGCGGGTGAGTTCCTGCACGCGGGTGAAGCGGTCGAATTCGAGCGGATCGAAGGACTGCGCCGAATCCTTGGCCTGGGCCAGGCGCGACTGCATCTGGCTCTCGGCCTGCACTTCGATGTCGCGCAACTGCTGGCGCAGGCGGTCCAGGTTGCCGGTGAGGTCGTGCAGCGAGCTGCGCAGCTGGCTGAGCTCGGCCTCCAGCCGCGAGCGCGTGATCATGACCTCGCCCGCCTGGGCCACCAGGCGATCGAGGAGGTGGGTGCGGATACGCACCGCCTGACTGGCGATCGGACGCAGGGGTGTGAGCGCAGAGGGAGACGGCAGCGCAACGACGGGGCGCGGCGGCGTCTCACCGTCCGTGAGAGAGGTGGAAGCGTCCCCGGCGCCCGCCGTTGCCTGGACAACGGGTGCTTCTTCGGCGAGCGACTCCGCACCAGCCTCCGATGCAGGCGCGGAGACGGGCGCGGGCACAGGCGCAGAGACAGGTGCCGGGACGGGAGCAGGAGCGACCGCACGCTGTGCCAGCTCGGCCTGCAACGCATCGTCGGCCACACGCAGTGCGTCGAAGCTGGCCTGCAGCGCATCGAAGCGCGTCAGAAGGTGGTCGACAGCGGCCCGGTCCGCACCCGGCGTGGCGATCGCTTCGATCTCGGATTCCATGCGGTGCGCACGCTCGCCCAGACGCATGGCGCCGGCCAGGCGGGCACTGCCCTTGAGGGTGTGCAGGGTGCGCAGGGCGGAGGCACGCGGCGCCGGGTCATCCAGGCGCTGCGACCACGCGCGCAGCGCGGCGCTGAGCTGGGGCAGCAGTTCGGCGGCCTCTTCCTCGAAGACCGGGAACAGGTCGACATCGACGGCATCGGCCACGTCGACCGCGTCGTCGCTCTCGTCCAGGGCGACGTCGGCGCCACCGAAGCGCGGTGGCGGCGCCGCGGCTGCCTCGCCCACCGCCTCGGCGGGCATCGGCGATTCCGCAACTTCGCGCAGCGCCTGCAGCGTCGCGAAGGAGGGTTCCTTGAGGAAGCCGGCCGCGAACTGGTGCAGCAGGCGCCGCACCTCCTCGGCCGCGGCCACCAGCACCGCGCCCTGCGCCGGCGTGCCACGGCCCTGCATGTACAAGTGCTGCAGCGCGGCCTCGAAGGAACGGGCCATGTCCGACAAGCCCTGGAAACCGATCGTCGCAGAGCTGCCGGCCAGCGAGTGGGCCAGGTTGATGGCCGATTCCGGCACGCGCTGGTGCGACTCGAGCGCCCATTCGCCGACTTCGTGGGCGAGCTGCCGCGACCATTCGTCGGCTTCGACCAGGTAGACGTTGTAGAGCGCGATGCCGATCCGCAGCGAGCCGATCACCTTGACCTGGTCGTCGGCGCCGGGCGCGGCTGGGCGCTCGACAGGTGCTGCGGCGAAGGGCTCCGGGGAGGCCTCGGCGGACGCGGGAACAGGCTCGGAACCCGGTTCGGCAAACGCCTGCGCCGGTGTGAACTCCGCGACCCGCCCGGCAGGCATGGCGAGCTCGTCCTCGGGCGGCGGCGCCTGCTGGGCGGGCGGCTCCCCGGCGACGGCCTGGGGTTCTGGCGTTGGCGCCGATACCGGCTCCTGTGCCGGCTCCAGGCGCAGCTCCAACGACAGCTCGGGCAGTGCGTCGGCGATCTCGGGCTCGTCCTGCGACTCGGCTCTCAGCAAGGGCGAGGGCAGCGCGTCGAGATCGGGCTCCGCGGTCGGCAGGGCGAGCGGAGCTTCGATCGACACGTGGGCCGTCTCGAGGAAGTCCACCTCCTCCAGTTCGGCGGGCAGGACCGGCTCTTCCACCTGCGGGCTGGGTCGGCCCTCGAAATCGAGGAAATCGGTGATGGCGAATTCGTCGTCGCCGGCGGCAGGCTCGGCCACCGCAGGGGCCTGGAGCGGCTCCTCCGGCGGGGTTGCCGTGGACGCTGCCGCTTCCGGCAAATCGAAGGAAAGAGGCCCCAGTTCGAGGTCGGGCAGGTCCGGCAGCGGCAAGGGCTGGGGCTCGGGCACCGCCACAGCTTCGGGTTCGGCCACGGCCTCGGCCATGGTTTCCTCGGCCGCGATGTGGCGCGCCGCCGCCACCAGCGCATCGGCATCGGCTACAGGCGCCGGCGGCGCGATCGGCTCGCCGGTACGCAGCGCTTCCGCCACGGCGCGGAAAGGCGCGGACTGCCAACCGTGCGGCTCGTTGCCGGCGATGGCTTCGACCCACTTGGCGAAATCGGTGAGCGCGCGGCGCGTGCCGGCCAGCAGTTCCGGCGTCGCGGGGCGCTGGTCGGCCAGCCAGGTGTTGAGTACCTGCTCGAAGGACCAGGCCGCCTCGCCGAAGTCCATCAGCCCCACCATGCGCGAGCTGCCCTTGAGCGTGTGAAAGGCGCGGCGTAGCACGGTCAGCTCGCCGTTGTCGTCCGGGCGCGCACCCAGCACCGAGACGGCCGCCAGGCCGTTGTGCAGCACTTCGCGGGCTTCGTCCAGGAAGATGTTCTGGAGGTCGTCTTCCTCCAGTTCGCGCACCTCGGTGTCCGGCAGCGCCTCCAGCGGGGCGGGGCCGGTGATCTTGGCAGTCCAGCTCGCGGTCGGACGGCTGACTTCCTCGATGGGCGGCGGCGGGGCCTTGCGCGCGGGCGTCGCGAGCGCGGCGAGCTTGGCCGCGATCTGGGCATCGACCTCCTCGACGCTGAGCACCGTCTCGGTGACAGAGACCGGCCCCGAGGCTACGGCAAAGGAAGCCGAGGGAACCGCCGCGTCGGGGGCAGCCGCGTCGGCGGCCTGGCGGCCCATCAAGGGCTTGAGCTCACCGGCCTCGGCGTCGAACACGAACAGTCGCTTGGCCAACGCCGGCTGGTAGCTCAGCATGTCGATCAGGAAGCCCAGCGCGCCCAGGTTGTTGCCGAGCGCATCGAAGTCCTTCACGTCGGTGGCAGACGGGGCTTCGGCGATCAGGCGATCGACGTTGTCCCGCATGCGCTGCACCGTCTGCGCGGCCTGGTCGAGGCCGAGTACGGAGAAGACGCCCTTCATCTGCAGCAGTTGCGTGGGGACCGCGCGCAGCAGGGGCTTCTCGGCGGGCCGGCGGAAGAACTGGTCGAGCGACTTCTCGAGTTCGCTCAGATGGCTGCGCAACTCGCCGACCACGGTGCCCATGGTCTGGCGGTCGCTCACGCGGCGGTAGAGCTCCTCCATCCAGGGTTCCAGCGGCTCCGAGCGGCCGCCGTCGCGCGCGCGTTCGATGCGGCCGGCCAACTGGACGGTGCGGGCGGTCAACTGCCGATCATGGGGATCGAGGTCATCGAACGCGGCTTCAAGGTAGAGGATGGAGGTCGCGACTTCCATCGCCAGCTCGGTGCCCGGCGAACGGCCCGAGCGTACCGAGGCATCGACGGCGTTGTTCAGCGCCTGCGCCATCGGCAGGCTGGGCGGATGCAGCTTCTGCAGCGATTCGCCGAGTTGGGCGAAGGTGTCGGCCACCTGGCGCGTGCGCGAGACATCGCCACCCGACAGGGCCGACCACATCTCCTTGGCAGTCTCGATGCGCTTGCGCGCCTGCGCGAGCACTTGCGGGTCGAAGCGCCCGAATTGCTCGATCGTGTAGTCGACCTTCTGCTCGTTGGTCACGCCCCAGGCCGCCCGCACTGCGCGCAGGGTGGCGGCCTCGTCGCGCGGGCCGGGCACGGCTTGCGCACAGAAAAACAGGAGGTCCTGGCCCAGCCGGTCGGAGACGGTGTTGTCACCGCGCGCCAGCGTGGCGTACTGAAGCAGCACCCGCGAGGCGGCCCGCTTGACGTGCGCATCGGCGGGGATCAGCGCCAGCGCCAGCGCCTCGAAGAAGCCAGCCGCGAGCGTCCAGAAGCTGGCCACGCGCGGGACCGAAGCGCCCCGACCGAGGCTCAGGCACAGGGCCTGCAAGCGCCGCGCGGCATGATCGTCGCCGTTCTTGACGATCTTGAGCACCTCGCGGTCGAGCTTGGAGCGCACCGCCGGGTCGTAGACCATTGCGGTCTGGGTGGGCGAGGGCTTGATCTCGGCCCAGCGCCAGTTCACGTCCCAGAGATCGGCCGGATGAACACGCTCGTTGCCCACCAGTTCGAGGACGTCGCGGTATTGCGGGAAGAGCGCCACCGGGGACACGGTCTTGCCCGCCAGCAAGGCGTTGAGGAAGTCGGTGACTGCGAACCCCGCCCGGTCGATCTTGTGCGCGGCCGCATCGGTGCAACGCGCCGGCTCGGCGACGAAGCTCTGCACGGCGAACTCCATCGCACCCAGCACCAGCGCAGGCGCCGAATGGCCCACCATCTGCAGCGCACCCACCGCCTGGTGCAGTTGCTGCCGGGCTAGGCGCAGAGGCGCGGTATCGGTTTCGCCGCCGCCGGACTCGCGCGCGAAACGCTTGAGTGTCTTGCTCGCGTTGTCGAATGACTTCTGGATTTCACCGAGCACCCAGGCCAGCGGCCCGAGATCTTCATGCGCAGTCGCGTGACCGGCTCGGGGGGCGGCGGCAGGGCTTTGGGTCGACACGGCGGGTGCAGTCCGTCAGGGGTTCAGGCGATCTTGAAACGCGCCACCGATTGGCGCAGTTCCTCGGCCATGTGCGAGAGCTCGCGAACCTGCTGGGCGGTGGTGCGCGTGCCTTCGCCGGTCTGTTCCGTCACCGCGAAGATGTGCTGGATGTTCGCAGCCACCACGTTGGCGGAATCGGCTTCGCGCGAGGCGGACTGCGAGATCTGCTCGATCAGCTCGGCGAGGCGGCGCGAGACGCGGTCGATCTCGGACAGCGCCGTACCGGCGTTGTCGGAGAGCTTGGCCCCCTCGACCACGCCCTGGGTGGAACGCTCCATGGCGCCGACTGCATCCTGCGTGTCAGTCTGAATGGCCTTCACCAGCGCCGAGATCTGGCGCGTGGCGTCCGCGGAGCGTTCGGCCAGCCGCTGCACTTCTTCCGCCACGACCGAGAAGCCTCGGCCGGCTTCACCCGCGGAGGCCGCCTGGATGGCGGCGTTCAGCGCCAGGACGTTGGTCTGCTCCGTGATGTCCGAGATCAGCTCCGTGATTTCGCCGATCTCCTGGGACGATTCGCCGAGGCGCTTGATCCGCTTGGAGGTTTCCTGGATCTGGTCGCGAATCGCGTTCATGCCGCCGATCGCGTTCTGCACCGCCTGCAGGCCCGAAGACGCCGCCTGCAGCGACTGGCGGGCGACCATGGCGGACTCCTGCGCCTGCGAGGACACACCGTTGATTCGCTCGGCCATCGTCAGCACCGATTGGCCGGTTTCGCGGATCTCGCGCAGCTGCTCGGTCGAGGCCGCCAGCAGCTCGGTCGAGGTGCTTTCCACCTGCGAGGTGGTCTGCGCGACCCGCGTCGCCGTGTTCTGGACGTTGCCCACCAGCAGGCGCAGTTCTTCCACGGTGTAGTTCACCGAGTCGGCGATGGCGCCCGTGATGTCTTCCGTCACGGTGGCTTCCTGGGTGAGGTCGCCTTCCGCCACCGTCTGCAGTTCGTTCATCAGTCGCAAGATGGCGGCCTGGTTGGCGGCATTGACACGGCTCGCGTCCTCGCTGGCGCGCTCGGCGGCCAGCCGCTCGCGCTCGGCGGCCAAGGCACGCTCGCGGCCTTCACGCACCTGCACGAAGCCGATGGCACCGGCCAGCGCCAAGGCAGCCAGCGACAGCACGAAGAGCATCACGACCGTGCCGGCGCCAAGGCCGGTGCGGGCGGACAGCTTTTCCTGCAGGTCGCCGAGCGCGGTCCGAAGCGGCTCGCTATCGGCCAGGATCGCGGCCTGCGCCTCGCGCGCGGCCACCAGGCCCTGCAAGTTGCCCAGGATGGCGCCGGCCTGCGTGCGGGTCTGCTCGTAGGTCTTGAGGATGGCTTCGAGCTGCTGGCGGGTCTGCGCGTCGCGTGTGCCCGGCAGACGCTGCTGGGCGTTGCCCTCGAGCAGGCCGCGCGTGACTTCCTGGAAGGTGTTCAGGTCCTTGCCCAAGAGGAACACAGCATCGGGGCTCACGCCTTCGACGGTAAGGAATTCGTTGGCGGACTTGCCGATGCGCTGCGTCAGCATCACCAGCTGGCCGGCGGCCGAGATCTCGGGCAGCGAGGCGTTCTGCTGCATCTTGAGCGAGGCCACGGTCTCGGTCATTTCGAGCAGGTCCGAGGACTGGCGGTTGATGTCGCGCAGCGCTGTGCCGACCTGGGTCAGGATCTTCTGCTGCGCCAGCACGGCCTTGGCGCTCTTGTCGGCGCGCTCGACCAGCGGCGTGATCTTGGCGAGTTCGGCCTCGTACTGGTTGCCGACACGTTCCAGCTTGAGAGCGTCGTCGCCGTTGGCCAGGCCCTGCACGCGGCGCGTGAGGTCGTCGGACGCTTCCCTGACTTCCGTGAAGGCGGGCACGTGGCCCACCAGGGCCTGCGACACCGACTTGGCCAGTCGCTGCGATTGCATCAGCGATTGGCCGGTGGCTGCCACCTGCTGTGCCAGGCGTTCGGCGCGCAGGATGGCGGAGCCGGCCACCAGCAGCAGCAGCAGCACCACCACGCCCAGCAAGATGGCCAGCACACGCTGCTGGCGCGCCGGACTGGAGCGCAGCGAACCGCCCCCCGCCGCTGGCGCCGCCGGCGCGGCGCCAGGCGCCTCGGAAAGCACGGGATCATTGTCGGCGGCGACGGAAGGGGTCACGACCGGAGCCTGATCGTTCGCGGCGTCCATTGCAAGCACCACGGATTCGGGCGGACGGTCGGAAGGCGCATCGCGCCGGATGCGCACCGTCTTCTCTTCGTCGGGCTGCACGGTTTCGGCGCCATCCAGCGACAGGGTCGACCCGCTGTCCACGCGCCCCGCGCCGGCGTCACCACCCACGGGCAGGAATTTCTTGAACTTGTCGGCGATCGAGCTCACGGTCGGTCCTTCAGGTAGTGTTCGTTGCCCGGCATTACGCTCAGGCCCCGATGCTCAAAAATTGCGGCTGCTGAGAGAGCGCCTGCAGGTTGATCTCCTGCCAGCGCGCGCCGGCGGCATCCGTGTAGGCATGCCCTCGCCAGGCGGGTGCGCCGTCCTCCGGCGCCTGCGATGCGGTGAAAGCCTCCACGCCACGCAGGCCGACCAGCCGGTCGATCAGCAGGGCGCAGTTGACTTCCAGCATTTCGTTGAGCGCCACCAGACGCGACTGCGCCCGCGCAGCGTCGCTGGTCGGCGGCGCCGTCTGGCCCGTCGCGAAAGTGGAGAGCTGCACGATGCCGTACACGCCGCCACGCAGGTTGGCGACGCCGAGGAACCACGGCTGCACATAAGGCACCGGCTGCGGCGGGGTCCAGGGGAATATTTCGCCGGCATGGCCAAGTGGAAACAGGTACTTCGCCTCGCCCGCCTCCACGGCGAGCCAGGAAGCGGACACGCCCGAGGTGCGCGCCGCTTGCAGGCGACTGGCAAGCCGGGACTGGAAAGCGCGCAGAGCGTCGCGGTTGGCCATGTAGAAGGAGCGAAACGATCAGGCCAGCGCACTGATCTTGGCGATCAGCTCGGCAGGATTGACCGGCTTGACGATGTAGTCGCGGGCGCCTTGCCGCATGCCCCAGAGCCGGTCCGTTTCCTGGTTCTTGCTGGTGCACATGATGATCGGTACCGACGCGTACTGCGGATTGCGTGCGATCGCGCGCGTGAGCTGGAAGCCGTTCTGGCCCGGCATCACGACGTCCATGAGGATCAGGTCGGGCTGCTCCTCCTCGAGGCGCCGCATGGCGTCGTCGGCGTTCTCGGCCGTTTTCACCGAAAAGCCGTTTTTCTGGAGCAGATCGGTCAGGAAAAGCAACTCCGTCTTGGAGTCATCAACCACGAGAACTTTGCGTATAGCCATTTACTGCACTTCCTGCGAAACGGTGCCGAACTGCTGCACTGCCTGCAGCAGCTGGTCTTTGGTGAAAGGCTTGGTGAGATAGTCCTGGGAGCCGACCATGCGGCCGCGCGCCTTGTCGAACACGCCGTCCTTCGAGGACAGCATAACCACGGGGACCTTGGAGAAGTGGGCGTTGCGCTTGATGATGGCGCAGGTCTGGTAGCCGTCGAGTCGCGGCATCAGGATGTCACAGAAGATCAGATGCGGCTTGTGGTCGTTGACCTTGGACAGCGCGTCGAAGCCGTCCTCGGCAAGCAGCACTTCATGCCCTCCCTGCTTGAGAAAGATCTCGGCGCTGCGCCGAATGGTGTTGCTGTCATCGATGACGAGCACTTTGTAACCGGATCCATTCGAGCTCATTCGCGCCGCTCCTTTATGACACTCTAAGACCGAAGCGCCCCGACCGGGGCGCCAGAAGCACGGCCCTGTGCCATGCTTCAGATTTCAACCATCTCGAAGTCTTCCTTGCGTGCTCCGCATTCGGGGCAGGTCCAATTCATCGGAACATCCGCCCACGCCGTGCCGGCCGCAATACCATCTTCAGGCACGCCCACCGCTTCGTCGTAGATCCACCCGCAAATCAGGCACATCCAGGTTTTCGTGTTCATCGCAGCTTAAAGTCCCTGTTCATCAAATGCAACGATCGTATCTAAACGTATCT
This sequence comes from Variovorax defluvii, assembly GCF_039541515.1. Classification (NCBI taxonomy): domain Bacteria; kingdom Pseudomonadati; phylum Pseudomonadota; class Betaproteobacteria; order Burkholderiales; family Comamonadaceae; genus Variovorax; species Variovorax defluvii. Next base: position 285,742 of record NZ_BAABGJ010000076.1, read on the forward strand.
GCGAAACGCGTGAGAAGCGTCTCAGATACGCCACCAACGGACGGGCCTTGCGCGCGCATGACAACTTACTTATTACCACCGGAGCAAGACCACAAAGTGAGCGATCTTAACGACCCGACCACCGAGGAAGACAGCGCAGACCAAAGTGCCAATCCACCCTGCGTGCTGGTCTTCAACGCAAGCGATCCCAGCGGTGCGGGCGGCCTGGCCTGCGATGCGGTCGCCATGGCCTCGGTCGGGGCACACATGCTGCCCGTGGTGACCGGCGCCTATGCACGCGACACCGCCGAGATCTTCGATCACTTTCCCTTCGATGAGGACGCCGTCGCCGAACAGGCGCGCACCATCCTGGAAGACGTGGAGGTGCAGTTGATCAAGGTGGGCTTCGTCGGAACGCCGGAGAACCTCAGCACCGTGGCCGAGACGGCGACCGACTACCCCGACGTCCCCGTGGTCGCCTACATGCCCAACCTCTCGTGGTGGGAAGACACCCAGATCGAGGCGTACCTCGATGCCTTCCGCGACCTGGTGCTGCCGCAGACGACGGTGCTGGTGGGCAACCACAGTACGCTGTGGCGCTGGCTGCTGCCCGACTGGGCCGGCGAGCGTCCACCCGGCCCGCGCGACATCGCCCGCGCCGCCAGCGAGTTCGGCGTGCCCTACACGCTCGTGACCGGCATGGTGTCGCCGGACCAGTTCATCGACAACGTGCTGGCGTCTCCGCAGACGGTGCTCGCCAGCGAGAAGTACGAGCGGCTCGATGCCGTCTTCGCAGGCGCCGGCGACACGCTCTCGGGCGCCCTGGCCGCGCTGCTGGCCAGCGGCAGCGACCTGGCTGCCGCCACCACCGAGGCGCTGAGCTACATGGACCGCTGCCTCGACGCGGGCTTCCGTCCCGGCATGGGGCATGTGCTGCCCGATCGCCTGTTCTGGGCGCAACCGGAAGAAGAAGACGAAGCCGTGTCGGAAGGCGAGTCCCCCACGATCGACCTCGCCCTGCCCCCTCACGACACCCGCCATTGACTGCGCTTTTCACCATGTCAGACCACAACGCCAACGACATCCTCTTCGAGCGCGCCCGTGCCGTGATCCCCGGCGGCGTCAACTCGCCCGTGCGGGCCTTTCGCGCCGTGGGCGGCACACCGCGTTTCGTGCAACGCGCCCAGGGCGCCTACTTCTGGGACGCGGCCGGCCAGCGCTACATCGACTACATCGGCTCCTGGGGGCCCATGATCCTGGGCCACGGCCACCCCGCCGTGGTCGAGGCGGTGCAGCGCGCCGTGACCGACGGCTTCTCTTTCGGCGCACCCACCGAGCGCGAGATCGAACTCGCGGAAGCCATCCTCGCACTGCTGCCTTCGATGGAGATGGTGCGCCTGGTGAGTTCGGGCACCGAGGCCGCGATGAGTGCGCTGCGCCTCGCGCGCGGCGCCACGGACCGCAAGTACATCATCAAGTTCGAGGGCTGCTACCACGGGCACGCCGATGCGCTGCTGGTGAAGGCCGGCTCCGGCCTCGCCACCTTCGGCAACCCGACCTCGGCCGGCGTGCCGCCCGAGGTGGTGCAGCACACGCTGGTGCTCGAGTACAACAACATCGCGCAATTGGAAGAAGCCTTCACGCTGCACGGCCACGAGATCGCGGGCCTGATGATCGAGGCCATCGCCGGCAACATGAACTTCGTGCGCGCGGGCAGCGACTTCGCCAAGCGCTGCCGCGAGCTGTGCACGCAACACGGCGCGCTGCTGATCTTCGACGAGGTCATGACCGGCTTCCGCGTCGGCTTGCACGGTGCGCAGGGCGTGCTGGGCATCCGGCCCGACCTCACGGTCCTGGGCAAGGTGATCGGCGGCGGCATGCCGCTGGCGGCGTTCGGCGGGCCGCGCGCCATCATGGAGCAACTCGCGCCGCTGGGTCCGGTCTACCAGGCGGGCACGCTGTCGGGCAATCCGGTGGCCACGGCCTGCGGACTCGCGACGCTGAAGGAGATCGCCAAGCCCGGCTTCTACGAAGCGCTGTCGCAGAAAACACGGTCGCTGGTCGAGGGACTGAAGGCCGCGGCGGCCGCCGAAGGGCAACCCTTCAGTGCCGACAGCGAAGGCGGCATGTTCGGCTTCTTCCTCTTGAACGAATTGCCGCAGAACTATGCCGAGGTGATGACGACCGACAGCGCCCGCTTCAACATGCTGTTCCACGGCCTGCTCGAGCGCGGCGTGTACATCGCACCCGCGCTGTACGAAGCCGGCTTCGTCAGCGCCGCCCACAGCGACGAAGACATCGCGGCCACCATCGAAGCGGCCCGCCAGATCTTCAGCAAGGCCGCGCCACCAAAATGAGTTCCCTGCGCCTTGGAATCCGGAAGAGGGCCGCGTAGCCGGCCCCTTCGGGAGCACCCGCGGAACCGGCCTTGCCGGCCCGCCGGGCGCGCCCCCGGTGAGGGGGTTGGCGAACCTCGCGCAGCGAGGGTAGCCTGGGGGAGAGCTTCAATGCCGGAAATGGCGAACGCCGGAAAACACCATCGCCACGCCGCGCTCATCTGCCGCGTCGATCACCTCCTGATCGCGCATCGAGCCGCCCGGCTGGATCACGCAGGTGGCACCGGCATCCACCACCACATCCAGGCCATCGCGGAAGGGGAAGAAGGCATCGCTCGCCACTGCCGTGCCCTGCAGCGACAGGCCGGCGTGCTCGGCCTTGATGCTGGCGATGCGGGCCGAGTCGAGGCGACTCATCTGGCCGGCGCCGACGCCCATGGTCATGCCGTCGGCGCAGAACACGATCGCATTGCTCTTGACGTACTTTGCGACCTTCCAGGCGAACAGCAGGTCCTGCAGTTGCTGCGCCGTCGGCTGCTTCTTGCTCACCACCTTCAGCTCTTCGATGGAAAGCTCGCGGTTGTCGGCCGTCTGCATCAACAGACCGGACCCGATGCGCTTGACGTCCACCAGGTTGCGCCCCTGCTCCCAGGCCGTCTTCCCGCCGGGCGGCAATGCGATCTCCAGGATGCGCACGTTGACCTTGCTCTTGAAGACTTCCAGCGCATCCGGCGCATAGCCGGGCGCCATCAACACTTCCACGAACTGCTTGGAGACGGCCTCGGCGGCGGTGCGATCGAGCGGCCGGTTGAAGGCGATGATGCCGCCGAAGGCCGAGGTCGGATCGGTCTTGAAGGCCTTGGCATAGGCTTCGTGCGCATCCTTGCCGATGGCAACGCCGCATGGGTTGGCATGCTTGACGATCACGCAGGCCGGCGTGTCGAAGCTCTTCACGCATTCCCAGGCCGCGTCTGCATCGGCGATGTTGTTGTAGCTGAGCTCCTTGCCCTGCAGTTGCTTCGCGCTGACCAGCGAGCCCGGGGCCGGATAGAGGTCGCGGTAGAAGGCGGCCTGTTGGTGCGGGTTCTCGCCGTAGCGCAGGTCCTGCAGCTTGATGAAGCGCCCATTGCTCTGCGCGGGGAACAGGGCTCGGGTGCCGTCCTCCTGCAGGGCTGAGAGGTAGTCGCTGATCGCACCGTCGTACTGGCTGATGCGGTTGAAGGCGGCCACCGAGAGGGCGAACCTGGTCTTCTGGCTCAGCTTGCCGTCGGCCTGGAGCTCGGCCAGCGCCTGCGGGTACTGCGAGGCATCGGTGAGCACGCCGACGTCCTTCCAGTTCTTGGCGGCGCTGCGGACCATTGCGGGCCCGCCGATGTCGATGTTCTCGATCGCGTCTTCCAGGGTGCACCCGGGCTTGGCCACGGTGGCCTCGAAGGGGTAGAGGTTGACCACCAGGAGGTCGATGGTGTCGATGCCGTGCTGCGCGAGCGCCGCCATGTGCGCCGGCACGTCGCGCCGCGCCAGGAGGCCGCCGTGCACCTTGGGATGCAGAGTCTTGACCCGGCCATCCAGCATCTCGGGAAAACCGGTGAGTTCGGCCACCTCGGTCACGGGCAGGCCGGCATCGGCGAGGAGCTTGGCGGTGCCGCCGGTGGACAGCAGGCGGATGCCCAGGCCGTGCAGCGCTTGGGCGAATTCGAGGATGCCGGTCTTGTCGGAGACGGAGATGAGTGCGTTGAGTGCCATGTTGGCCTTGGGGTCAGTTTGAAATCCAGGAACACCGCGGTGCCCGGTCTGCCGGGCCGCGGGTGTTGCCCCTTGGTGAGGGGTCGGCTGCGCGACACGCGTGCGCGAAGCGGGGGGGCGAGAGCCGCTGCTTCTATTTCAGGAGTTTGTGCTCGACCAGTTTCTTGCGCAGCGTGTTGCGGTTGAGGCCCAGCCATTGGGCCGCTCTCGACTGGTTGCCTTCGGCCCGCGTCATGACGACGTCGAGCAAGGGCTTCTCCACCACGCGCACCAGCATGTCGTACATGCCGTCGGGCTCCGTGCCCCGCAGATCGCGGAAGTAGCTGTCCAGACTGCTTCGCACGCAGTCTTCGATATGTTTCTTGCTCATGGCCCTCTTCTCTTCTTTTCTTGGTCTTCCTCAGGCGAGCGCATCGGCCTGCTCGTCGCTCGGCGTCTCGGCGCCGCTGCCGGCATGCGCGGGGATGCGGTCCATCCGCGCTGCCAGGCCATCGAAAAATTCAGCGACAGCGCGCCACTGCGCGTCGCATTCCTCGATGGCGTTCATGCTGTCGCGGAAAGCATCGCCGCCCGGCAGCGCGCGCACATACCAGCCGATGTGCTTGCGCGCGCTGCGCACGCCGCTGTACTCGCCGTAAAGCGCATAGTGCTGCTGCAGGTGATCGAGCAGCAGGCGCCGCACCTCGGCCACGAGCGGCGGCGCCAGATGGGTGCCGGTCGTGAAGTAGTGCGCGATCTCGCGAAAAATCCAGGGGCGGCCCTGCGCAGCGCGACCCACCATCAGGGCGTCGGCGCCAGTGCGCGCGAGCACCTGCCTTGCTTTCTCGGGCGAATCGATGTCGCCGTTGGCCACCACCGGCACGCGCACCGCCGACTTGACCGCGGCAATGGTGTCGTACTCTGCCTCGCCCTTGTAGCCTTGCTCCCGCGTGCGGCCATGCACCGTAAGCATGCGCACACCTGCGTCCTCGAATCGCCGCGCCAGCGCGACGGCGTTGCGATGGTCCGCGCTCCAGCCGGTGCGCATCTTGAGCGTGACCGGCACGCCATGCGGCGTTGCAGCACGAACCACGGCCTCGACGATCTCCAGGGCCAGGGGCTCGTCGCGCATCAGTGCCGAGCCGGCCCACTTGTTGCAGACCTTCTTGGCGGGACAGCCCATGTTGATGTCGATGACCTGGGCGCCGCGATCGATGTTGTACTGCGCGGCCTCGGCCATCATGGCGGCATCGGTGCCCGCAATCTGCACTGCGATGGGGCCCGGCTCGCCTTCGTGGTTGGCACGGCGCGATGTCTTCAGCGAGTTCCACAGTTCCTTGCGCGAAGTCACCATCTCGCTCACGGCATAGCCGGCGCCGAGTTCGCGGCACAGCATGCGGAAGGGCCGGTCGGTGACGCCCGCCATGGGCGCGACGAACAGGCGGTTCTCCAGCACGATGTTGCCGATCTGCAGGGTCATGGAGAGAAAAGTGGCGAGCGCGCCGGGGGTGCTGCTGAAAAATGAGGCACGATTGTAGCGGCGCCTCGACGCCGCCGCTGCAACGATTTGCACTTTACGCGACAGCCGGCCACGGACGGATCGCGTATACGCCAAGCCCGAATAACAGCGCGACTTTCTATACTGCGGCGCACATGCAAGCCTGGCTCGACTCCCTCCTCGCGCTCATCGCGCTCCCGCAGTACGGGCTCAGCACGCTGTTCATCGTCGCATTCATTTCCGCCACCCTGCTGCCGGTCGGCTCGGAGCCGGCGCTCTTCGGCCTGCTCAAGCTCAATCCGGAATTGTTCTGGCCGGCCGTGATGGTGGCGACCGCCGGCAACACGCTGGGCGGCATCGTCGACTGGTGGATGGGCTACGCCGCGCACCAGGTGGCGGACAAGTACTCTCATTCCAAGCACCACATGCGCGTGCTGGCCTGGCTGGAGCGGCTGGGCCCCAAGGCCTGCCTGCTGGCCTGGCTGCCGGTCGTGGGCGATCCGCTGTGCGCCGTCGCCGGCTGGCTGCGGCTGTCCTTCTGGCCTTGCGTGATCTACATGGCGATCGGCAAGTTCGCGCGCTACATCACGATGACAGTCGCGCTGCTGTACATCTGGCCGAACTGAGAGAGGCCGCGACCCGTGGCGACCGTGAGGTTGCTCAAAAGGCAGACGGCTGTGATGTTCAGGCGCTGAACAGAAAGTTCATCACGTCTCCATCCTTCACCACATAGTCCTTTCCTTCCGCCCGCATTTTCCCGGCGTCCTTCGCGCCCTGCTCGCCCTTGTAGGCGATGTAGTCGGCGAATGAAATCGTCTGCGCGCGGATGTAGCCCTTCTCGAAATCGGTGTGGATGACGCCGGCCGCCTGCGGGCCGGTGTCGCCGATGTGGATGGTCCAGGCCCGCACCTCCTTCACGCCGGCGGTGAAGTAGGTCTGCAGGCCCAGCAGCGAATAGGCGGCGCGGATCAGGCGGTTGAGGCCCGGCTCCTCCTGGCCGATCTCGGCGAGGAACATCTTCTTGTCTTCTTCGTCCATGTCGGCCAGCTCCGACTCGATCTTGGCGCTGATGGCCACCACCGGCGCGTCCTGCGCGGCCGCGTAGTCGCGCAGGCGATCGAGGAAGGGGTTGTTCTCGAAACCGTCCTCGGACACGTTGCCGACGAACATGGCCGGTTTGGCGGTGATCAGCGAGAACTGCTTCATCAGCGGCTTGTCCTCCTTGCTGAACTCGATCGTGCGCACCGGTTTGTTGTCGTTGAGTGCGGCCTGGCACCGCTCCAGCAGGGCCACCAGCTTGATCGCCTCCTTGTCGCCGGAGCGCGCGGTCTTGGTGTGGCGCGCGAGCGCCTTTTCGACGGTGGCGAGGTCGGCCAGGCACAGCTCGGTCTGGATCACCTCGATGTCGGAGATCGGGTCGACCTTGCCGGCCACGTGCACCACGTTGTCGTCCTCGAAGCAGCGCACCACGTTCACGATGGCGTCGGTCTCGCGGATGTGCGCGAGGAACTGGTTGCCCAGGCCCTCGCCCTTGCTGGCACCGGCCACCAGGCCGGCGATGTCGACGAACTCCACGATGGCCGGCACGACGCGCTCCGGCTTGACGATGTCGGCCAGTTGGGCCAGGCGGGGATCGGGCACCTCGACCACGCCGACGTTGGGCTCGATGGTGCAGAAGGGGTAGTTCTCGGCGGCGATGCCTGCCTTGGTCAGGGCGTTGAAAAGAGTGGACTTGCCGACGTTGGGCAGGCCGACGATGCCGCACTGGAGACTCATGGCGGGGCTTTCTCAGGATGCTTGGGAAGCCGGCGATTTTAGGCGCTGGCTCACCGCGCTCCCGGGGCCGCCCGCAGTGCCACTGCCGCAGGCAGGTCAATCGAAGCGGTAGTTCGCCGCCACCGGCTGGCCGACCTTGAGCAGATGCTCCACGCCCTCGCGCACGATGCAGTTCATGCCGAAGGTGATGGCGCCGTCCACGCGCGGATCAGCCCGGTAGTGGCGCAGCGTGTCGCCGACCTCGGGGCTGGATGCGGCCGTGGCGGGATCGATGTCGGGAATGGGGCAGCGCGCACAGGGCTTCACCGGCTGAAGCCGGGCTTCGCCTTCACCGGTGCGCACGTGCAGCACCTCCAGCCGGTCCTCGTCGTGCGCCTCGATGCCGGTCAGCACGATGTTCGGGCGGAAGCGCTCGATCCCGACGGGCGCATGGCCGCCGTCCGCCAGGCGCGCATTGAGTTCGGCCAGCGAGCCCTCGCTGGCCACCAGCAGCGGATAGCCGTCGGCGAACTGATTGAGGGCCTCGACGCCGCCGGTCCACTTCATGCTCGACAGCCGCCGGTGCTCGGGGTCGAAGCGCACCAGGCGCAGCCGGCGCGGCCGGCCCGGTTCGGACAGGAAGTCGCTGAACCACTGGGCCGCGATGTCGCCCATGTCGTAGGCCGCCACCTCGTCGTCCCACACGCGCACCCGCACCGGCTGCTCGACTCTGTCGAAGGCGATGTGCAGGGCCAGCATGCCGGGGGCCCGCAGCACCAACTCGGAATACTTCATCTGCGGACGGATCAGCACCATCCGGGGCAGCTCGCGCTGAGTGACGAACTCGCGGTGCTCGTCGACCACCATCCAGGCGCGGTCGAACTCCAGGCCGGTCTCGGTCAGCAGGGCCTCGGGCAACTCGACGCCGGCGCAGGACTTGATCGGATAGACGAAGAGGCGGGCGATGCGGGCCTGAAGGTCGAAGGCGTCGGAAGCGGTCACTGGCAAGTCCTCGGAGCGATGGGCGCGATTGTCCCGCACTCCTACAATGCCGCGATGGCTCTTCCTCCCGAGGTTTGCATTCGCGGCGCCGGCATCGTCGGCCGTGCGCTGGCGCTGCTGCTGGCACGCGAACGCGTGCGCGTGGCGCTGGTGGCGCCGGCCGCCGCCCCCGAGCGCCAGGACGTGCGCGCCTATGCGCTCAATGCCGCCTCCCGGACCCTGCTCGAATCGCTGCGCGGCTGGCCCGAAGCCGCCCACGCCACGCCGGTGCGCGAGATGCTGGTGTACGGCGACGAGGGCGGCCGCGTGCAGTTCAACGCGGCGCGCCAGAAGGTCGAGGCCCTGGCCTGGATCGTCGACGTGCCGGCGCTCGAGCAGCAACTGGCCGACGCAGTGCGCTTCCAGTCCCGCATCGAAGTGGTGGCCCAGCCGGTGGCAGCGCCGCTGACGGTGGTCTGCGAAGGCCGCATCAGCGCCACGCGCGAGCAGTTGGGCGTGCGCTACGAGGTCACGCGCTACCCGCAACATGCGATCGCGGCACGCGTGGTCGCCGACGAGCCCCACGACGGTGCCGCGCGCCAGTGGTTCAACGACCGGGGCGAGGTCTTCGCCTTGCTGCCGATGGCGGGCAAGCAGCTTGCGCTGGTCTGGTCGGTCGACCAGCTGCGCGCGCCCGAGTTGCTGGCGCTCGATGCCGATGCGTTCAACCATGCCCTGCACGAAGCCAGCCATGGCGCGTTGGGCGGGCTGCGCCTGACCAGCGAGCGCGCCGCGTGGCCGCTGCAGCGCGCCATCGCCGACCGCTGGACCGGCCGCCTGCCCGACGGCAACGCCTGGGCCCTGGCCGGCGATGCCGCCCACACCGTGCATCCGCTGGCGGGCCAGGGCCTGAACCTGGGCCTGGCCGATGCTGCGGCACTGGCCGGCGTGATCAGGGACCGCGACTACTGGCGCAGCGTGGGCGATGCCCGTCTGTTGCGCCGATACGAACGCGCGCGCCGCGCCGACGTGCTGTCGATGAGCCTGGCCACCGACAGCCTGCAGCAGCTTTTCGCGCACAGCGCCGACCCGCTCCCGGCCCTGCGCAACTGGGGCATGCGCGGCTTCGACCGCACGCGCCTGATCAAGAACTGGGTCGCGAAGCAGGCCATGGGTCTGTCCTGACATCCGCACGAGCACCACCAACCATGAAATCCGCATCCGCCCCTTTCGCTGCCGCATGGCTGGCCGCACTGATCCTGGGCTTCAGCCTGAACGCCACGGCCGGCGAAGCCGAAATACGCCAGAACCTGGCCGCGCGCATTCCGCAGTTCGCGAAGATCGACGAGATCCGCAAGGCGCCGATGCCCGGCCTTTATGAAGTGCGCATCAACGGCTTCGAGATTTACTACACCGACGAGCAGGGCAACTACCTGCTGCAGGGCAACCTGATCGACGTCAAGGCCCGGCGCAACCTGACCGAGGAGCGCGTGGAGAAACTCAGCGAGGTCGCTTTCGACAAGTTGCCCGTGAAGGATGCGATCAAGATCGTGCGCGGCAACGGCAAGCGCAAGCTGGCCGTCTTCGAGGATCCGAACTGCGGTTACTGCAAGCAGTTCGAGCGCGACCTGACCAAGGTCGACAACGTCACCATCCATCTCTTCCTGTATCCCGTTCTGGGGCCGGATTCGGTGACCAAGTCGCGCAATATCTGGTGCGCGAAGGACAAGGCCAAGGCCTGGGCCGACTGGATGCAGCGCGGCGTCACACCCGAGACGGCCGAGTGCGACGCGGCCGCGCTCACGCGCAACCGCGAGTTCGGCCAGAAGTACAACATCAGCGGCACCCCCACGCTGATCTTCGGCGACGGTTCACGTGCGCCGGGCGCCATTCCGGCAGCGCAGGTCGAAAAGCAGCTGGCCGCGATCAACTGATGGTCGCCCCGGCCATCCACTTCCGCATCGAGTCCGCGGACCGGCACGCCCATCTCTTCGCCGTCCTGCTGCGCATCGAGAAGCCTCAAGCCAGCCAGCGCGTGGCACTGCCGGTCTGGATCCCCGGCAGCTACCTGGTGCGCGAGTTCGCGAAGAACCTGCAGGACCTCGAGGCCCGGCAAGGCCGCCGCGCACTGGCCGTGCACCAGCTCGACAAGTGCACCTGGCAGATCGACTGCACCCCCGGCAAGCCTCTCGAGCTGCGCTACCGCGTCTGCGCCTACGACCACTCGGTGCGCACCGCCTGGCTCGATGCGACGCGCGGCTTCTTCAACGGCACCAGCCTGTGCCTGCGCGTGGACGGGCAGGCACAGCTGCCGCATGCGGTCGAGATCGTTGCACCGAAGCTGGCCCCGGGCGAGCTTCGCTGGTCCTGCGCCACTGCACTGAAGCCCACCAAGACCGACCGCCAGGGCTTCGGCCACTACCTGGCCGACGGCTACGACGAGCTCGCCGACAGCCCGGTGGAGATGGGCGCCTTCTGGAGCGCCGAGTTCGAGGCCTGCGGCGTGCCGCACCGCTTCGTCGTCGCCGGCGCACCGCCCTCCTTCGACGGCGAGCGGCTGATCGCCGACACACAGGCCATCTGCGAGACCCAGATGCGCTTCTGGCACGGCCCGAAAGTCGGCAAGCGCGGCGGGACGAAGCCGCCGCACGACCGCTACGTCTTCATGCTGAACGCGGTGGACGATGGCTACGGCGGATTGGAACACCGCCATTCCACCGCCCTCATCTGCACCCGGCGCGACCTGCCGCAGCTCGGCGTGCAGAAGCAGGGCGAGGGCTACACCACGCTGCTCGGGCTGATCAGCCACGAGTACTTCCATACCTGGAACGTGAAGCGCCTGCGGCCGGCGGAGTTCGAGCGCTACGACTACGCGCAGGAGAACTACACGCAGCTGCTGTGGCTGTTCGAGGGCTTCACCAGCTATTACGACGACCTGCTGCTGCGCCGCGCCGGACGCCTCGACGATGCGGGCTACCTGCGGCTGGTCAACAAGACCGCCAACCAGGTGCTGCAGGCGCCCGGGCGCCATGTGCAGTCGGTGGCGCAGGCGAGTTTCGATGCGTGGGTCAAGTACTACCGGCAGGACGAGCAGACCGCCAACACCACCATCAGCTACTACACCAAGGGCGCGCTGGTGGCGCTGTGCTTCGACCTGACGCTGCGCGCCGAGGGCCCGGGCTCGCTGGACGATGTGATGCGGCTGCTGTGGACGAAGAGCGGCGGCGGCCCGGTGGCCGAATCGGACTTCGCTTCCGCCCTCGAAGCCGTGGGCGGACGCTCCTACGCTGGCGAGATCGCGCGCTGGGTGCATTCGACCGACGAACTGCCGCTGGCCGAGCTGCTCGCCCGGCACGGCGTGAGCGCCAACGAAGACCCGGCCCAGCGCGCCCAGGAGCTGGGCCTGCGCGTGGCCGAGGCCAACGGCAGCGTGCAGGTCAAGATGGTGCTGCGCGGCGGCGCGGCCGAGCAGGCCGGCTTCTCGGCCAACGACGAATGGATCGGCATCGAGCTGGGCGCGCACAAGGGCCGCCCGGCGCAGGGCTGGCGCATCGCGCGGCTGGAGGACCTGGCGCTCTACCTCGGCCCGCTGAAGAAGATCACCGCGCTGGTCGCGCGCGACCGGCGCCTTCTGCGCCTGCCGCTCACGCTGCCCAGCGGTGTCACCACCTGGCGGCTCGCCGTGCAGGACGCCGCGAAGCTCGCGCAATGGCTGGCGCCGCAGTAGCAGCGCAACGCATTCCGATTCCCGCTTCTTACTCCCAGGAGACCTCCATGAGCTACGAAAACATCGAAGTGCGCACCGAAGCCGGCAAGGTCGGCATCGTGACGCTGAACCGGCCCAAGGCGCTGAACGCGCTCAACGACGCGCTGATGACCGAGCTGGGCGCCGCGCTCAAGGCCTTCGATGCCGACCCTGCCATCGGATGCATCGTCGTCACCGGCAGCGAGCGCGCCTTCGCGGCGGGTGCAGACATCGGCGCCATGGCGAGCTACAGCTTCGTCGATGTCTACAAGGGCGACTACATCACGCGCAACTGGGAAACCATCCGCAGCGTGCGCAAGCCGGTGATCGCGGCGGTGAGCGGCTTCGCGCTGGGCGGCGGCTGCGAGCTGGCGATGATGTGCGACTTCATCATCGCGGCAGACAACGCCAAGTTCGGCCAGCCCGAGATCAAGCTCGGCGTGATCCCCGGCGCCGGCGGCACGCAGCGCCTGCCGCGCGCGGTGGGCAAGGCCAAGGCCATGGACATGGCGCTGACCGGCCGCATGATGGATGCGAACGAGGCCGAGCGTTCGGGCCTGGTCAGCCGCGTCGTGCCCTACGACAAGCTGATGGACGAGGCACTGGGCGCCGCGCTGATCATTGCCGACTTCTCGCAGGTGGCGGTGATGGCGGCCAAGGAGTCGGTCAACCGCGCCTTCGAAAGCGGCCTGTCCGACGGCGTGATGTTCGAGCGGCGCCTGTTCCACGCGCTGTTCGCCACCACGGACCAGAAGGAAGGCATGGACGCCTTCGTCAACAAGCGCAAGGCGGCCTTCAGGCACGAGTGATTCAGCGCGGCGGTGCCGTCTCGGGCGGAGCAGTCGGTCCAGCGGCAGGTTCGCCTGCCGGATCGGCGGGCGGCTGCGAGGGCCGCCAACGCAGCGGCGGCGCCGGGGCCGGAGGCTCCAGCGCCTGCTGCAGGGCAGCGCGCAGGGCGGCCAGCGAGCCGGCCGACGGCGCACCGGTGGTCGCCGGCTTCTGCCCTTCGCGCCAGCGCACCTGGTTGCGGCCCAATTCGAATGTGGCCAGCACGTCTCCGTTGGCGCGCTCCAGCGTGACGCGCCACTCGACCGCGCCCGCCAGCGGCTGCGGACCGACCGCCGACAGCGCAGCCGAGCCAATGAGCGCATTGAGTTCCATCGCGTCCCGCCGCGACAGGCTGCGTCCGGTGCCGCCGCGCGGCGTGATGGTCATGCGGCTCCATTGCGACAACGCGGCGAAGCTGGGGAGTTCGCCCGGTTCCGCCGCGCGCGGCACCGGAGCCGCCGGTGCGGCAGCGGCCGGGCGTTGCGCTTCGACGGCGTCGCGCGCCGCGCCGGGCGCCGGGGCGGAGGGCGCGGCGAAGCGCTGGGTCGATGCGCTTCGCTCTGTTTCCCGGCGCAGCCCCTCGGGCGACGCGTCGCGTGAAGCGGCTGCGCCGGCAGCACCGGCTGCCGCGGAGGAGGCTGCTGCCGGCGGGGGCAAGGGCGTCCCCGGTATGTCCTCGCTCGAAGGCAGCACCCGCTCGCTCGCCTGGGGCGACGGGGCGGGCACCGCCGCCGGCGCGGGGGGCGGTTCGGCGACCGGAGCCGCGGGTGCAGCGGCTGCAGCAGGCGCGGAAGGCGATTCCGCAGCCGCCCCCGGGGGCGCTGCAGCCGGCGCCTCGCCATCGAGCCGCGCACCGGGCACCGGCTCGCGCTGCCACAGCACCGTCACCAGCACCGCGATCAGCACGGTCGCGAAGGCGGCATTCCAGGGCATGCGCCCATCGCCGCCCGGTCCGCCCAGGCCCAGCAGGCGCTGCCACCACGCGCGCGCCGGGCGCGACGGCGCCGCCGGCAGCGAAGGGGCCACCGCCTCGTGCGCCTGCTCGAGGATGGTCTTGCGGGTGCGCCAGTCCGGCATGGCGCCGTGGTCCGGCGCATGCGCGAGCGCACGCCGCAGCCGGTCGTCGCACAGGTCGTCGTCCATGCCTTCGCTGCCTTCCATCGCGCCGCTCATGACCGGAACTCCAGCACCGACAGGTAGCGGTCCATGCAGGCCCGCAGCTTCTTGAGCCCGTAGCGCAGGCGGCTGCGCACCGTCTCGAAATTGATCTCCAGCGTCTTCGCCATCAACTCGACGGTGAATCCCTCTTCGTGGTGCAGCAGGAAGGCCGAGCGTTGCTCGTCAGGCAGTTCGTCCAGACAGGCGAGCAGGCGGCGGCCGGCGGCGCGCCAGAAGGCGAGCTCCTCGGCCGAGGGATGCGCCGCGTCGGCGGCCGCCCCGCCGCCCACCAGCCCGCGGCTGAAAAGGCGCGCGGCTTCGAGGCCGTCGCCGTCCTCGTCGTGGGCATAGAAAGCGACCTCGCGGCCGCTCAGGCGCAGGCGGTCCATCGCCAGGTTGTGGGCGATGGTGAAAGCCCAGGTGCGCCAGCTCGCGCCCTGGGGCGAGAAGCTCTCGCGCGCCGCGATGATGCGCATCCAAGTCTCCTGGAACACCTCCTCGACCTCGGCCGCGAGGCGCAGGCCCAGCAGCCGCCGCACGAAGCGGAACAGCGCGCTCTCGTGGCGTGCGTAGAGGGCATCGAAGGCGGTCGTGTCCCCGGCGACGTAGGCGAGCATCAGTTGGTCGTCCGGCAAGGTGTCGTGGAGCGCGGGGTTCGCGGCGGGTGGCGCAAGCATCGGCAGATTTTCACCTCACGTTCTACGGAGGACGGCGCCGCCCGGGGTTAGCGATGCCGCGAAAAAAAGCCCGGCGTCAACCCGCTTCGCGGCCGGCGGCCGTATCAGGCTGCATCCACCACCCACTGGAGCTGCTGATGAATCCCCGCCATTTCTTTCTCTGCCAGCGATCCCTGGCCGCGCTGCTGTGCGGCCAGCTCCTGCTCGCCGGCTGCAGCACGGGCGCCACCGAGTTCGCGCCCGGGCCCACGCGCTGGCCGACGCCGGCGCCGCAGCCCGAGCCGCCGCGCTTTCCCACGCCTCCCTGGCCGGCTCCGATCGCGCGCACGGTGCCGAACTTCGAGGCGCCCTCGGCCACGCACTGCGCGCGGGCGGTCCAGACCACCGAGACGCCCGGGCACCTGGCCGGCCAGCGCGACGACACCGACGCCGCGGGCGGCCATGGCGCGGCCCGCTCGTCGTCGGCCCACGAGGAGCGGGCTCGCCGGATCGCGCCGGGCGAGCCTTCGGCAGAGGCCCCGGCGGCGATGCCGGCGCCGGCCAGCCCCTCGCTCGCGGGCGCCGGCAAGGAGGCGCTTTCAGCCGACAGCGACGCGGCGCCGCGCTTCGCACCGCCTGCGCCCAGCCCGCAGCCGACCCAGCGCCAGCACCCCGTCCAGGAGATCGTGACCGCCGGCATGGTGGACGACAACGCCGACTTCGGCGCCTACCTGCAGTTCCGGCAACGTACCCAGGTGACCCATCGCCCGCGCGACGTGAGCGAACGTTACCTGCTGCAGGTGCGCAACGCCCGCGGCGTGCCCGTGGCCGATGCCGAGGTGGCGGTCCAGGCGCCCAGCGGCGCCGCCATGTGGGCACGCACCGACGCGAGCGGCCAGGCCTGGCTGCACCCCAACGCCTTCGACCCCTCCGGCAGCGCCGTCTACGAAGTGGCCGTGCGCAAGAACGGGCGGCAGGGCACCGCCTTCCTGCGCCGCGGCCAGAAGAGCGGGGTCGACCTGGTGCTCGATGCGGCGCCGCCGGGGCAGCGCGCGCGCCTGGACCTGGTCTTCCTCATCGACGCCACGGGCTCCATGGGCGACGAGATCGGCAAGCTCCGGGCCAGCGTGCGCAGCATCGCCGCCGAGGTGGCACGGCTGCCGAGCCGGCCCGACACCTGCTTCGGCCTGGTCGCCTACCGCGATCGGGGCGACGAGTTCCTGGTGCGCCGCCATGATTTCACCAACGACCTCGGCGCCTTCCAGTCCGTGCTGGACGCGCTCCAGGCCCACGGCGGCGGGGACTATCCCGAAGCAATGACCGAGGCCTTGAACGAGACCGTGCACCGGCTCAGCTGGCGCGGCAACGACACCACCCGGATGGTGGTGCTGCTGGCCGATGCGCCGCCCCACCTGGACTACGGCGGCCCGCAGTACGACGAGGACATGATGGCGGCGCTCGGCAAGGGCATCAAATTGTTCAGTGTGGGCGCCAGCGGACTCGACAAGCAGGGGGAATACATCCACCGCCAGATGGCTCAGTACACCGGGGGGCGCTTCGTGTTCCTGACCTACCGCGATGCCCACCGTCCGGGGAGCGGGCCGGGCCGCGAGACGGTGCACGAGGTGAGCAACTACTCGGTGCAGACGCTGGACCGGCTGATCGTGCGCCTGGTCAGCGAAGAACTCGCCAGGCTGCCGAAGGCCGGATGATCTGGCTATAATCCGAGGCTCGGCTCTTTAGCTCAGTCGGTTAGAGCGATGGAATCATAATCCACAGGTCCGCGGTTCGAGTCCGTGAAGAGCCACCAAACGATAACCCCCGTGGTTACTGGAAGGCCCGCTATCAGAAAGGTAGCGGGCTTTTCTCTTATTGGCGCGCCCGGCCTAGCGATGTAACGGTGGATGTAAGAGCATTTTCTGATTGCACGCGAGTCCGTCAAAGCTCCATCGGCCGGGCCGCGCGCTTCTGTCTCCTCGATCCCCGGGGCTCGGGAATCCGCTTCACCCGAGGGTCAGGCGCCCCGTCGTTCAGCCACGCAAAGCCTGCGCCCATCGAGTGGATATGCCACCAAGACTTCGACTGCGGCGTCCCAGGAAGGATGTGGAATGCCGGCGCCACTTTCCGCGCGCGGCATTCTTGGCTTCAACTTCAGATTGCACATAATTCCGCGGCGTACTATTTCTCGAGGGTCGAAGGTTCCACGCGGCATTCACATGAACAAGAAATCGCTCTCCGAAACAGACATCCGCTCCAAGTTCATCACACCAGCGATCTGTGGGGTCGGAGGTGCTGGCTGGAATCTAATGACCCAGGTTCGCGAGGAAGCCTATTTCACGAAGGGCCGCGTCATCGTGCGTGGAAAGAGGGTTCAGCGTGGCGAGGCCAAGAAGGCAGACTACGTTCTCTACTACAAACCCAATCTGCCCATCGCCATCGTCGAGGCAAAAGACAACACGCATTCGGTCGGTGCTGGAATGCAACAGGCACTCGACTACGCCGAGATTCTGGATGTGCCATTCGCCTACAGTTCCAACGGCGACGCCTTCCTCGAGCATGACCGCACCGCAACCGGTGGAGGGGTGACGCGGGAAATTCCTCTCAATCAGTTCCCCTCGCCTGACGAACTCTGGTCCCGCTACTGTGCGTCCAAAAAGCTGACGCCCCCACAAGTCGCCGTTACCACGCAAGACTACTACGACGACGGCTCTCGCAAATCGCCGCGCTACTACCAGCTCATCGCGATTAATCGCACTGTCGAAGCCATTGCCCGTGGCAACAACCGCATCCTGTTGGTCATGGCCACCGGCACGGGCAAGACGTACACCGCTTTCCAGATAATCTGGCGTTTATGGAAGGCCGGGGCGAAGAAGCGAATCCTATTCTTGGTCGATCGCAACATCCTCGCCGACCAGACCAAGACCAACGACTTCAAGCCCTTCGGCCAAGCGATGACGAAGATCGCCAACCGTACGGTTGACAAAGCCTTCGAGATTTATCTTTGCCTCTACCAAGCTGTCACCGGCGTCGAGGACGACAAGAACATCTACAAGCAATTCTCGTCAGACTTTTTCGATCTCGTCGTCGTCGACGAGTGCCATCGCGGTAGCGCGGCCGACGATGCAGCATGGCGGCAGGTGCTCGAATACTTTTCCACCGCTACACAGATCGGCCTCACGGCCACGCCGAAGGAAACCAAGGAAGTCTCCAACATCGAGTATTTCGGCGAACCGATCTACACGTACTCGTTGCGTCAGGGCATTGCCGATGGGTTTCTCGCGCCCTACAAGGTGGTCCGCATTGGCCTCGACAAGGACATGCTGGGCTGGCGTCCGCAGCTCGGGCAACTCGACAAGCACGGTCAGCTCATCGAAGACCGCGATTACAACCTGAGTGACTTCGACCGCAAACTTTTTCTCGAGAAGCGCACCGAACTGGTCGCTGGCAAGGTGAGCGAGTTCCTGCGGACGACCAACCGCTTCGCCAAGACCATCATCTTCTGCGAGACCACCGATCATGCGGAGCGCATGCGCCAGGCGGTGGTCAACGCCAACTCGGACCTCGCCGCCGCCAACAGCAAGTACGTCATGCGCATCACTGGGGACGACGAAGAGGGCAAGGCCCAGCTCGACAACTTCATTGACCCGGAGGCGACCTACCCGGTCATTGCTTGCACCTCGCGCCTGATGAGCACGGGCGTCGATGCCCAGACCTGCCAGCTCATCGTGCTCGACAAGCGCATCGGCTCGATGACTGAGTTCAAGCAGATCATTGGTCGTGGCACGCGCATCAACGAGGACTACGGCAAGCTCTTCTTCACCATCATGGATTTTCGCGGCGCAACGGCACTGTTTGCAGACCCAAATTTTGACGGCGACCCAGTGCAGGTCTACGAGCCCGGCCCGGACGATCCACCGGTCCCGCCGAGCGATCCACCAGTTCCACCTTCCTCCGGAGACGTCGGCAATGCCGAACCCCCACCCCCCCCTTACGGCCCGAGCGACATCGATTCGGAACGGCGCACCCGCTACTACGTAGACAACGTCCCCGTCAGCGTGATCGTCGAGCGCGTCCAGTATCTTGACGGCAGCGGCCGGCTAATCACCGAATCACTGAAGGACTACAGCCGCAAAGCCGTGCGCAAGCACTACGCCTCGCTCGACGCCTTCCTCAACGCCTGGAACGAGGCCGAGCGCAAGCAGTCCATCGTCGACGAGTTGGCTACGCAGGGTGTTTTTCTCGACGAACTGGCCGAACAGGTCGGCAAGGACTTTGACCCCTTCGACCTCGTCTGTCACATCGCATTCGATCGCCCGCCGCTCACCCGGAGGGAACGTGCCGACAAGGTGAAGAAGCGGGACATTTTTGGCCAATACGAGGGCAAAGCCCGCGAGGTTCTTGCCGCACTCCTCGACAAGTACGCCGACATTGGCATCGTGAGCGTTGAATCGCTCGACATCCTCAAGGTGGACCCGCTCCGCGCCTTCGGCACTCCGATGGAGATTGTCAAGGTCTTTGGAGGGAAGCCCGCCTACCTCTCAGCCGTCCGCCAACTCGAAAACGCACTCTATAAGGAAGCTGCCTAATTCATGTCTAACGTCTCCAATCTCGTCAAAAGCATCCAAGACATCATGCGCAAAGATGCCGGCACCTACGGCGATGCGCAGCGGCTTGAACAGTTAGGCTGGATGTTTTTCCTCAAGATCTTCGATGACCGCGAAAGAGAGTTGGAGTTGCTGCGCGACCACTACAAGTCACCGTTGCCCGAGCACCTGCGCTGGTCCGAGTGGGCACTGGACGAAGAGGGCATGACCGGGGACAAGCTGCTCGACTTCGTCAACAACACGCTGCTGCCCCGGCTCAAGGCCCTCACTGGCGGAGGCGACAAAATCGCGGGCCTCATCCGCATGGCCTTCGAGGACGCCAACAATTACATGAAGAACGGTACGTTGATGCGCCAGGTCATCAACAAGATCAATGGCATCGACTTCAACGTCTCCGACGACCGCCACCTCTTCGGCGACATCTACGAAAAGCTCCTCAAGGACCTGCAGTCCGCCGGCAACTCGGGTGAGTTCTACACCCCGCGCGCCGTCACCCAGTTCATCGTCGATCAGGTCAACCCACGCCTCGGCGAGACCCTCATGGACCCCGCCTGCGGCACTGGCGGCTTCCTCGTCTGCGCCATAGAGCACCTGCGAAAACAGGCGAAGAGTGACGCCGACGAGCGCGCCATCCAGGACTGCTTCTCCGGCATCGAGAAGAAGCACCTGCCGCACGTCCTGTGCATGACCAATCTCCTCCTGCATGGCATCGACGTTCCCTCCAACGTCCGCCACGACAACACGCTCGCCCGCCCGCTGCGTGACTGGGGTCCGAAGGAGCGCGTGGACGTCATCGTGACCAACCCGCCCTTTGGCGGCATGGAGGAGGACGGCATCGAGGCAAATTTCCCTAGTGAGTTCCGCACCCGCGAGACCGCTGACCTCTTCCTCGTCCTGCTCATGAAGCTGCTCAAGGCCGGCGGTCGCGCTGGCCTCGTCCTCCCCGACGGCACCCTTTTCGGGGAAGGCGTGAAGACGCGCATCAAGGAGGCTCTCCTAACCGAGTGCAACCTCCACACCATCGTCCGCCTGCCCAACGGCGTCTTCAATCCCTACACCGGCATCCGCACCAACCTCCTCTTCTTCACTAAGGGTGCGCCCACCCGCGAGGTCTGGTATTACGAGCACCCCTATCCGCCCGGTGCTAAGAGCTACAACAAGGGAAAACCGATCCGCATCGAGGAATTCGCGCCCGAGAAAGCCTGGTGGGGCGACGAGGCCGATGGCTTTGCCGCCCGCGTGGAAAACGAACGGGCTTGGCGCGTCTCCATCGACCAGATCAAGGGCGGCAACTTCAACCTCGACCTCAAGAACCCGCACAATCCAGACACCGGCCCCGGTGATGTGGACCACCTGCTACCTGAATACGAAAAACTCCTCGCTCAAATCGCCGACACCCGCGCGAAGCTGAAAAATGAACTCCACCACGCCCTGACCGCCACCGCCGCCGGATGAAGCTCGAAACCTTCTTTGAAAAATTCGACCTCTTTGCCGACGCGCCTGACGCTGTGGAGAAGATGCGGGAGTTGGTGCTGCACCTTGCAGTTCACGGAAGTCTTGTGAGCCAGTCGGACGATGACGAACCGGCCGCGGAGCTCTTGCAGTCGAGTCGGTTGGCTATGGCGAAGATGATGGAGACAGGAAAAGCGAAGAAAGAAAAGCCTGCCACTCCGGTCACTGCTGACGAAGCTACCTTTGCCCTTCCCCGAGGGTGGGCATGGTGTCGACTAGTGGACGCTGGACAGTTCATCAACGGACTGGCGTTTAAGCCCTCAGATTGGGGAAACGAGGGGCGTCCAATCATTCGCATTCAGAACCTTTCCGGAAGGAATCTCGACTACAACCGCACGACAGGAACTTTCGATTCCTCGGTGTTAGTCCAAGACGGTGACATTCTCGTGTCGTGGTCAGCCACGCTCGACGCTTTCATCTGGCGAGGGGAAGAGGGTGTATTGAACCAGCACATCTTCAGAGTTCTCCCCGCGCCATTGGCTGACAAAGCATTTCTGTTTTGGTTGATGAAGTGGGTGATTCGACAATTGGCTGAGAGCGACCATGCGCACGGGCTCGTGATGTCGCATATCAACCGGGGGCCTTTCCTCGCGCATCCGATTCCACTCCCGCCCCTCGCAGAGCAGAAGCGGATTGCGGCGAAGGCGGATGAGTTGATGGCGTTGTGTGACCGGCTGGAGGCGCAGCAGCAAGAGCTGGAGACGCAGCGCGCCGCGCTGGCCCGTGGGTCGCTGGCCCGCTTCGCGGAAGCCGCTAGCACGGCCAACCTAGGCTGGATCTTCCATGCCTCGTTCAGCATTCCGCCTTCAGATTTGCGGAAGTCCATCCTCGCCCTCGCCGTACAAGGCAAACTCGTTCCCCAAGACCCAAACGACGAACCTGCGGACGAGTTGATGAAGAGAAGCCTCGGAGAGCGCAGGCAACTCAAGCGAACCGACGCCACTCAAGTGCAGCCAATACCCACTGAAGACGGCTTGGGTTACGACATTCCTGAATCGTGGCGGTGGCAGCGCCTCGACGACATCTTAGTATTCGGACCTACAAACGGATATTCGCCAAAAGCCGTGGATTACGAGACGCCCGTTCGATCACTCACACTAAGCGCCACTACGTCCGGGCGCTTCAAAAGCGAGCACTATAAATTCATTGAAGCCGAGGTGCCCGCAAACTCGGAGCTCTGGCTTCGCGATGGGGACATTCTTGTGCAACGTGGCAACACGATTGAGTACGTCGGAGTGGCTGCAATCTATCGCGGGCAATCGAACTGCTTTATTTATCCTGATCTGATGATGAAGCTCCGCGTTTCAGCGGCGTTCGATGTCCGCTTCATTCATCTCGCAATGAGCCATGAAGCTGCCCGTGACTTTCTCCGTGCCCGAGCATCCGGCACGTCTGGGAGCATGCCGAAGATCAATCAGACTACATTGAGGAGTTTGCCGCTTCCCATCCCACCCCTTGCTGAACAGCGCCGGATCGTGTCAAAGGTGGACGAACTGATGGCCTTAGTGGACAAGTTGGAAAACCAACTCGCCAATGCGCGCAGCACCGGCGCGAGCGTCCTCGCCGCCGCCGTCGCTGAACTCACGAACGGGAACGAAATCCATGCGGCCGCTGAAGTTTGATCCAGAAGCCACTATCGAGGAAATCGCCGGCATCGGTCGTAATGCGGGATTCGATGCCGTCCTCGACGATAAGGAGGACGACGCCATCCAGGTCGTTTGCCGGCGCGCCGATGGCGCCGAGATTCCCTTGGCGAACCCGGCCCGGGCCTTTTACTTCGGTGATCGCATCCTCTATACCGAAGAAGCCCGCCGCCACGACCTCGGCGAGAAGCAGAAGACGCTCAATACAGACATCTTTCCCCGGAACGAGCGGCGGTTCGATGAACTGAAGCGCGCCTGCCAGCGGGGATTTGTCATTCCATTCGTTGGCGCGGGCATGTCCAAGAGTGCCGGCTGTCCCGAGTGGAAGGAATACTTGCTCAATCTCTGTCCTGAGGCAGGACTCGACAAGGACACGATGCGCCAGCGCCTTGAGGACTACGGCGATTACGAGGGAGTGATGCACGACCTCGTCACCAAGCTCGGGGAGAACCGCTTCAATCAGGATTTTGAGCGGGATTTCAACCCGCCTGGCGAGGTTGCCGGCGCAGTCTTGCGCTTGCCCGACCTATTCGACAGTTGCACCATCACTACTAACTTCGACCGCATACTCGAGAAGGCCTACGAGAAGTGCGGTAAGTCCTTTGTCGAGAAGACCACTGGCCGTGGTCCTGTAGGCTCGATCAACGCTTTCTACCGTGCGATTCCAGCAGGCGATCGCCACCTCCTCAAGCTCCACGGGAACCTTACGAACGCGGCCGAGCGCGTGCTGAACAAGGCCGAATACGACGACGCTTACGGCAACGACGGCAACATCCACTTCGACCGCCCCGTGCCGAAACTCCTAAGGCGTCTCTATACCAGTTTTAGCTTTCTCTTCCTCGGCTGCAGCCTGAGCTACGACCGCACGATCCAGACCTTCGCCAAGATCGCCCAAGACATGGGCGCTGACTCTCTCCCGCACCACTACGCCATCCTCGCCTCCCCGAACGACCCAGCCAAGAAAGCCAGCCTCGAGCAGCGCCTCGCAGATGCACACATTTCCGCGATATGGTTCCCGGAAGGGGAGTATCAACATATCGAGCAGATGCTTGAGTTATTGCTGGCATGAGCTTCAGGGACCCGATCTAAAGCGAGTTTCACCCGGCTCGCCGGTCGGAACGTGGCCTTGGAACGTCGTTGCCTGACCCCGAACACGCCCGCCACAATCCGAAGAATGCCGACAACTCCCCCTCCCCAAAAATCAGCGACGACTTCCTCGGTGTCTTGGACAGGGGAGGACATCGAATTTCTGCCGGCCCCGCCGGGCTACACATGCGAGCGCAACCGCAAGACGGGTACGGTGACCTACTTCAGGGAGGTGCCACCGGGATGCTTCTGCGGCGGGCCTGAAATGCCCTTCTTCGTTGACCCATACCCGCCGAACTGGGCATTGCTGGAGGAACCGAGTGAGCCAGGTAGCGCAGAGAGGTGAAAGCGGCGCCTCGGGGGAACCGAAGGGAGCTTGCGGGCATCCCCCATCGAGCAGCCCGTTGCACCGCAAGCGTCAAGCTCCCTTGTGAATTCCTGCCGCGCTTGCTTGCCCACGGGGTGTATTGGCCTCGCGGAGGTGCGCAGGAGGGGAGAATTGGGATCTGCAAGGTACCCCCTTCCCCACTGCCGACCACGCGCTGGCGGCGAGGGAGTTTGCAAGGGGAGTTACGCGCCTCGCTCCAGGCGATCCAGGTACGCACCGATGGCCTCTGACCCGGCACCCTTGGCGGCCAGAAGGCGCAGCTCCTGAACGATGCGCGCGCGAGCCGCGATTTCCTGGCGCAGGCCTTCGGCATGTGCGGCTTGGTTAATGCGGCGGCGAAGCGCGCCAGAGATGGAAAGTGCGAAACGGGGGGAACTGGGGGATTTCATGATGATTGTGAGATGTACGCGCGCATGCGTGTACGCGCGCGCGGGAACTACGGGGAGGGACGGGCGAGTTGCGCAGAGTTCACAGGTCGCGTCCTCGCGACGACTTCGTCCGGGTGGGCGGTGGACCATTCCAATCTTCAAACCGCACCTGTTCACCGACGTAGCGAAGGTTCACGTCACCCGTACGGCCCTGGCGCGCTTTGGCGACGCGCAGCTTCGCGTAGTCGCTCCATTCGTCCCCGAGTTCGGGGTTACTCGCGATGGGGCGGTGCAGAAGTAGAACTACATCGGCATCCTGTTCGATGGCCCCGGAGTCGCGCAGATCGCTGAGTACCGGCATCGGCTCGCCACGTTGTTCGACTTGGCGATTCAGTTGGGCAAGGCACAGCACCGCGATGCTGAGATCCTTGGCCAGCACCTTGAGGGACCGCGTTGCCTCTTCAAGTTGATAGGTACGGGGCTGCTTTGGGTCGAGGCCTGCGAGCAAGCCGAGGTAGTCCACGACAAGCAGACCGAGGCCGTGGGTGCGCTTGAGCCCTCGGGCCTTCGTGACCACCTGGCGGATATTGAGACCCGGCTGGTCGCTGGCAAAGAATTGCAGCGTCTTCGCTCGCTCGATGCCCTCCACGACCCTCCCCCAGTCGAGGCCGTCCCCGACGTGGGGGCGTATGACGCTCGAGAGCTTCACCCGCCCCAGCATTGCCACCTTGCGATCCCGCAAGTCGTCATGAGACATTTCCAGGCTCAGGAACCCCACCGGGACGCGCTCCGAGACGTTGAGGGCGATCGTCATGCTCAGCGCCGACTTTCCCATGCTCGGACGAGCGCCGAGCACGACAAGCTGACCCGGCCGCAGGCCGCCATCAAGTTGGTCGTCAAGGCGTTGCAGGCCGGTCGAGATCACCGCAGCCTTGCCTTCGGCACGAGCTTCCAGGGTTTCGCTGTGCGCCACCATGCCGTCATAGGCCGAAGCCCAATCGTCGCGGGGCGCATCGAGGGTCAGACGAGCCAGCGCCGCCTGCGCCTCATTGATGCGATCGATGAGCGGGCGGCGCCCCTCACGAGCCAAGTCAGCGATCTCGCCAGCCGCGGCCAGCAGGGCTCGGGCGCGATGGCGCTCGGCGATCAGGCCCGCATAGCGCTGCATGCTTGCCGGCGATGGGATGTACTGAGCCAAGGCGTTTAGTTCCGACAAGCCCACCTGCCCGCCAAGTGCAGTGGCCACCGTCACCACGTCGGTCGGCTGGCCGGCCTCCAGTTGACGGGCGATCTCGGTGAAAACCGTGCGGTACAACGGCACCGTGAATTGCTCGGGCAGGAGCGGCTCACGCAGAGCGTCCCACGCCTGATTGTTGAGCAGCAGCCCCCCGATCAGCGCAGCCTCGGCCTCAACGGCCCCGAGGGTGTGGCGATCATCTCGCGCGCTCATGCCGGGGCCCCAGTCTTTTCCAAGACCTGGCTCAAGCCTTTGTCCGTCATCAGGTAGTCGAGGTCGCCTCTCCAGCTCGCGTGCGGCCCCGCGCGGCCAAGTCGCCCCATCACAAAGTCGTTGTCGCGAGCGCGATCGAAGAAATCACGGAACCAGTTGAGCGCTTCTTCCGCCGTGGTGGCGCGAGGGGTGCCATCCTCTTTAACCGTGGACAGCACCCAGCGCCACCGTTTCGCGATGGCATTCTTGCGCGTGTCGGGCAGCAGCCTGCAGCGTGGCAGCTCAGGGAGCACGGCGTGATACACATCGATCACATCCTTCGTGCAGCAGGCTGGGAAGTCGGGCTTGCCGACGAAGCCGCCAGGCTTCCTCTCCCCTTCCTCTTCCTCTTTCTCTTTCTCTGGGATAGCGACCTGCTCGCGATCCGCTGCCACGCCGCCAGCAGCGCGCGTGCGCTCCGCCTGCACGCTGCTAGCAAGCTGCTCGCGCAAAGGCAGCGAATTGTCATCAGGTTGCACGGGGATGAAGAAGCCTGCGGTGATCAGCGGTTCCAGGCCGGCGACGAGCTCGGCCTCGGCAACGCGCAGACGAAACATCAGCTCCTCGATCGAGCCGTCGAACACGCCGTCCGTCGATTCGGCCGCGAGGAGCCACAGCATTGGGGCGAGGGCGCGGCTTTCCACGGGCAACTGCAGGAACTTACGGTCGTCGAGCAGGGCGCGATGGAGCTTGATCCAGGGCGGCAGACGGTGCGCGTAGTGCTGGAAGGTCTTCCAGTTCTTGGCGGCGAGCTTCATTTCGCCTCCAGGTCGAGGCGATCGGCAATGGCCTCACCGTGTTCGAGATTGCGGAGCAGTCCGATGTCGTTGCCCGCGCGGAACAGGCGGAAGTAGGGGGGGCCGTAGGGCTCGTGGACGAGCATTACGTCGTGACGAGCCAAGCGCTGCATCAGGAGGGCGATGCGCGCCGTCGGCGCGAAGAGCTTGTCGTTGGCCGAGGCGCCCCTGGGGGGCTTGACTGCCATGGCCGAGAGGGCGGCGTCCACCTCGGCGAGGCTGGCGAGCGGAACATGGGTCGCGCCTTGGCGCAGGAAGTAGGTGGACGCGCCTCCATCGCAACCCACGTCGATCAGTTCGACGCCGAGCATTGCGGCGCGGGCCTGTCGCGTGGTGAAGCGCTTGACGATGCGCTGGTGGGTCGGCTGATCCAGGTCGTTGGGTGCCGGCAGGATGGCGGTCGTCATTTACGCCTCCTCCACGCCGAGGAGCTTCTTCAGTTCCGCCACGGGCCACGCTAGGCGGCCGTTAACGCGGCGCGGCTGGATGGGGCTCTTGACCGTGCCCATCGCCCAGAAGCGCAGGGTCTGCTCAGCGCGGTTGAGGTGGGCTGCTGCCTCGGCGGTGGTGAGTGTGGCTCGAACTTCCTTTTCGAGCGGGATGAGTGCAATATCAGGGCGCAAGGGAAAGCCTCCGCAATTCGGATGACTTTCTCGGCAGGCAACCCAGGTCCGATTTCCTAGGTCACAGGGCTCTTCCGCCCCCGGCGCACGATCAACGAGAAACTGCCAGCAAGATACCCCATAAATTTCAATCCACAAGGGGGGTCAAAGTTCAATACTCTCAGCACTCCCATGGGGCCCACTTCACCTCAGGGCACCAGCACCTCTCAACCGTCACGCCATGCGGCGGCCTTCGCTAGCCCACCACGTGCAACTTGTGCGCCTGCGGCCTGGCCACCAAAGGCACCCCGGCCTGTTCCAGCATCCAGGCCTCGATCCGCTCGTGGTGCAGGCGCAGCAGATCCAAGGGGCGGACGGTGTAGTGCTTTTCCGCGGTGGCGCTGGGCTTGTGGCCCATGATCTGCGCCACCACGCCAGCGGGGATATCCAGCCACTCCGTGAGGCTCTTGAAACTGCGCCTAAGGCCGTGCAGCGTCAGCCCTTCGATGCCAGCCGTCTTGCATGCGCAGGCATGGTGACTGCGGGGTTCCGTGATGTAGCCCGTGGCACTGCCTTCGACCACTTCTCCCAGTTTCACAGCCTCCCCCTTGGCCTGCGCACGACGCTCCCGGCGCGCCTTGTTCTTGCTGTCCATCATCACGGCGCGCGTGCTGGCGAACACCCAGTCATTGCGCCGCGGCAGGCCGTCCAAGAGGGACTGTACGTAGGGGGTCATGGGGATGATGCGCTCGCCCTCCACCTTGTCCCGGATGGTTAGGCCCCGCCATTGCAGGTTCACATCCTCCCAGCGCAACGACAGAACTTCGCCGGGCCGCGCGCCGGTCAACAGCATGACCTGCAGCGCAGCGGAGATCGTCGCATTGCCGATGCTGCGCACAGCGTTAAACCATGCCGGCAACTGCTCACGCAGCAGCACATCCGTCTTGGCCTTGGGCTTGCCCAATGCCTCGCGCGTCTTGCGAGTCGCGGCTGGGTTCTTGGCGGGTAGCAGACCAACATACTCGGGCTGCTCGGCACACCAGTTGAGGAACACCTTGAGGAGGCGCCATGCGAGCCGAGTACTGGTAGGGCGGCTCTTCGCCTCCCGAGCGGCCCACCCTTCGACCGTTACCGCGTCCAAGCTGCGCAGCGGCAGCCCCATCAGCGCATGCAACGGCATCGCAATCGTCACCCCCCGTCCCCGGGTGCCCCGCTTGGCAATCTGACCGCCTGACCGTGCCAGTTTGAGGTGGTCGTTGTAGTGCGCCTCTCCCCAATATGGGCGCCGGGCCTCCAGATACGCGCGCCAAGCCTCAGCGACTGTGAGCGCTGCTGCGGCGGCGTCCTTCTTGGCCTGCTCGGCCGCAGCGACCTCGGCCGCCATCTTCTGTTTGCGCGCCTCCGCCGCCTCCCGCTTCAGTTCCCTAGGATCGTGGCCTTCATCAATCTGGCGCTGCAGTTCCCGGGCCTTGGCTTGGGCATTCGGAATGGTCCAAGCCGCGGGGCTGCCGATGGTGATGCGGATCGTCTTGCCTTCGTAAAGCCCCTGGAACACGTACGAGGGCTGGCCCGCTGGTGTCGTGCGCAGCCCCAGCCCCGGCGCTGTCGCGTCCCAAAGGAACGCCTGCTGCTTGGCGCTTGGGCACTTGAAGTTTGCTACCCGGGGCGCCGTGAATGCGATCTTCGCCATCTTCGATGTAACGGTGGATGTAAGAGAAATATTGGAAAAATCAGCAATTCAGATCAACAAGGTGGCTGTATGAATATCCAGCCAATTCGATCCAAGTCGTTGTTTTTTATGGATTCTACCTACACCAATCAACGGCGTTGAATTATTACATCCAGGGAATCATAATCCACAGGTCCGCGGTTCGAGTCCGTGAAGAGCCACCAAATCCCAAAAGCCTTGCAGGTCAACGACTTGCAAGGCTTTCGTTTTTTCAGGGTTGCCGCCTGGGGGGCGCCGACAGGGGTCACCCACACCAAGAGCCGCGGCACCCCCCTTTTCCGAACGGTCATCGGCGCGGCAAGAAGCACTCATGAATTCTCGAACGGCCATCTTTGTTCTCGGCATGCACCGCAGTGGCACGTCGGCACTGGCGAGAGTGCTCCATCTCCTGGGCGCATCGCTGCCCAGGCGTGTGCTGCCCGCCGGCCTGGGCAACGAACTGGGGCACTGGGAGCCCGAGGAAGCCGTCGCGCTGCACGACCGTCTGCTGGAAGCCGCGGGAACCAGCGTCAATGGGCTGAATGGACCGACGGACGCCTGGTTCGAGACGCCCGCGGCGCAGACATTCCTCGGGCCGATGCGTGACCTGATCGAGGCGGAGTTCGCGCAGGCCCCGTTGTTCGTGTTCAAGGACCCGCGTACGGCCCTGATCTTCCCGATGTGGCGCCGCGTGCTGGCCGAGCTGGGGGTGCGATGCCTGCCCGTCGTGATCACGCGCCATCCGCTCGAGGCCGCCGCATCGCTGGTAGCGCGCCAGGCCCAGGCGGTGCCCTGGCAATCCTGGACGCTGGACCGGGCGGGGCTGCTGTGGTTGCGTTACGTGCTGGCAGCAGAGCGTCATTCGCGCAGCGACATCCGTGCCTTCTGCACCTACGAGCGACTGTTGACCGACTGGCGGGGCGTGGCGCGCAGACTGGCCATCGATCTCGACATCGAATGGCCCCGATCCCTGGCGCCATCGACCCATTTTGCTCTGCGCCCGGTCTTGCATCGGGCGTGCGCTTTGTCCGACATGCATCTTCCCGAATGCTCCGACCATGGGGTGTTCAGCCCCCCCGAACCCGGAGCACGCCAGATGAACTCACCCGCTGCAGCAATGCACAGGCGGTATCAGCGCTTCTTCGCCTGGACCTTCGCGCTGTCCACCGTGATGGCGGCCGTGCTGATCTGGATCGAGCTTGCTTTTCCGCCGGACCCCTGGGTCTATCCGGCGCCGGCGTCTGCCCCGACGGCGGCTGCAGCCCCCGCCTCCACATTCGACTTGCACGATCTGCAACTGCTCGTGACGGTCGCCATGCTGATGACTTCGGCCGTCTCGCTGGTCGGCCTGCTCGTCGCCACGCCGCTGGCCTACTTCGGCGCACGCAAGGCCCGCGCGCAGGCCGCTGTGGAGGTGGCGCTCAAGCGGCAGGATCGCATCAACTGGCTGGCGGCGGAGCGGGCCGGCGGCTGGCCGGGCAGCATCGTACCGATGCCTCGCATGCGCGCGCATATGCGCGGGCGGATGCCCCGGCGCGTGCACGGTGGGGCACATCCCGGCTGAAGGGCGCCGGCGTCGCTACTGCTGTTCCTTCGGACGGAACGCGCCGAGAAATTCAGCGGTCTTGTCCACCGGTTGCGGCTGGATCGCGGTGCCGGGAACGGGGACGCCGGCGGCAGTGATCGACACGCTCCCGGCGGGCGCGGAGGCCGTGTTGGCGCCATTGCTCTTGCACCCGGCCAGGCCGAGCGCGAGCACCATCAGTCCTGCCGCAAGGTTCCACGATCCGCGCATGGGGTCAGCCTCCTGTAGGCGCCGACGTCAAAGGGCTCGGCGCCGAATGGATGCTAACACTTAAGTACTCATTCCATTAAAAATATAGAAAATAGTACTATTATTCTGCCGCGCAGCCGACCAGAAGAGGCAAGGAGAATTCATCGCATGCGCCTTGATCGCAATCCTGCATCCGAGGAAGAGCCCGACAGCAGCAGGCTTGCCCCGCTCAATCCAGCCCATCTGACGCATGAACCGGTGCGCCGGGGCTGGTCGTGGACACGTTTCTTCGGCGGGGCGGTCTTGGGGACGCTGGTGGCCGAGATCTTCCGGCGCCTGGCGGGTCTGTAGGGGATTGCAGAAGTCCGGCCCCATGCTTCGGTCGCCGGGCGACGGGGCCAGGCTGCCAGCGGCACTTTGCACGCCGCCGATCCGGTGCCGTGAAACCTCTGACGGAGCCGCGGGTACCGGCGGGGCCGAAGGTCACCCGTCCGCCCGGCAGCGGTGGATCTCGATGGTCGAGTGCCGTATTTCCTCGTGCATGGCGAAGGTGGCGCGCACGTCATCGGGCGTCAGCATCGCCGAATGCGTGACGACGCTGAGGGCACAGGCATAGGCGCCCTGGCCCACGCGCCACACGTGCAGGTCGGCGATGCGGGTTTCCGAAGCGGCCAGGCCTTGCTCCACGCCCTCGCGGATCTCCTCGACCACCGGGTGGTCCATTTCGCGGTCGAGCAGCACCTTGCCGGTCTCGATCAAAAGGCCCCGCGCCCAACTCGCCACGAGCACCGCGCCGACGATGCCCATCACCGGATCGAGCCAGGCCCAGCCGTAGAGCCAGCCGCCGGCCAGCGCGAGGATGGCAAGCACGGAGGTGGCGGCATCGGCGATCACATGCAAGTAGGCCGAGCGCAGGTTCAGGTCGTGGCCGTGCGCATGGCCATCGTGGCCGTGATGGTGGTGCTCGTCGTGGTGATGGTGGTGCGCTCCGCCCAGCAGCTTCGCGCACAGCAGGTTGATGACCAGGCCGAAGGCCGCCACCCCCATCGCCTCCCGGTAGTGGATGGGCGCGGGTGACCACAGGCGCTCCAGCGAGCCGACCACCATCATGACCGCCACGCCCAACAGGAACATCGCGCTGGCGAAGCCGCCCAGCACCTCGATCTTCCAGGTGCCGAAGGCGAAGCGGCGGTCGCCGGCATAGCGCCGGGCGGCCGCATAAGCGAAGGCGCTGAGCCCGATCGCCACCGCGTGCGAGCTCATGTGCCAGCCGTCGGCCAGCAG
The DNA here is from genome assembly GCF_039541515.1 of Variovorax defluvii. Classification (NCBI taxonomy): domain Bacteria; kingdom Pseudomonadati; phylum Pseudomonadota; class Betaproteobacteria; order Burkholderiales; family Comamonadaceae; genus Variovorax; species Variovorax defluvii. Next base: position 317,658 of record NZ_BAABGJ010000076.1, read on the forward strand.
CGCCATGGAGTTGAACCACCAGCCGGCGCCGATCTCCAGCAGCATCGTGGCCGCGGTGATCCACATCACCAGCCGGGTGCTGCGCTCGGCGGCGTGGCGGTCTTCCTGGAAGCGATGCTCGTGCTGCCAGCCGCTCAGATCATGTGTGTGCATGGCGTGTCAGTTTCCGAACATGTCGCCGTCGCGCTGCGGCGCGGCGACCCCCAGGTGCCGGTAGGCGGCCAGCGTGGCGATGCGGCCGCGCGGCGTGCGCTGCAGGTAGCCCTGCTGGATCAGGTAGGGCTCGATGACGTCCTCGATGGTGCCCGGCTCCTCGCCGATGCTGGCCGCGATGTTGTCCAGGCCGACCGGGCCGCCGTCGAAGCGGTGGATCACCGCCTCCAGCAGCTTGCGGTCCATCAGGTCGAAGCCCTGCGGGTCGACGTCCAGCATGGCCAGCGCCTTGTTCGCCAGCTCGGCGGTGATGCGGCCGTCGCCCCTGACCTGGGCATAGTCGCGCACCCGCCGCAGGAGCCGGTTGGCGATGCGCGGCGTGCCGCGCGAGCGGCGGGCGATTTCCAGGCCGCCGGCTTCGTCGGTCGGCACCGACAGCAGGCCGGCACTGCGGTGCACGATGCGCGCCAGCTCCTCGGCCGTGTAGAACTCCAGCCGCGCCACGATGCCGAAGCGGTCGCGTAGCGGGTTGGTGAGCATGCCGGCGCGGGTGGTGGCGCCAACCAGGGTGAAGGGCTGCAGGTCCAGCTTGATGCTGCGCGCGGCCGGGCCCTCGCCGATCATGATGTCGATCTGGTAGTCCTCCAGCGCCGGGTAGAGGATTTCCTCGACCACGGGCGAGAGGCGGTGGATCTCGTCGATGAAGAGCACGTCGTTGCGCTCGAGGTTGGTCAGGAGCGCCGCCAGGTCCTTGGGCTTCTCCAGCACCGGGCCCGAGGTCTGGCGCAGGTTCACGCCCAGCTCGGCCGCGATGATGTGCGACAAGGTGGTCTTGCCCAGGCCCGGCGGGCCGAAGAGCAGCACGTGGTCCAGCGCCTCGGCGCGGTGGCGCGCGGCGCCGATGAAGATCTCCAGTTGCTCGCGCACCTTGGCCTGGCCCACGTACTCGTCGAGCAGCTTGGGCCGCAGCGCCCGCTCGATCGCCTCTTCGTTGGGCGAGGCGGGGGCGGCGGAGACCACGCGCTGCGGGGCCGGGGCGAAATCGTCGGTCTGGATGCTCATGAGCAAGGTAGGCTGGACGGACAGTTTAGTCGGCCGAACGGCCGGCCGAGCGCGCGACGACGGCCCGCGCACGCGGGCCCTGCTGCAGAATGCGCCACCGAGGAGGATGGGGTCCTTGTCCATCTACGAGCTGAAGCCACGATTCCAGGCCTTGCTGCGCCCGCTGGTGCGGCGCCTGCACGCCATGGGCGCGACCGCCAACCAGGTCACGGTCACGGCCTGCGCCATCTCGGTGCTGCTGGGCCTGTGGCTGTTCTTCGCCGCGCCCGGCCCGGCCGCCTTCGCGCTGATCCCGCTGTGGATGTTCCTGCGCATGGCCTTCAACGCGATCGACGGCATGCTCGCACGCGAACATGGCCAGCAGAGCGCGCTCGGTGCCTTCCTCAACGAGCTGACCGACGTGCTGTCGGACGCCGCGCTCTACCTGCCCTTCGCCCTCGTCGCGCCCTTCAGCCCCTTCTGGGTCGGCGCGGTGATCGTGCTGGCGGGATTGTCCGAGTTCACCGGCGCTCTCGGCCCGACCGTGGGCGCCTCGCGCCGCTACGACGGGCCGATGGGCAAGAGCGACCGGGCCTTCGTGTTCGGCGCGCTGGGCCTGTACATGGCGCTGGGCGGGCCGCTGCCGGCGTGGAGCGGCCTGCTCATGCCGATCGTGGCGGCGCTGGTGGCCTGGACCATCGTCAACCGCATTCGCCGCGCATTGGCCGAGACTGCCACGGCCCCGCGTCCCTGAAGAGCAAGAAGAAGGAAGCCGATGACGCCGACGAGCAATGCCCGCGTCCCCGAGGAGCACCATTTCCAGACGCACGACGACGTCCCCCTGTTCTACCGGCACTGGCCGGCGACGGCCCCGCGGCGCGGCGCGATCGTGCTGTTCCACCGCGGCCACGAGCACGGCGCGCGCATGGCGCACCTGGTGGACGAACTCGCGCTGCCCGACTTCGACTTCTTCGCCTGGGACGCGCGCGGCCACGGCCGTTCGCCCGGGAAGCGCGGCTTCAGCCCCGGTTTCGCCACCTCGGTGCGGGACGTGCAGACCTTCATCGAGCACATCGGCCGCGCGCACGGCGTGCCGCCGGAAGACATCCACGTCGTCGCGCAGAGCGTGGGCGCGGTGCTGGTCGCGACCTGGGCGCACGACTACGCGCCGAAAGTGCGCGGACTCACGCTCGCCTCGCCGGCCTTCAAGGTCAAGCTCTACGTGCCCTTCGCGCGGCCCGGCCTGGCGCTCATGCACAAGCTGCGCGGGCTCTTCTTCGTCAACAGCTACGTGAAGGCGAAGTTCCTGACCCACGATCCGGCGCGCATCGCCAGCTACGAGAGCGACCCGCTGATCACGCGGCCGATCGCGGTCAACATCCTGCTCGGGCTGTACGAGGCGGCCGAGCGCGTGGTCGCCGATGCCAACGCCATCACGCTGCCGACGCAGTTGCTGATCTCCGGCGCCGACTGGGTGGTGCACCGCCAGCCGCAGGAGGACTTCTTCGGCCGGCTGGGCAGCACCGTCAAGCGCAAGCTGGAGCTGCCCGGCTTCTTCCACGACACGCTGGGCGAGAAGGACCGGGCCCCGGCCGTGCAGGCGATCCGCGAGTTCGTCCTGTCGCTGTTCGACCAGCCGCCGCCGCCCGTGGATCTGCGCGCCGCCCACCTGAGAGGCGCGACCGCCGACGAGTCGGGCACCCTGGCCCAGCCGCTGCCGGCGCTCTCCCCGCGCGGCCTCTACTGGGCGCTCACGCGCGCCGGCCTGCGCTTCGGCGGGCGGCTGTCCAGCGGCGTGAAGCTGGGCCACGAGACCGGCTTCGACTCCGGCAGCACGCTCGACTACGTCTATCGCAACGAGGCGCACGGCGCCGGTCCGCTGGGCCGCACGATCGACCGGACCTACCTCGACTCCATCGGTTGGCGCGGCATCCGCCAGCGCAAGGTCCACGTGGAAGAACTGCTGCGCAAGGCGATGGAGCTGCTGGCCGAGCGGCACCGCGAGGTGCGCGTGATGGACATCGCCGCCGGCCATGGACGCTACGTGCTGGACGCCGTGCTGTCCAGCCCGGTCAAGGCCAGCTCGATCCTGCTGCGCGACTACAGCGACATCAACGTGCGGGACGGCCGCGCCCTGATCGCCGAGAAGGGATTGCAGGACATCGCGCAGTTCGTGCAGGCCGACGCCTTCGATCGCACGAGCCTCGCCGGCGTGATGCCGCGGCCCACCCTGGCCGTGGTCTCGGGCCTGTACGAACTCTTCCCCGACAACGAGGTGGTGAGCCGCTCCCTGGCCGGCGTCGGCGACGCGATGGAAGACGGAGGCTACCTGGTCTACACCGGCCAGCCCTGGCACCCGCAACTCGAGATGATCGCGCGCGCCCTCACCAGCCACCGGCAGGGCCAGGCCTGGGTGATGCGCCGCCGCACGCAAGCCGAGATGGACCAGCTGGTCGAGGCCGCGGGCTTCCGCAAGATCGACCAGCGCATCGACGAGTGGGGCATCTTTACCGTCTCCCTGGCGGTACGCACCGAGGCATGACGCCCGCGCCGCGCCCCTGGAAGCGCGCCGCCGCCTGGTTGGCGCTGCTCGGTCCGCTCTTCTATGCGAGCTATGGCTTTGCGAACTGGTGGGCCTCCACCCGCGCCTCGGTGCCGGCGCTGGTCTTCGACTGGGAGCGCGGCGTTCCCTTCTGGGCCTGGACCATCTTTCCGTACTGGACCATCAACGCCTTCTATGCCCTCTCCCTGTTCCTGGCGCGCAGCCGCCACGAGCTGGACCGGCATGCGGCGCGCCTGCTGACGGCACAGGCGGTGGCGGTGAGCTGCTTCGTCCTGTGGCCGCTGCGCTTCAGCTTCGGCCAGCCGGCCGTCGAGGGTGCGCCGGCCTTCCTGTTCGACGCGCTGCGCGGCTTCGACCAGCCCTTCAACCAGGCGCCCTCGCTGCACATCGCGCTGGCCGTGATCCTGTGGGACTTCTACCGGCGCCGCATCCACGCCGGCTGGGCCCGCGCCGTGCTGCACCTGTGGGCCTTCGCCATCTGCGCCTCGGTGCTCACCACCTGGCAACACCACTTCATCGACATTCCGACCGGCGCGCTGCTCGGCCTCGTCTGCGTGTGGCTCTGGCCGCTGGAGCGCGTGGTGGCGCTGCCGCGCGGCTGGCAGCTGGCGCGCGATCCGCAGCGCTGGAAGCTGGCGGCGCTGTACGCGGCGGGCGGCCTGCTCTTTTTCGGCGCAGCGCTGGTCCTCGGCGGCCTGGGCCTGTGGCTGAACTGGGCCGCCTTCGCGCTGGTGCTGGTCGCACTCAACTACGCGGGCTTCGGCGCACGCGGCTTCGGCATGGATCGCCACGGCCGCATGCGTTGGAGCGCACGCTGGCTCTTCGCACCCTACCGCGTCGGCGCCGCCCTCAACGCACGCTGCTGGACGCGCGGCCTGCCGGCCTCGGTGGAGGTGGCGCCGGGCGTGCGCCTGGGCCGCCGGCCCAGCCGCGCCGAATGGGAAGCGGCCGGCCGTCCCGCGCTGGTCGGCCTGTGCGCGGAGCTGCAACTGCCGCCCGTGCCAGCCGCCCGTTGCGTGCCGATGCTGGACCTGGCCTTGCCGCCGGCGCAGCAGCTGCGCCGCGCTGCCGTCGTGATCGAGGGGCTGCGCAGCCGCGGCCAGCCGGTGTGGGTCTGCTGCGCGCTCGGCTTTTCGCGCAGCGCGGCGTCGGTGGTGGCCTGGCTGGGCCTGCACGGCACGGCAGCCAGCTTCGACGCAGCCCACGCGGCCGTGCGCCAGGCGCGCCCGCAGATCGTGCTGCGCGACGGATGGCTGGCCTTGCTGGCGCAATTGACTTCCGGGAAGGTTCGCCATGAATGACGACGACCGCGCCCTGTGCGCCGCTACCGCCGGCCTGCTGCAGGCCAGCGGCGTGCTGGCCACGTGGGGCCTGGCCCTGTCACTGCTCTCTGGCCTGGTGCTGGCCCTGACCGGGCGCTCCCTGCCCTCCGCCGCCTGGACTGCCTTCGCGGTCGTGGCGCTGATGGGGCTGCCCGAGCGTTATCTGGCACTGCGCCTGCGGCTGGACGCTGCCTTGTTCGATGGGCTGGCACGGGACACGATTCCCACCGCCACCGCCATGGACCGCGCGCTGGAGACGCTTGGGCTGCGCCGCGCGGCCGATGGCCAGCGCACGCTGGCCGATCGCGTACTCGGCGCCCGCCAACTGTTGCAGCGCCACGGTTTCGCCGTGGTGGCTCAGACGATCGTCTTCGCGATGGCGCTGGCCATGCAGGACTGGAAATGAACGCGACGCCCAGCCCGCCCCGCCGTGCGGCCGCCGTCGTCGCGGCCTGGCTGATCGTGCTCTTCGCCAAGCTGCTGACCGGCGTGCGCGCCATCTGGAGCGGCACCGGCCCGAAGGCGGAGCAGACGCTCTACTTCGCCAACCACACGAGCCATGGCGACTTCGTGCTGCTATGGGCCACGCTGCCGCCCGACCTGCGCGCACTGACACGGCCGGTCGCCGGACAGGACTACTGGGAGGCCTCGCCGCTGCGCCGCTTCGTCGGCCGCGACGTGTTCAACGCCCTCATGATCCGGCGCGACGGCAGCGCCGCGCCGAGCAGCGAGGCGGCGGTCAACCCGGTCGACCAGATGAAGGAGGCGCTGCAGGCCGGCGACTCGCTGATCATGTTCCCGGAGGGCACGCGCAACATCGGCGAGGAGGTGCTGTTGCCGCTCAAGAGCGGGCTCTACCACCTCGCGCGCGCCTGCCCGCAGGTGCGGCTGGTGCCGGTGTGGATCGAGAACCTGAAGCGCGTGCTGCCCAAGGGCACGCTGGTGCCGGTGCCGCTGGCCTGCACCGTGCGCTACGGCGCGCCCATCGTGCTGCAGGAAGGAGAGGACAAGGCCGCCTTCATCGCCCGCGCCCGGGCCGCCATGCTGGACCTGCGGCCCGACTACGACAGAGAAGAGCACTGAGCCCACGCCATGACCGTGACCGCCTCCACCCATGCCACCTGGATGCTCTTCGGCGGCGTTGCCGGGGTGCTGATCCTCGCCTCGGCCATCGGCGCGCTGCTCAAGTGGCGCGTGGCGCAGGGCGGGCCTCATCCCGTGATCGACAACCTCAACGCGCGGGTCAAGGCCTGGTGGGCGATGGTGGCGGTGATCGGCCTCGCTTTCGCCTTCGGCAAGGGCGGGGTGATCGTGCTGTTCTACCTGATCTCCTTCTACGCGTTGCGCGAATTCATCAGCCTGGCCTACACCCGACGCGGCGACCACCACGCGATCGCCGTCGCCTTCTTCATCGCGCTGCCGGTGCAGTACTTCCTGATCTGGATCGAGTGGTACGGGCTCTACGCGATCTTCATCCCGGTGTATGCCTTCCTGGTCCTGCCCATCCTTGCCGCGGTGGGCGGCGATACCAAGCGCTTCCTCGAGCGCACGTCCAAGGTGCAATGGGGGCTCATGGTCTGCGTGTTCTGCATCAGCCACGTGCCGGCGCTGCTGACGCTGGAGATCCCCGGCTTCGAAGGCCGCGAACTGCTGCTGATCGCCTTCCTGGTGATCGTTGTGCAGGGCAGCGACGTGTTGCAGTACGTGTGGGGCAAGCTCTTCGGCCGGCGAAAGGTGGCACCCGAACTCTCACCATCGAAGACCTGGGAAGGCCTGGTGGGCGGGGTGGCCAGCGCCACGGCCTTGGGCGCGGCGCTCTACTGGGCCACGCCCTTCAATCCCTGGCAGGCCGCCCTGATGGCGCTCACCATCTGCGTGATGGGTTTCTTCGGCGGCCTGGTGATGTCGGCCATCAAGCGCGACCGCGGCGTCAAGGACTGGGGCACCATGATCGAGGGCCACGGCGGCATGCTGGACCGGCTGGACTCGGTGGTCTTTGCGGCGCCGATCTACTTTCATGCGCTGCGGTACTGGTGGGTGCCGTGATCGCGGTTTCCGGCCGAAACGTCAACTACTCACCACCTAAGCCGAAGCACTGCCGTCTCTACGAATCGCCATCTATTTCATTGCACTCGTATCCTCACGGTACTCCGAACGTCCTCGATCGCCACGTACCCCAGCTGCAGCGCCTTCGTCTTCCTCGATGCATCGCGTAGACAAATGCATTGGCCGTGTTCTTCCGAGCCTGCGGATGGTGGTCAACTGGAAGCCGCCGTCACGAAAGAGCACGTCACGCATGGCCAAGGTCCGCTCCACCGGATCGCTCGCGCGACCCAGCCTGGCTGTCACAGCGGCTGCCAGCGCGTCGGACGCCGCGCCTATGCCTCGACCAGCTCTGCTTGTTGCTCTTCTTGCCGTGCCGCCGCCATGACATGCCATCGGTCGACAAAGGCCTCCGCCTCCTGGCCGAGCACGGTGAGGGCCTCATCGAAACTCTGGGACGCGCTGGCGTAGGCCAGCCGTTCCATGCAAACCCCTTCGAACTGCATGAGGGCGCACCCCTCCAGGCCCTGGCCTGGCGTGGAATCGAGCGTCAGCGAGACGACCCAGCCCCGATACACGGAGATGGACGCATAAGCATTGGTCATGTGGGTTTCCTCCGGGGACTCGGCCTTCTTGTTCGAATGAAGCCGAAGCAAAGCGAGAGCCGCGGATTAAGCGGCCTGCCGCGGAATGCGTCAACTACCAGAATTGGTAGGTACGCGGGTGCGGCGCCGTGCCGCCTACTTCGCCAGCGCCTTCAAGGCCAGCTTGATTCCCTCGCCCACCGCCACGTCCTTCGGCAAGGCCTTCAGCGCCGTGGCCGCCTCCCGATCGCTGTAGCCGAGCGCCACCAGCGCCTGCAGGATGTCGGCCTGCGCATCGGTGGCAGCATGGGCCGGGGCGCCCAGCTCGGCGCCCAGCTTGCCCTTGAGTTCGAGAAGCAGGCGCTCGGCGGTCTTCTTGCCGATGCCGGGAATCTTCACCAGCCGGCCGGCCTCCTGCAGCGTCACCGCCTGCGACAGCTCGCCCACGCTCATGCCGCTGAGCAGACCCAGCGCCGTACGCGGCCCGACGCCCGAGATCTTGATCAGCTGACGGAAGGCGGCACGCTCCTCGGCGGTTCCGAAGCCATAGAGGATCTGGGCGTCCTCCCGCACCACGAAATGGGTGAGCAGCGAAACGCGCTCGCCCGGTCCGGGCAGGTTGTAGAAGGTGCTCATCGGCACATCCACCTCGTAGCCGACGCCGTTGCAGTCGACCACCACCTGGGGCGGATTGCGCTCGGCCAGGATGCCGGTGAGTTTGCCTATCATGGGTGCCCTTCTTCGAGAAAATGAAATCCGCGTGATTCTGCGACACACCTTCGCCCCGCCCAACAACACCCGTCTCTCCCACCTGTGCGGGCCGTTGGACGGGCACCTTCGGCGCATCGAGGAGGCGCTGGACGTCAAGATCGCGCACCGCCACGAGCAGTTCAAGGTCGAGGGCCACAAGACCAACGCGCAGCGCGCCATGGAAGTGCTGCAGGCGCTCTACGAGATCGCGCAACGGCCGATCGACGCTGCCGTGGTGCAGCTCACGCTCGCAGGCGACGGCTCGGTAGGCGAGGACGAGGACGGCGCCGTGACGCTGGCGACGCGGCGCACGGGCCTGAAGGCGCGCACGCCCAACCAGAGCGTCTACCTGCACAACATCGCCAACCACGACATCACGCTGGGCATCGGCCCGGCCGGTACCGGCAAGACCTACCTGGCGGTGGCCAGCGCGGTCGATGCGCTGGAACGAAGCGCCGTGCAGCGCATCGTTCTCACCCGCCCGGCCGTGGAGGCCGGCGAGCGGCTCGGCTTCCTGCCGGGCGACCTGACGCAGAAGGTGGACCCGTACCTGCGCCCGCTCTACGACGCGCTCTACGACTTGATGGGCTTCGACCGGGTACAGAAGGCCTTCGAGCGCAACACGCTGGAGATCGCGCCGCTGGCCTTCATGCGCGGGCGCACGCTCAACAACGCCTTCGTGATCCTCGACGAGGCGCAGAACACCACGCCCGAGCAGATGAAGATGTTCCTCACGCGCATCGGCTTCGGCGCGAAGGCGGTGGTCACCGGCGACGTGAGCCAGATCGACCTGCCCAAGGGACAACTGAGCGGCCTGATCGATGCCGAACGCGTGCTCAAGCGCGTCAACGGCATCGCGATCACCCGCTTCAACAGCGGCGACGTCGTGCGGCACCCCCTGGTGGCGCGCATCATCGATGCCTACGACGGCGCGCGCAAGCGAACGGCCGCCTCGTGATGGCACTGGCCGACCTGTCGCTCTCCCTGCAGTTCGCGCGCTTTCGCGACGTGGCGCGGCATCGGACTGCGCTCCCGCGGCACCGGGTCGTGCGCTGGATCCGCCATGCGCTGGACGCCGACGGCGAGATCACGGTGCGCATCGTCGATGCCGAGGAGGGACAGCAGCTCAACCGCGCGTACCGCGGCAAGGACTACGCCACCAACGTGCTGACCTTCGACTACGCGCAGGCGCCGGTCGTGATGGCCGACCTGGTACTGTGCGCCCCCGTGGTCGCACGCGAGGCGAAGGAGCAGCGCAAGACCCTGGCGGCGCACTATGCGCACCTGCTGGTGCACGGCACCCTGCACGCGCAGGGCTGGGACCACGAGACCGGCGAGGCCGATGCGCAGGCGATGGAGGCGCGCGAGATCGAGATCCTCGCGCGGCTCGGCATCCGCAACCCCTATTGACTATTGAATCTGCAGGGGAATGGTGACCGGCCCGTCGTTCACGAGCCGCACCTGCATGTCGGCGCCGAACTCGCCGGTGGCGACGACCGGGTGCGCTTCGCGCGCCTTCGCCACGAAGTACTCGTAAAGCCGCCGTCCTTCGTCGGGGGGCGCCGCCAGCGTGAAGCTGGGGCGGTTGCCACCGCCGGTGTCGGCCGCGAGGGTGAACTGGCTCACCACCAGCAGGCCGCCGCCGATGTCCTGCACGCTGCGATTCATCTTGCCGGCCTCGTCGGAGAAGATGCGCAGCCTGAGGATCTTGGACAGCATGCGGTCGGCCAGCGCATCGTGGTCGCCGCGCTCGGCACACAGCAGCACCAGCAGCCCGGGGCCGATCGCACCCACCGTCTCACCCAGGACGTCGACGCGCGCCTCGGAGACGCGCTGCAGCAATGCCTTCACGATTCGCTTTCCTCCATGCGCGTCGCGCGCGCCTCCATGCCCAAAGGCAGCAACTGGATCGTCACGCGCAGCCCGGGCACCGCATCCATCAGCGTCTGCTCCAGCATGTCGCGCAGCCTCGCAGCCCGCTGCAGCGACCAATCGCCTGGCACGTGCATGTGCAGATCCGCAAAAAGACGCTGGCCGGCGCGGCGCGTGACGATGTCGTCGAAGCGCAATTGCCGGCCTTCCGGAACGCTCGCGGCGAACTGCTCGAGCGCGCCATGCAGCAGTGCCTGCGCAGCGGGATCGAGCGCTTCGTCCATCAGGCCCTGCGCGGAGCGCCAGACCAGTTTGACGCCTTCACGCGCGATGTTGAGCGCCACGCCGATCGCCAGCACAGGATCGAGCCAGAGCCAGCCCGTCAGGCCGACCGTGACGATGCCCACCAGCACCGCCGCCGATGTCCAGACGTCCGCCATGAGGTGCCTGGCGTCGGCTTCCAACGCGATCGACCGGTGGGTGCGCGCGGCACGGAACAGGGCCATGGCCAGGGCGGCGTTGAGCCCCGAACTCAACACCGACAGCGCCAGCCCCCAGCCCAGCTGCTCCAGGGGTTCCGGCGACAGCAAACGCGCAACCGCGGCCCATGCGATGGCACCGGCCGCGGCGAAGATCAGAATGCCCTCGAAGCCGGACGAGAAATACTCGGCCTTGTGATGCCCATACGGGTGCTCTTCATCGGCCGGGCGCGCGGCGATCATGACCATGGCCAGTGCGAACATGGCGCTGGCCAGGTTCACGAAGGACTCCATCGCATCGGAGATCAGCCCCATCGAGTTGGTCAGCCAGCCGGCCGCGCCCTTGAGCACGATCGTGACCAGCGCGACGGCGACCGATGCGCGCAGCAGGAACTGCGGACTCGGGCCGCGGGGCGATGGAGAGGGAAGCTGGACTGTCAAGACGAAGTCGGAACGTGGCCGCTGGCAGGGTCGCGAATTATCGCGTCGCCGCAGGCCGCGGCGGGACGTGGCGTACGATGGGCGGCGAGTTCGAGAACCTTCCTATCGCACCACTCATGACCCGACTCATCCATGCGGCTGTGTCTGCGCTCCTGCTCACCGGCACGGCCGCACTGGCCCAGACCGCCACCAGCCCGGCACCGGGCGTCGCGTCGCCGGCCACCGAGCATGCCGGCCTCCTGAAGACCGTCCGCGGCAAGGTGCACCTGCTGGGCGCCGACGGCAACACCCGCAGCGCACAGCCCGGCGATCCCGTCGCCCCCATCGACCGCATCCAGACCGACGCCGACTCGGCTGCCAGCCTGGTGCTGCGAGACGGCACGACCCTGGTGATCGGCCCGTCCTCGCGACTCGACCTCAAGCAGTTCCACTTCGATGCGACCACGCGCGACGGCGGCCTCCTGCTCTCGCTGCTACGCGGCTCGATGCGCATGGTCACGGGCCTCATCGGCAAGACGCAGCCCGACGCAGTGCGCATCGAGACCCAGACTGCCACCATCGGCATTCGCGGCACCGACTTCATCGTGCAAGCGGACACGTCCCAGTGATGGTGCGCCGCCGCCTCGCGCTTGCCGCGTCCGTCTTCTCGGCTGCATGGCTCGCGGCCTGTTCCACGCCAACGGTGACACGGGTGGTGCTGCTGCCGCAGGCGAACGGCTCGGCCTCGGCGGTCGTCGTTCGCGGCAACAACGACACCGAGGAGACGCTCTCGCAGCCCTACCAGCGGGCGACGGCGCGCAGCCGCGGCGGCCCCGTGATCGACCGGGCCGATCCAGCCAGGCTGCAGGCCGAGCACAGGGCGCTGTTCGAGTTGATGCCCGCACCGGCGCTCCACTACACGGTGTACTTTGACACCGGCGGCGCGGTACTCACAGCCTCGTCGCAGATCGCGATGAGTGAAGCCCTCGAGGCCGCGCAGGCACGCAGCGGTGGAGACATCGTGGTGATCGGCCACAGCGACACGATCGGCTCGCAGACGCGCAACGACGACTTGTCGCGCCTGCGGGCTGGCATGGTGAAGCAGCTGTTCGTGGCGCGCGGCTTTCCGGCACATCGCATCGAGGCAGCCGGTCGCGGCGAGCACGATCTGGCAGTCCCGACGGCCGACGAGGTCGAGGAGCCGCGCAACCGGCGCGTGACGATCGAGGTCCGCTGAGAACGGCCTCGGCTCAAGCGCTCGGCGCAGGCATTCAGCTCAACGTCACGCGCGCGAACTTGCGCTTGCCCACCTGCACGACGTAGGTGCCGGCACCGAGCTTGAGTCCCTTGTCGCTGACCGCGCCCGAATCGATCCGCACGCCGCCACCGTCGATCAGGCGGTTGCCCTCCGAGGTCGAGGGCGCCAGGCCCGCCTGCTTGAGCAACTGGGCGATGCCCAGCGGCGCGCCCGCCAGGCTGACCTCCGGGATCTCATCCGGCACGCCGCCCTTGCTGCGATGGATGAAGTCCTGCTCGGCCGCTTCGGCCGCCGCGGCACTGTGGAAGCGCGCCGTGATCTCTTTGGCCAGCGCCACCTTGGCATCCTTGGGATTGCGCCCGCCCGCGACCTCGGCCTTCAAGGCCTCGATCTCGGCCAGCGAACGGAAGGACAGCAGGGTGTACCAGCGCCACATCAGCTCGTCCGAGATCGACAGCACCTTGGCGAACATGGTGTTCGGCGCCTCGGTGATGCCGATGTAGTTGTTCTTGCTCTTCGACATCTTCTCGACGCCGTCCAGGCCCTCCAGCAACGGCATGGTGAGGATGCACTGCGGCTCCTGGCCGTACTCCTGCTGGAGATGACGGCCGACGAGCAGATTGAACTTCTGGTCCGTGCCGCCGAGTTCGAGGTCGGACTTCAAGGCCACCGAGTCGTAACCCTGCATCAGCGGATAGAGGAATTCGTGCACCGAGATCGACTGCCCGGCCTTGAAGCGCTTGTGGAAGTCGTCGCGCTCCATCATGCGCGCCACCGTGTACTTGGCCGCCAGCTGGATCATGCCGCGGGCCCCCAGCGGATCGCTCCACTCGGAGTTGTAGCGGATCTCGGTCCGGGACGGGTCCAGCACCAGGCTGGCCTGGCGGTAATAAGTCTGCGCGTTGGCCTCGATCTGCTCGCGCGTGAGCGGAGGCCGGGTGCTGTTGCGGCCCGAGGGGTCGCCGATGGTGGTCGTGAAGTCTCCGATCAGGAAGATCACCTGGTGGCCCAGATCTTGCAATTGGCGCATCTTGTTCAACACCACCGTGTGGCCGATGTGAATGTCCGGCGCCGTCGGGTCCAGGCCCAGCTTGATGCGCAGCGGTTGGCCGGTGGCTTCCGAGCGCTGGAGTTTCTTGATCCAGTCTTCTTGGGGAAGCAATTCGTCCGTCCCACGAAGCGAAATTTCAAGGGCTTGTCCTACAGCTTCCGACAGACTTGTGGATGTAACAAAACCGGTTTTCATGGCTTTTTTGGGCAAGGTTCACTATGTCCGAAGCTATACTCAGCCCGACTTTTTCAAGCGCCGGATTCTAAGCGGCGCTTTTTCCGCACCGCCCTGCCCGCCGTCCGACACGGCCTTTTGCAGCGCGGATCTGCTGAACCTGAGCTGGAATTCGTAGTTTGATCAACGGCATCCTGGCCGCCGAGGAAGCGCTTGCATCCAAGGTCGCCCATACCTTCCGGACCTACCCACGGCAGATCACCGCGGCCATCGCGGCGCTGCTACTGAGTGCCGGTGGCGGTGCCTTCGCCGTCGCCTCGCTGGGGCCCGATGCCTCAGAACTCCCCGTCAAGCAGGTGTTCGAGTCCGTCAAGCCCCTGGCCTTCGAAGATCAGGTCGAGGCACTCGACACCCATGGTTTTACCCTGTTCCGCACCGAGATCACCCGATCGAGCGACACCGCCGAGGCGCTGCTGAGGCGCCTTGGCATCGCCGACGACGCGGCTGCGGCCTTCGTGCGCGGCAATGCCGAGGCGCGCACGGCCCTGCTGGGCCGCGCAGGCCGCACGGTCACGGTCGAGGCCTCGCAGGACAATACGCTCCAGAAACTCAGCGCCCGCTGGATTCCCGACAGCAATGGCGGCTTCAAGCGCTTCGTCGTGGAAAAGGTCGGCGGCAGTTTCCGCGCCCGCACCGAAACCGACGCGCTGACGCCCGGCACCCGGCTGGCCAGCGGCATCGTCCGAACCTCGCTCTTCGCGGCGACCGACGACGCCCGCATCCCTGATGCCGTGGCCAGCCAGTTGGCCGATGTCTTCTCCGGCGAAGTCGACTTCCGCTCGCTGCGCAAGGGTGACCGCTTCGCCGTCGTCTACGAGACCTTCGAGGCCGACGGCCAGACCTTGCGCACCGGGCGCGTGCTGTCGGCCGAGTTCGAGACCAACGGCAAGCTGCTCCAGGCCTTGTGGTTCCAGGAGCCCGGCCAGAAGGGCGCGTACTACCGGCCCAATGGCGACAGCCTGCGGCACGCCTATTTGAGCTCGCCGGTCGAGTTCACGCGTGTGTCCAGCGGTTTCGCGATGCGCATGCATCCGATCCTCAACAGCTGGCGCCAGCACAACGGCATCGACTTCGCGGCGCCGACCGGCACCGCCGTGCGGGCCGTTGGCGATGGCACGGTGGAATTTGCCGGCGTGCAGAGCGGTTACGGCAACATCGTCATCGTCAACCATCGCGACAACCAGCAGACGGCCTACGCGCACCTCAGCCGCATCGACGTTCGCGTCGGCCAGACGCTGAGCCAGGGCCAGACCGTCGGTGCGGTCGGCTCCTCCGGCTGGGCCACCGGGCCGCACCTGCACTTCGAGTTCCGGGTGAATGGTGAATACCGCGACCCGACCACGATTGCGCAACAGGAAGGCGGCGCCCCCATCTCCCCCGCTGCGCGCCCGGCCTTCGAGCGCCTGGCGCTGGCCACCCGCACCGAGCTGTCGGCGGCCTTCTCCGTGGTCCAGGCGAGCGCCGACTGAGTTCGTCTCTCCAGTTCATCGCTCCTCTTCGCGCCGGGATGGCTGAGGAACTCTTCATCGGCCTGATGTCCGGCACGTCGCTCGACGGCGTGGACGGCGTCCTGGCCCACTTCTCCGACGAGCGGATCGCGGTCAAGGCCCATGCCGCCGCGAGCTTTCCGGTGTCGCTGCGCGCCGAGTTGATGGCGCTCAATACCCTCGGCGGCGACAACGAGTTGCACCGCGCCGCCTTGGCCGGCAACGGGTTGGCGCGCGTCTATGCGGGCGTGGTCGAGCGTCTGCTGGCCGATACCGGCACCTCCGCCGGCGCCGTGACCGCGATTGGCGCGCATGGCCAGACCGTGCGGCATCGACCCGGCGAGTTCGACGACGTGGGCTACACGCTGCAGATCAACAACCCCTCGTTGGTCGCGGAGCTCACCGGGATCTGCGTGGTCGCCGACTTCCGCAGCCGCGACGTGGCGGCCGGAGGCCAGGGCGCACCGCTCGTGCCGGCCTTTCACCGGGCGCTGTTCGCGCGCGGCGACCAGGCGGTGGCGGTGCTCAACCTGGGCGGCATCTCCAACCTGAGCCTGCTGCCGGCCGGCGCCGGCACGGTGCTGGGTTTCGACTGCGGACCGGGCAATGCGCTGCTCGACCACTGGTGCCAGAGCCACATCGGAAAGCCTTTCGACACGGGCGGCCACTGGGCTGCCAGCGGCAAGGTCTTGCCCGATCTGCTCTCGCGTTGCCTGGCCGACCCCTATTTCGCCAAGGCTCCGCCCAAGAGCACCGGCCGGGACCTCTTCAACCCGGCCTGGCTGGCCGCCCACCTCGGCAACGCTGCCAGCCAGCCGGCCGACGTGCAGGCCACGCTGGCCGAGTTGACGGCCATGGTCTGTGCGACGGAGTTGCAGCGCCATGGCGAGCACATCGGCACGCTGATCGTCTGCGGCGGCGGCGCGCTCAACGATCACTTGCTGTCCCGGTTGCGGGCCTTGCTGCCGGCGGTGCAGGTTCTTTCCTCGGCCGAACGCGGCCTGCCGCCGCAGCAGGTGGAGGCGGCGGCCTTTGCCTGGCTGGCGCGCAGCACCCTGCGGCGCGAGTCGGGCAACCTCGCCAGCGTGACCGGCGCCCGCGGCGCGCGCGTGCTGGGCGCGATCTACCCCGCCTGACTGCGCTAGCGCTGGCCCGAGACCTCGGGCTCCTCCGGCTGCACCGAACGTGCATGCGGCGGCAGGTGCCAGAAGATCAGCGCCGAAGCCACCGTGATCAGCCCCATGCTGGCAAAGGTCGCCTGGAAAGCATGCAGGGTCGCCGGCGCGCTTGCATGGCCGAACACCTCGCCGTAGCCGGCCAGCACCACACTCGAGGCTGCCACGCCCAGGCTCATCGCCAGCATCTGCACCATCGACAGCAGGCTGTTGCCGCTGCTGGCCATGTCCTGGTCGAGGTCGCGCAACGTCACCGTGTTCATCGCGGTGAACTGGAGTGAGTTGACCGCGCCGAAGACCAGGAGCTGGAGGATGCGCATCGCCACCGGCTGCTCGGGCGTTGCCAGGCCGAAGCTGGCCATCGTGATCCCGACCAGCGCGGTGTTGACCACCAGCACCCGGCGGTAGCCGAAGCGCGTGATGAGCGGTGTCGCCACCCGCTTCATCGCCATGCCGGCCAGCGCGATCGGCAGCATCATGAGCCCCGCGTGCAGCGGCGTGTAGCCCATCGAGACCTGCAGCAGCAGCGGGATGAGGAATGGCATGCAGCCGCTGCCGAGGCGCGCGAACAGGTTGCCGAGCAGGCCGATGCTGAGCGTGGGGATGCGAAAAAGCGCCGGGTCGAACAGCGGATCGGGACGCCGCAGAGCGTGCAGCCAGTAGGCCGTGATGCTGGCGAAGCCGAAGACCAGCAGCAGCAGCACGCCAGCCTCGCGCAGGCCGAGGCTCGAGACCCCATCCAGCGCCAGCGAGATCGAGACCATGCCGAACGCAAGCATGGCGTAGCCGGCGCCGTCGAAGCGGCGACGCAGCAGGGCGCGCAGATCAGGCATCAGCCGCAGGGTGACGATGCAGCCTGCCAGTCCCACGGGCACGTTGATCAGGAAGATCCAGTGCCAGGAGGCGTACTGCACCAGCCAACCGCCTAGCGTGGGGCCGAGCAGCGGGCCGATCAGCCCCGGGATGGCGACGAAGCTCATGGCGGCCAGGAATTCGGCGCGTGGCACCGTCCGAAGCAGCGTCAGCCGGCCCACCGGCAGCAGGAAGGCACCGCCCATCCCCTGCAGGACGCGCGCCGCGACCAGTTGCCCGACGTTGTGCGACAACGCGCAGGCCACCGAACCGATGACGAACAGCACGATGGCGGCGAAAAACACGCGCCGGGTGCCGAAGCGGTCGGCGATCCAACCCGAGGCAGGGATCAGCATCGCCATCGTGAGCGAATAGGCCACCACCACCGACTGCATGCGCAACGGGCTCTCTCCCAGGCCGGCCGCCATGGCAGGCAGGGCCGTGTTGATGATGGTGGCATCCAGCGTCTGCATGAAGAAGCCGACGGCCACGAGCCACAGCAGGCTCTTGCGCGTGGAGGATGTGGTGGTGCTCATGAACGAGAAAGCCGCCCGAAGGCGGCTTTCGCAAGAGTCTGGGATGGTCAGGCCGAGAAGCTGGACCCGCACCCGCAGGTGCTGGTGGCGTTGGGGTTCTTGATGACGAACTGGGCGCCCTGCAGGTCTTCCTTGTAGTCGATTTCGGCGCCGACCAGATATTGGTAGCTCATGGCGTCGATCAGGAGCGACACGCCGTTCTTCGTCATCGTGGTGTCGTCCTCGTTCACGATCTCGTCGAAGGTGAAGCCGTATTGGAAGCCGGAGCAGCCACCACCCTGTACGAAGACACGCAGCTTGAGATCGGGGTTGCCCTCTTCGGCGATCAGGTCGGCTACTTTGGCGGCCGCGCTGTCCGTGAAGACGATCGGGTCGGGCATCTGGTTTTGAACGTTGTCGGCAACGGCACTCATGGGGGAAACTCCTGTGGAGAGGCCGAACGCAGCGGCCAGAAAGCAAATGCTACTGCAATCACCAAAAAGCCGCCCGAAGGCGGCTCTTTGACAGTGCAGGCAACATGCCCAACGCGATCGGTGGGCCGATCAGCGCTTCGAGAACTGCTTGCGGCGGCGCGCGGAGTGCAGACCGACCTTCTTCCGTTCCACTTCGCGGGCGTCGCGGGTCACGAAACCGGCCTGGCTCAGCACGGGCTTGAGCGAGGCGTCGTAGTCGATCAGCGCACGGGTGATGCCGTGGCGGGTCGCGCCGGCCTGGCCCGATTCGCCACCGCCAGCCACGTTGACCATGATGTCGAAGGTTTCGACGTTGTCGGTCAGGTACAGCGGCTGCTTGGCGATCATGATCGAGGTTTCGCGGCCGAAGAACTCGGTGATGTCCTTGCCGTTGACCGTGATCTTGCCGGAGCCCTTCTTCAGAAACACGCGGGCGACGCTGGATTTGCGACGGCCGGTGCCATTGTTCCATTCACCAATCATTCGGAAGCTCCTTAGATTTCCAGCGCTTTGGGCTGTTGGGCGGTGTGCGGGTGCTCGGCGCCGCCGTACACCTTGAGCTTCTTGATCATGGCGTAGCCCAGCGGACCCTTGGGCAACATGCCCTTGACGGCCTTCTCCAGGGCGCGGCCCGGATGCTTGGCTTGCATGTCGCGGAAATTGGTGGCGGTGATGCCACCCGGGTAGCCCGAGTGGCGGTAGTACACCTTGTCGAGCGGCTTGGCGCCGGTGACACGCAGCTGGGCTGCATTGATGACGACAATGTAGTCGCCGGTATCGACGTGAGGCGTGTAAATGGCCTTGTGTTTGCCGCGCAGACGGAGAGCAACTTCGCTGGCTACTCGTCCGAGGACCTTGTCGGTCGCGTCAATCACAAACCACTCGTGCGTCACGTCAGCGGGTTTTGCGCTGAACGTCTTGGTCATGAGTTTTCCGGGAGGAAAGAGGTTTGGCGGGCCCTTTTCCACGGTCGGTGTTCCTCTTTCGGGAACCTCTTAGGTGGGAGATGACCTTCGCCGCGGGGCCGCAAAAACGCTGCGAAGCCCGAGATTATATGAAATTCCGACCCGGGCCGGCAAATCGACGACATCGAGGGCCCTGGCGGTCAGAATAGCGCCCCAGGGCGCACAGGGTCTCTCTGACCTCGGCCATCCCCCACTCATACCAGGCACCTTATCCATGTTCAGCTACCGCCATGCCTTCCATGCCGGCAATCACGCCGACGTGCTCAAGCACACGGTGCTGATTGCCGTGCTCGACCACCTGCTGGAGAAAGAAACCGCGCTCACCGTGGTCGACACGCACGCCGGCGCTGGCCTGTACCGGCTCGACGGCGACTACGCGGGAACCAGTGGCGAGGCCGCCGAAGGCGTGCTGCGCCTGATGGCGCCGCAGACCCAGTCGGACGACGCGGCGCCGCTGGCCGACGCACTGGCACGTTACCTGGCGGTGGTACGGGACTTCAACCCCAAGGGCGGTGCACGCATTTACCCCGGATCACCCTTCATCACCCACCACCTGCTGCGCGAGCAGGACAAGCTCAAGCTGTTCGAGCTGCATCCCACCGACGCGCGCACGCTCGCCGCGAACATCGCCCAGCTGGAGGCCGGGCGCCAGATCGCCGTCCTGCGGGAGGACGGTTTCGGCAGCGCCACCAAGTTCCTGCCGCCGCCTTCGCGCCGGGCCCTGGTGCTGTGCGACCCCAGCTACGAGATCAAAAGCGACTACGGGCGCGTGCTCGACTTCATCGGCGCAGCGCTCAAGCGCTTCGCCACCGGCAGCTACGCGATCTGGCATCCGATCATTCCGCGGCCCGAGGCGCACGACCTGCCGCGCCGCCTCAGGACGCTGGCCACCAAGGCCGGCAAGCCATGGCTGCACGCGACGCTCACGGTCAAGTCCAGCAAGATCGTGACGGACGCCACGGGGGCGCAGCACCGTCCGGGCCTGCCGGCCAGCGGGATGTTCCTGATCAACCCGCCCTACACGCTCAAGGCACAGCTCGCCATCGCGCTGCCCCAGATGGCCGCGCGCCTCGCGCAGGACCGCCACGCGGCGTTTTCGCTCGACGCCGGCGTCTGACCCGCGTCAGCGCCGCATGCGGGGTGGCACCTCGCGCACGGCGCGTGCGCGGCGGGAGGTGGATTCTCTTTCGGGCTTGGCGACAGCCGCCTCCGGCAGCGGCGCATCGAAGACATCCGGGTCCAGCGCAGCATCGCCGCAGCGCATGCCGTTTCTGTCCATGATCGAGAGCGCCACCTGCTTGATCCCCATGCCCAGCATCCCAAGGGACTCGGCCGCGGCCTGGCTCAGGTCGATGATGCGGCCGGCCGCGTAGGGACCGCGGTCGTTGATGCGCACCATGACCTCCTTGCCATTGACCAGGCTGCGCACGCAGACCCGGGTATTGAAAGGCAGTGTCTTGTGCGCCGCGGTCATCGCCATCATGTTGAAGCGCTCGCCGTTCGCCGTCTTGCGCTGATGGAACTGGATGCCGTACCACGACGCGCCGCCCCGCTCGAAGATCTCGCGCGAGCCCGGGTCGCCGGGTACGCCGTCGTCCTCCCCCAGGCCCGATACCGCCAGGTCATAGCGCACCGAAGGCACCTGCGACCGCGGCGGTGCGCCGGGCGGGAGCGCAGGCTGCCGTGCCAGCGGACGCAGGCCGGTGCCGGGCACCTCGCTGGCCGGTTCGGACGGCTTGGGCGGCGTCGTGCAGGCCGCCAGCGTGGCCGCCGCCAGCACCAGCGCCGCACTTTGCGCGAGGCGCCCCCCCTTCATCCGCCCCAGCCCAGCCGCTTCAGCAACGCGAGCGTCGCCACCGACTGGTTCATGGTGTAGAAGTGCAGCGCCGGTGCGCCACCCGCGCGCAGGCGTTCGCACAGATCGGTCACGACGTCAAGACCGAAGGCCTTGATCGAGGCGGTGTCGTCGCCGAAGCCCTGCAGCCGCAACCGGATCCAGCGCGGGATCTCGGCACCGCAGGCATCGGAAAAACGCATCAATTGCGTGGAGCTGGTGATCGGCATGATGCCGGGCACGATGGGCGTGTCCAGCCCGAGCCGGCGCACCTCGCCGACGAAGCGGAAGTAGGCCTCGGGGCTGAAGAAGTACTGGGTGATCGCGGAGTCGGCCCCGGCGCGCACCTTGGCCGCGAAGGCCTGCAGGTCGGCCTCGGGCGAGCGCGCCTGCGGATGGACTTCGGGATAGCAGGCCACCTCGATGTGGAAATCGTGCCCGGTCTCTTCGCGGATGAAGCCGACCAGGTCGCTCGCATAGTGGAACTCGCCGCCTATCCCGTAGCCGCTGGGCAGGTCGCCGCGCAGCGCAACCAGGCGCTTGACACCCATGCTCTTCAGCTGCGCCAGTTGCTCGAGCACCGTGCTGCGGGTAGCGCCGATGCAAGAGAAGTGACAGGCCGCATCGATGCCCTCGTCCAGGATTTCGCGCACGGCGCCGAAGGTACCGGCCTGCGTGGACCCGCCGGCGCCATAAGTCACCGAGCAGAACTCGGGCCGGTGCGCATACAGCTGCTGCCGCACAGCGCGCAGCTTGACCACGCCCTCGGGGGTCTTGGGCGGAAAAAACTCAAAGCTCAACGGAAGGCGCACGGCCGGCTCCTGGTGTTCCGCTCGCGGGAGCGGCATGAATGAAGAATTCGCGGTTGCCGTCGCCACCTGCGATCGGGCTGTCGAACCAGCCCCGCACCTGCAGGCCGAGCGCCTTGCAAGCCGTGCGCAGGCGCTGCTCGACCACCGCGTAGAGCGCGGCATCGCGCACGATGCCGCGCTTGCCGATCTGCGCCGGCTGCAGCTCGAACTGCGGCTTGACCAGCATCAGAAGTTCGCCCTCGCTGGCCAGCACGGGCTGGAGCGAGGGGAGCACGAGCGTCAGGGAGATGAAGGACAGGTCACCCACGATCAGGTCGAAGGGCGCACCGCCCAGGGTCGAGGCGTCGAGCGCACGCGCGTTCACGCCTTCGAGGGCGGTCACGCGCGCATCGCCGCGCAGCCGGGGGTGCAACTGTTCATGCCCCACGTCCACGCCCACCACGTGGCGGGCACCCTGTTGCAACAGGCAATCGGTGAAGCCGCCGGTGGACTGCCCGACGTCGAGGCACCGCTTGTCTCTCACGTCGATGCCAGCGGCAACCAGCGCGCCCTCGAGCTTGAGCCCGCCGCGTGAAACGTAGCGCGTCTCGCCGGCATCGGCCAGCTCGAGTTCGGCATCCACCGGCACCTCCTGGCCGCTCTTGCCCACGCTGCGCCACTGCGCACCGTCGCGCCAGCGCAGCCCGCTTGCGATCAGCCGCGAGGCCTGCGAGCGCGACGCGGCCAGGCCGCGTTCGACGAGCAATTGGTCGGCGCGCACGGCGCTGCGCCTTCCCCGCTCAGTAGCGGTAGGTGTCCGGCTTGTACGGACCGTTCTTGTCCACGCCGATGTAGGCGGCCTGGGCGTCGGTCAGCACCGTGAGCTGGGCGCCGAGCTTGGACAGCTGCAGGCGGGCGACCTTCTCGTCCAGGTGCTTGGGCAGCACGTAGACCTTGCCGGGCTGGTACACATCGGGCTTGGTGAAGAGCTCGATCTGCGCGATGGTCTGGTTGGCGAAGGAGGAACTCATCACGTAGCTCGGGTGGCCCGTGCCGCAGCCCAGGTTGACCAGCCGGCCCTTGGCCAGCAGGATGATGCGCTTGCCGTCCGGGAAAATCACGTGGTCGACCTGCGGCTTGATCTCTTCCCACTGGTACTTCTCGAGCGAGGCGACCTCGATCTCGTTGTCGAAGTGGCCGATGTTGCAGACGATGGCCTGGTCCTTCATCGCAGCCATGTGGGCGTGCGTGATGACGTCCTTGTTGCCGGTGGTGGTGACGAAGATGTCGGCCTTGTCGGCCGCGTACTCCATCGTCACGACGCGGTAGCCTTCCATGGCCGCCTGCAGCGCGTTGATGGGGTCGATCTCGGTCACCCACACCTGGGCGCTCAGTGCGCGCAGGGCCTGGGCCGAGCCCTTGCCCACATCGCCGTAGCCGGCCACCACCGCCACCTTGCCGGCGATCATCACGTCGGTGGCGCGCTTGATGCCGTCCACCAGCGACTCGCGGCAGCCATACAAGTTGTCGAACTTGCTCTTCGTCACCGAGTCGTTGACGTTGATGGCGCGGAACAGCAGCGTGCCCTTGGCCGCCATTTCGTTGAGGCGGTGCACGCCGGTGGTGGTCTCTTCGGTCACGCCGATGATGTCGGCCGACTTGCGGGTGTACCAGGTGGCATCGGCGGCCAGCTTGGCCTTGATCGCGGCGTAGAGGATGCGCTCTTCCTCGCTCGTCGGATTGGCCAGCACGCTCCGGTCCTTCTCGGCCTTCTGGCCCAGGTGCATCAGCAGCGTGGCGTCGCCGCCGTCGTCGAGAATCATGTTCGGGCCTTCGCCGGCCGAACCCTTCGGGCCGAAGTCGAAGATGCGGTGGGTGTAGTCCCAGTAGTCCTCCAGCGACTCGCCCTTGATCGCGAACACCGGCGTGCCGTTCGCGGCGATCGCGGCCGCGGCGTGGTCCTGCGTGGAGAAGATGTTGCAGGAGGCCCAGCGCACGGTGGCGCCCAGCGCCTGAAGCGTTTCGATCAGCACCGCGGTCTGGATCGTCATGTGCAGCGAGCCGGTGATGCGCGCGCCCTTGAGCGGCTGGCTCTTGGCGTATTCGTCGCGGATGGCCATCAGGCCGGGCATTTCGGTTTCCGCGATGCGGATTTCCTTGCGGCCCCAGGCGGCCAGGGAGATGTCGGCGACCGCCTGGTCGGCGGTGGGTTTGAGTACAGCGCTCATGTCGGGCTCCAAAACGAGTTTTGAAAATGCCGCTGGGCCGGGCTGGGTCGGGAAATGGACTCACCGCGAGGACAGCGGGTGAGCGTGGTTGCGAAGGGGTCCGAGCCTCACGCCTGATGGCGCTGCAACGCTCCTCGGAAGCGGCGCATTTTACCCGAGCGCTGCCCGGATGCCACCGGCCGCCGATAATCGCGGGTTCGGCCGGCCGCCCGTGCCGCCCGTGCCGCCCGTGCCGCCCACGATTCCAGCGCCCTCCCATGTCCTTCGCTTCCGAAACCCGCCGCCGCCGCACCTTCGCGATCATCTCCCACCCCGACGCCGGCAAGACCACGCTCACCGAAAAACTGCTGCTCTTCTCCGGTGCGATCCAGATCGCCGGCTCGGTGAAGGCGCGCAAGGCCTCGCGCCATGCGACCTCCGACTGGATGGAGATCGAAAAGCAGCGCGGCATCTCGGTCGCCAGTTCGGTGATGCAGATGTCCTACCGCGAGCACGTGATCAACCTTCTCGACACGCCCGGCCACAAGGACTTCTCGGAAGACACCTACCGCGTGCTCACCGCCGTCGATTCGGCCCTGATGGTGATCGACGCAGCCAACGGCGTGGAAGCGCAGACCCGGCGGCTGATCGAGGTCTGCCGCCAGCGCGACACGCCCATCATCACCTTCGTGAACAAGATGGACCGCGAGGTGCGCGAGCCGCTGGACATCCTCGACGAGGTGGAGCGCGAGCTGGGCATGCCCTGCGTGCCGATGACCTGGCCGGTGGGCCAGGGCAAGTCCTTCGGCGGCATCGTCAACCTGCGGACACAGGCCATGACCGTGTTCGAGGCCGGCAGCGAACGCCGCCCGCAGGATTTCGAAGCCATCCCGCTCTCGGAGCAGGCGGCGCTCAAGGCCCGCTTCGGCGCCGAGTTCGACTCCGCGATGGAGAGCATGGAACTGGCCACCGGCGCCTCGCCCGCATGGGACAAAGAAGCTTTCCTGGCCGGCAAGCAGACGCCAGTGTTCTTCGGCTCGGGCGTCAACAACTTCGGCGTGATGGAAGTGCTGGACGCCCTGGTCGACCTGGCGCCGCCGCCGCAGCCGCGCATCAGCACCACGCTGGTCAACCGCCAGCCCGTGGTGCGCGAGATCCAGCCCGACGACAAGGACTTCGCCGGCGTCGTGTTCAAGGTGCAGGCCAACATGGACGCCAACCACCGCGACCGCATCGCCTTCGTGCGCATGGCTTCGGGCAAGTACACGCCGGGCATGAAGCTCAAGGTGCAGCGCACCGCGAAGGAGCTGCGGCCGACCAGCGTGGTCACCTTCATGAGCCAGCGCCGCGAGGCGGTGGAAGAGGCCTACGCCGGCGACATCGTCGGCTTCACCACCCACGGCGGTGTGCAGCTTGGGGACACCATCACCGACGGCGCCTCGCTGCAATTCACCGGCCTGCCCTTTTTCGCGCCGGAACTCTTCATGACGGTGATCCTGAAGAACCCGCTGCGCACCAAGCAGCTTCAGCAGGGCCTGGCCCAACTCGGCGAGGAAGGCGCGATCCAGGTGTTCCGGCCCGAGGTGGGTGGTCCGATGCTCCTGGGCGCGGTGGGCCAGCTGCAATTCGAAGTGGTGCAGCACCGGCTGAAGACCGAGTACGACGCCGACGTGCGCCTGGAAGGCTGCCAGTACACCGGCGCCCGCTGGATCACCGCCGACACGCCGGCCGAGCTGCGGGCCTTCACCGATGCCTACCCGGCCCGCATGGCACGGGACGCGGCCGACACGCTGGCCTACCTGTGCACCTCGCCCTACGACGTGCGGCTGGCGCAGGAGCGCTTCCCCAAGATCCACTTCCATCCGCTGCGCGAGCACGCGGGCCTGGCGCTCCAGACGGCCGGCTGATGCAGCCCCTCTCGCAGTGGCCGCTGGCGGCGCGGCGCGACCTGGTCGGTGTCTTCACCGACATCGACGACACGCTGACCACCGAGGGCGCGGTCACGCCCGATGTGCTCCGGGCGCTCGACGACCTGCGCGCCGCCGGCCTGGCGCGGGTCGCCGTCACCGGCCGGCCGGTCGGCTGGAGCGAACCCTTCGCCGCCGTCTGGCCGGTCGATGCAATCGTGGCCGAGAACGGCGCCGTCGCGCTGGTGCGCAACGCCTCGGGCGCCGTCGAGAAGCGCTACCAGCAGGATGCTGCGACGCGCGCACGCAACTTCGATCGCATGCAGGCCGTGCTGGCACGCATCGAGCGCGAGATCCCCGGCGCGCGGCGCGCGACCGATTCGGCCGGCCGAGAGTGCGACATCGCCGTCGACCACAGCGAATTCACCCGCCTGGACGACGAAGCCATCGCGCGCGTCGTTGCGCTGATGCGCAGCGAAGGCATGCACGCCACGGTCAGCAGCATCCACGTCAATGGCTGGTACGGCGATCACAACAAGCTCGAAGGCGCGCGCTGGATCGTGCGCGCGCTCTGGGGCCGCCCCCTCGACGATGAGATGGCGCGCTGGGCCTACGTGGGCGACTCCACCAACGACGCGCTGATGTTCGAGCATTTCGCGCACAGCATCGGGGTGGCGAACGTGCGGCGCTTCGAGTCCGCGCTGTCGCACCTGCCGCGCTACGTGGCGCCCAGCGAGCGCGGGGCCGGCTTCGCCGAAGTGGCGGCAGCCATCCTCCAGGCCCGCGCCTGAAGGTGGTCCATCGTCAGGGCACGCTGAAGCGCCGGCTCAGCGCAGGTTCGACTGCGTCCAGCGCACGATATCCGCCGCGCCCATGGCGCCGGCCTGGCGCGCGATCTCGCGACCGCCCCGGAACAAGGCCAGCGTGGGAATGCTGCGGATATTGAAGCGCGCGCCGAGTGCCGGCACGGCCTCGGTGTCGACCTTGGCCAGGCGGACCTGCGGCTCCAGTTGCGCGGCC
The DNA here is from genome assembly GCF_039541515.1 of Variovorax defluvii. Taxonomy (NCBI): domain Bacteria; kingdom Pseudomonadati; phylum Pseudomonadota; class Betaproteobacteria; order Burkholderiales; family Comamonadaceae; genus Variovorax; species Variovorax defluvii. Next base: position 344,654 of record NZ_BAABGJ010000076.1, read on the forward strand.
GCTTGCTCGAAACCCGGCGCCATCTGGCGGCAGGGCCCGCACCAGGGCGCCCAGAAGTCCACCAGCACCGGGATCTCGTTGCGGGCGATGTGACGATCGAAGGAGGCGGCATCCAGCGCCGTCGAGTGGGCGGTGAAAAGCGGCTGGTGGCAACTGCCGCAATCCGGCGCGCTGCCCAGCTGAGCGCTGCGAACGCGGTTGGTGGTGTGGCAATGCGGGCAGACGACGTGCAGCGATTCGGTCATGGCAGTTCCTGCGGGGTGATTGCCTGGACTTGGGGCTGGCCGGGGTGATTGCAAGCAGCCTCGCACGCGACGACGCCGCGGGCCCCGCCCCGGCGCTCGCACCGCCGCGCAACGGTGTCACCTCCTTCGAACCGGGCGGACGCCCGCCCCGGCCCTCACTGCGGCTTGGCCAGCCCCAGCTTCTCGATCAACGCCTTCTCGCGCGCAAAGGTGGTCTGCGCAAACTTCGTGTAGTCGGCCGAACTCATGTAGTTGGGCAGCATGTCGTAGCGGCCCAGGGAGGCGACGTAGCTGGGCTCCTCCATCGCCTGCTTGAAGGCATCGTGCAGCTTCTTCACCACCTCCGGCGGGGTGCCCTTGGGCGCGCCGATGCCGAAGGGTGAGTTCTGCACGATGTCGTAGCCCAGCTCCTTCAGCGTCGGCGCATCCGGGAACTTGGCCAGCCGCTTCTCGCCCCAGGTGTTGAGCACGCGCAGCTTGCCGGCTTCCACCTGCGGCGCGAAGCCGGTGCTGTCGGCCGCGGCCATCAACTGGCCGCTGATCACGGCGAGCATCAGGTCGGCGCTGCCCTTGTACGGCACGTGCTGCAGCTCGATGCCGGCCTGCTGCGCGATCAATTCGGTCGTGAGGTGCGGGCTGGTCAGGTTGCCGGTCGAGCCGTAGGTCAGCTTGCCCGGATTGGCCTTGGCGTAGGCGACGAAGTCCTTCCACGTCTTCAGGGGGCTGTCGGTCGGCACGACGATGCCGAAGGCGTAGCCGGTGACGTTGATCACGTAGCTGATGTCCTTCACCGGGTCCCAGTTGATCTTGGTGGTGTAGGGCAGGCGGAAGACGCCCAGCGGGATCTGCGCCACGGTGTAGCCGTCGGCAGGTGCGGTCTGCAGCGCCTGCGCCGGCAGGGTGCCGCCGGCGCCGGGCTTGTTCTCGACCACGATGGGCTGGCCGATGATCTTCGAGGCGTTGTCGGCCAGCTGACGCATGGTGATGTCGGTGGGCCCGCCCGCCGGGAAGGCAATCACCAGCTTGATCGGCCTGGCGGGAAAGGCCTGGGCCAGCGCGAGAGGAGCAGCCAGGCCCAGCAGGGCGGCGCACAGAAGGGAACGACGAAACATGAAAGGCTCCAGGGTCTGCATGGCCCGCCATTTGGCCGCGCGCACCGCTCTGGGGCAATCGGGGCTGACCCCCGGGCCTGTCGCGCCCGCGTCAGGCCCTCGGCCCGTGCCCTGCAGAAAGCCGTCGAGTGGCGCATGCCTCGCCTGCTGCGCGTCGTAGATGGCGCACATCAGGCCTCTTTGCGGATCGGACCGGGCGGAGCCTTCACGGGCAGTTGCAGCACCTCGTGCCGGCTGGCGCCGCGCGCCAGCACGGGCGCGAGCGCCACGCCGGTGTGGGTGCGCAGCCGCACCACCTCCTCCGGCGGCGCCGCCGCCACCACCCGGCCGCCACCGTCCCCGCCTTCGGGCCCCAGGTCGATCAGCCAGTCGGCTTCGGCGATGACGTCGAGGTCATGCTCGATCACCACCACGCTGTGCCCGCCGTTCACCAGGCGGTGCAGCACGTGGATCAGCTTCTCGACGTCGGCCATGTGCAGGCCCACCGTCGGCTCGTCGAGCACGTAGAGCGTGTGCGGGATTTTGTTGCCTCGGCGCGTGACGTCGTCGCGCACCTTGCTGAGCTCAGTCACCAGCTTGATGCGCTGCGCCTCGCCGCCCGAGAGCGTGGGCGAGGGCTGCCCCAGCGTCAGGTAGCCCAGCCCCACGTCCTTGAGCAACTGCAGCGGATGGCTGATGTTGGGCATGGAGGCGAAGAACGTCACCGCCTCGTCCACCTCCATCTGCAGCACGTCGCCGATGCTCTTGCCGCGCCAGCTCACGGCCAGCGTCTCGGGATTGAAGCGCGCACCGTGGCAGACCTCGCAAGGCACCTTGACGTCGGGCAGGAAGCTCATCTCGATGGTGCGCACGCCCGCGCCCTCGCAGCCCGGGCAGCGGCCCTCGCCGGTGTTGAAGCTGAAGCGGCCCGGGCCGTAGCCGCGCGCCTTGGCCTCCAGGGTGTCGGCGAACAGCTTGCGGATGGTGTCCCAGAAGCCGATGTAGGTCGCGGGGCAACTGCGCGGCGTCTTCCCGATGGGGGTCTGGTCGACCTCGAGCACGCGGTCGATGGTCTCGTAGCCCTCGACGCCGCTGCAGCCGGACCAGGCGGGCCGCTTGCCGGCCGCATCGGCATCGCGACCGGCCTTGGTCATGCGCTGCGCGACGATCGCATGCACGTTGGCCAGGAGCACGTCGCGCGCCAGGGTCGACTTGCCGGACCCGCTGACACCCGTCACCGCGACCAGCCGGCGCAGCGGCAGGCTCACCGTGACCTGCTGCAGGTTGTGCATCGAGGCACCGCGCACCGTCAGCCAGTCGGGCGCCCCCGGTTCGGGCAGCGGCACCGGTCGGCGCGGCTGCAGGGGGTGGCGGATGGCGTCGCGCAGGTAGCGGCCGGTCTGCGAATCGCTGGCCGCCTCCAGATCGGTCACCGAGCCCTGCGCCACCAGCCGCCCGCCGCGCTTGCCCGCGCTGGGGCCGATGTCGATGATGTGGTCGGCGCGCCGGATGGTGTCCTCGTCGTGCTCCACCACCACCAGCGTGTTGCCCTTCTCGCCCAGCTTGTGCAGCGCGTCCAGCAGGATGCGGTTGTCGCGCGCATGCAGGCCGATGGTGGGCTCGTCCAGCACGTAGCAAACGCCCTGCAGGTTGCTGCCGAGCTGCGCCGCCAGGCGGATGCGCTGCGCCTCGCCGCCCGAGAGCGTGGGCGCGCCGCGGTCCAGCGTGAGGTAGCCCAGTCCCACCTCTTCGAGGAACTCGAGGCGGCTGCGGATCTCGGGCACCAGGTCGCGCGCGATCTCGGCCTGCCGGCCGGTGAGCGCGATGTTGTCGAACCAGAGGCGGATGTCGGTCACGCTCATGCGTGCCAGCTGGGTGATGCCGATGCCGCCCTCACCCCAGCCCTCGCCCGCAGGCGGGAGCGGGAGCAAGCCGGGGTTGGGCTTCGACGCCCTCTCCTGGCCGGGGAGCGGGTGGCGGTGAGGGGCCCCTCCGCCGAACAAGACGCCCCGGGCCGTCGCATTCAACCGGGTCCCCTGGCAGGTCGGGCAGATCACGTCGCCCACGTCCTCCGCTTCCGGCTCCGCGAAGGTCTGCTCGCGCCCGCGGTTGTCTTCGGCCATCGTCGAGTCGTCGTAGACCTTGCGCTGCTCCTTGGTGAGCTTGACCCCGGTGCCCACGCAGTCGGGGCACCAGCCATGCTTGCTGTTGTAGGAGAAGAGGCGCGGGTCCAGCTCGGCGTAACTGGTGCTGCACACGGGGCAGGCGCGCAACGTGGAGAAGACATGCACGCGGCCGATCGCCGAGGTGGGCGCACCGGCCATCATCGCGCCGCGCAGCCCGGTGAGGTCGCTGAGCACGTGCACCACGCCCTTGCCGTGCTCCAGCGCCCGCGCGAGCGCCTCGCGCAGCTCGGCCTCCTTGCCGGGCTCCACGTCCAGGCTGGCCACCGGCAGCTCGATGGTGTGCTCCTTGAAGCGGTCGATGCGCGGGAAGCCGGTGGTGGGAAGGAACTCGCCGTCGACCCGCAGGTGGGTGAAACCGCGCGGCCGCGCCCAGTCGGCCAGCTCGGTGTAGACGCCCTTGCGGTGGGTGACCAGGGGCGCCAGCAGGCCGATGTGCTGGCCGCGGAAGTTCTTCAGCAGCTGCGCCACGATGCTGTCGGGCGTCTGCGGCTGCACCGCCGCTCCGTCGTTCACGCAATGCTGCACGCCCAGCTTGACGTACAGCAGCCGAAGGAAGTGCCAGACCTCGGTGGTGGTACCGACCGTGCTCTTGCGCCCGCCGCGGGAGAGCCGCTGCTCGATCGCCACGGTGGGCGGGATGCCGTAGACCGCATCCACCTCCGGCCGGCCCGCCGGCTGCACGATGCTGCGCGCATAGGCGTTGAGCGATTCGAGGTAGCGCCGCTGTCCCTCGTTGAAGAGGATGTCGAAGGCCAGCGTGGACTTGCCCGAGCCGCTGACGCCCGTCACCACGCTGAACTTGCCGCGCGGGATGTCCACCGACAGGTTCTTGAGGTTGTGCTCGCGCGCATGGACGATCTGCACCGCATCGCGGCCCGGCGCCGGCTGGGCCTTCGCCGCATAAGCGCGGGCCGCGCGCTCGGCCACCTTGTAGGCGCCCGGGCCGATGGCGAGCTCGTAGTCGACCAGGGCCGCGCCGGTCAGCGAGGCGCGGTTCTCGCGCACCTGCTCGGGCGCGCCCACCGCCACCACCTGGCCGCCACCCTCGCCACCTTCGGGGCCGAGGTCGATGATCCAGTCGCTGGCGCGGATGACGTCGAGGTTGTGTTCGATCACGATCAGCGAATGGCCGGCATCGAGCAGCTTGCGCAGCGCACGCATCAGCCGGGCGATGTCGTCGAAATGCAGCCCCGTGGTCGGTTCGTCGAACAGGAACAGCGTGCCCTTGCGCGCCAGCGGCTGCTTGCTGGCGCTGGCGGTCTTGGCCGCTTCGGCCAGGAAGCCCGCGAGCTTGAGCCGCTGCGCCTCGCCGCCCGAGAGCGTGGGCACCGGCTGGCCCAGCTTCACGTAATCCAGGCCCACGTCGGCGATGGGCTGCAGCACGCGCAGCACCTCGCGGTCTTCCGCGAACAGCGCCGCGGCCTCCGCCACGGTCAGCTCGAGGATGTCGGCGACGTTGTGGCTGCGCCCGCCGCGCTCGATCTTCACTTCCAGGATCTCGGGGCGGTAGCGCTTGCCGTCGCAGTCGGGGCAGCGCAGGTACACGTCCGACAGGAACTGCATCTCCACGTGCTCGAAGCCCGAGCCGCCGCAGGTGGGGCAGCGCCCGTCGCCGCTGTTGAAGCTGAACTTCGAGGCGGTGTAGCCGCGCTGCTTCGACAGCGCCGCGGTGGCGAAGATCTCGCGCACCGCATCCCACGCACCCACGTAGCTCGCGGGGTTGGAGCGCGCCGTCTTGCCGATCGGGGACTGGTCGACGAAGACCACGTCGCTCAGCTGCTCGGCCCCGAGCAAGCGGTCGTGCGCGCCCGGCGCTTCGGTGGCCTTGCCGAAGTGGCGCATCAGCGCGGGCGCCAGCACGTCCTGGATCAGCGTGGACTTGCCCGAGCCGCTGACGCCGGTCACGCACACCAGCCGGGCGAGCGGGAACTCGACGCTGATGCCCTGCAGGTTGTGCTCGCGCACGCCCTCCAGCACCAGGCGCGGCGTGTTGTCGCTCACCATGCGCTTGAAGCCCATGCCGATCTGCTTGCGCCCGCCCAGGTATTGGCCGGTCAGGGTGTCGGCGCTGCGCAGGGCGCCGGTCGTGCCGTCGAAGACGATGCGGCCGCCGCGCGCGCCTGGCCCCGGGCCCATGTCGATCACCCGGTCGGCGGCCAGCATCACGGCCGGGTCGTGCTCCACCACCACCAGCGTGTTGCCGGCGTCGCGCAGGCGCAGCATGGCCTGCGTGATGCGGTTCATGTCGCGCGGATGCAGGCCGATGCTGGGCTCGTCCAGCACGAAAAGGGTATTGACCAGCGAGGTCCCTAGCGCGGTCGTCAGGTTGATGCGCTGCACCTCGCCGCCGCTGAGGGTGCGGCTCTGGCGGTCGAGCGTGAGATAGCCGATGCCGACGTCGTGCAGGTAGCGCAGGCGGGTGGTGATTTCTTCGAAGAGGAGCTTCAGGGCCTGCAACTCGCCCTCGTTCGCGGGGTTGCCGTTGCCGTGGTGCTCGATGCCGTCGAAGAACTGCCGCAGCCGCTCGATCGGCAGCAGCATGAGGTCGTGCAGGCACAGGCCCGGAAGCGCCTCGAGCTGCGCGCGCGACCACTTCACGCCCACCGGCATGAAGCGCTTCTCGGGCGGCAGCACCGCGTCGGCATCTTCCTTGCCGCCGATGCGCCACAGCAGGCTTTCCAGCTTCAGCCGCGCGCCGCCGCAGGCCGGGCACGGCGTGTAGCTGCGGTACTTGGACAAGAGCACGCGAATGTGCATCTTGTAGGCCTTGCTCTCCAGGTAGCCGAAGAAGCGGCGCACGCCGTACCACTGCTGATTCCACTTCCCGTTCCAGTTCGGCGAGCCCTCGATCACCCAGTTCTTCTGCTCGGGCGTGAGCTTGTTCCAGGGTGTGTCGCGCGGAATGCCGGCGGCCTCGGCATGGCGCATCAGGTCGTCCTGCGCTTCCTTCCAGGCCGGGGTCTGGATGGTCTTGATCGCACCGGCGCGCAGCGTGAGCTTGTCGTTGGGAATCACCAGCCCCAGGTCCACGCCGATGACACGGCCGAAGCCGCGGCAGGTCTCGCAGGCGCCTACGGCCGAGTTGAAGGAGAACATCGAGGGGATCGGGTCCGTGTAGCGGATGTCGCTCTCGGGGCAATGCAGGCCGGTGGAGAACTTCCAGACCTCGGGCGCCACGCCTTCATCGGCGGACAGCGCGTGCACGGTCAGCCGCCCGCTGCCGCGCTTGAGTGCCACCTCGATCGCCTCGATCACCCGCGCGCGCTCCGCAGTCGCCATGCGGAAGCGGTCGGCCACCACGTCGAGCACCTTGCGCGGCCCGGTGGGCGTGGCGATCTCGCGCTCCCCCTGGATGCGCGTGAAGCCGCTGGCGGAAAGCCACTGCTGCACCTCGTCCGCGCTGGTGCCGGCCGGCAGCTCGACCGGGAAGGTCAGCACCACGCGCGGATCGCCGGCCGCCGCGGCACGGACTGCCAGCTCGGCATAGATGGAATCGGGCGTGTCGTGCCGCACCGGCAGCGCCGTCTCGCGGTCGAAGAGCTGGGCCGCGCGGGCATAGAGCAACTTCAGGTGGTCGTTCAGCTCGGTCATCGTCCCCACCGTCGAGCGGGACGAGCGCACCGGGTTGGTCTGGTCGATGGCGATGGCGGGCGGCACGCCCTCCACCTTGTCGACCGCCGGCTTGTCCATCCGGTCGAGGAACTGTCGGGCATAGGCCGAGAAGGTCTCGACGTAGCGGCGCTGGCCTTCGGCGTAGAGGGTGTCGAACACCAGGCTCGACTTGCCCGAACCGCTCGGGCCGGTGACCACGGTCATCTCGCCGGTGCGGATGTCGAGGTCGAGGTTCTGGAGGTTGTGCTGGCGTGCACCGCGAATCCGGATGGAGCCCTGTGTCATGAATGCCTTGGAAATGGGGCAGACATTCTAGGAATCGCGGCGGCCCGGCGTGCAAGGCGCCACAAGGCCGGTCGCCGGGCAGGGGCTTCCACCTCGGCGGCTGCGACGCATTCGGATGCGGACCTGGCAAGACAGCCGCGATTCCGTGTCGTAGTTCCGCCATTGAATCTGACCAAATGTGCTCAAGCGCGAAGAAGTGGCAGGACGCACTTCTAGAGTCTCCAAGCCCCCACTTCGAGGAGTTTCCGCGCCATGTCCGCCATCTTCTTCCCGCTTCTTCGCCTCGCCTTCATGCGCATGCTCTGCGCGGCGGTCCTGACAGCCCTGACCGCCGGCGGCGCGTGGGGCGAGATCCTGGTGGGCCAGACCACCGGTGTCACCGGGCCTGCCGCGGTTCCGGTGAACGAGAACATCATCGGAGCCCAGCTCGCGATCGACGCCATCAATGCGCAGGGCGGCATCCATGGCGAAAAGATCGAAGTGGTGCGCATGGACGATGCTTTCGATGTCAAGCGTGCCGGCGAGAACGCCCGTGTGCTGATCGAGCAGAAAAAGGTCGTGGCGATGTTCTTGAACCGCGGCACGCCGCACGCGCAGGCCATGATCCCCTGGCTGGACAAGTACGGCGTGGCGCTGATCGGGCCCTCCACGGGCGCCATGGTCCTGCAGAAGCCGCTCCAGCCGCATGTGTTCAACGTGCGCTCCACCTACCAGCGCGAAGCCGAAAAGGCGATCCTGCACCTGCTCACCGTCAGCATGTCGAGGATCGCCGTGGTGCACGTCGCCGACTCCTTCGGCCAGGACGTGCTGGAGGGCGCGATGACGGGCTTCAGCAAGGGCAAGGCAACCCCCGCGGCGGTCGTGCCGGCCGACCGCGACAAGCCGGACTACGCAACCATCATCCCGAAGATCGCGAACGCCCAGGCCGTGCTGTGGATCGGCTCCAGCGCGGGCGTCGCCGAAGGCATCAAGGCGCTGCGCGCGGCCGGCTCGGCGGCCCAGGTCGTCACGCTGTCCAACAATGCCTCGGGCGGCTTCATCAAGCAGTTGGGGGCCGCGAGCCAGGGCGTGATCGTCACGCAGGTGTTCCCGAGCGAGCGCTCGATCGCGCATCCGATGGTCAAGGAGGCCCTGGCACTCGCGCAGGCCAAGGGGCAGAAGGAACTGTCACCGGCCGTCCTGGAAGGCTACGCCTCGGCCAAGGTCCTGGTCGAGGCCCTGCGCCGCGCCGGCCCCAAACCCACCCGCGCCAAGGTCCTGGCCGCCCTCGAGACCATGCGGTCCTACGACGTCGGCGGTGGCCTGACGGTCAACTACACGCCGGAGGTTCACGCGGGCATCGACTTCACCGACTTGTCGATCATCAGCGGGGGCAAGTTCAGGCGATAAGCGGGAGCGGGAGCGGACGGCCACCTCGTCATGCTTACTCGAGCAAAACCATGAAGCCCGTACAGAACTTACCCAAGACCTGTTTCACCGCCAGCCCAGCCAAGAGGGCATCTGCAACCCTCAAATTCAAGCCTATCTATGAATTCAGCATCGATAGCGAGGAAGACAGGGCAAATCTGAAACTTATCCGCGATGCGCTGGCCGGCATGGCGCTGCCACTCAGTCACGATCTCGCGCTCTATCACTGGTCGACGACAAAAGAGACGGCTCAAGGGATCGCCGAAATGGGTACCGCACCCGGCATGAGGGAAGGACGTGGATCCGGAATATGCGGCCGCGGGTTCTATGTCGAAGTCGAGGAGGTCGAGGGCATGGCGCCGCTGCCGGCAGGCCACGCCAGCTCACACGAAAACCCCGCACTGCTGAAAATCACGCAGCGTGCGCACGAGATGAGAGTTCTGAACTGCAACAACCGGGATCTGCAAACGTGGTTTGAAGAGACCGGGCTTTCGGGGCCCAGTCCTCAAGGCGCGGATGACATCATGAACGCCCTGGCGCAGATCGACAACGCTTGGCCAGAGGCCGACGGCTGGCCGTACTTGATGGTCGTCATGCCTTGGAAATATCAATGCGGCCAACATGACAATGATCCCAGGCCCGCTGACCAGTGTGTGATCAAGCATCCAATCGCCGGCGGCGTGGCCGGCTGTTCGATCACCCTCATCGAAAACCCGGTGCTGCCTGCGAAGCCTGACATACCGGATTTGTCAAGCGACGACGAAGGGCCGACCTCACCGCGAGATACCGACGACGAAACGTTGAGCGATGAAGACACATCTGCCTCGCAGATTGATGATGCAGAAGACCAGATCTTGAGCCAAGGATGGAACAAGGTCTGAGGCGCTCAGCAATGAGCCTTCATCGCATCGAGGCAGGCATTCGAAACTGCCGATCTTCGGCGACGGGCGTTCCCGCGCAGAAGGCAGAGCGCACGCGCGGCGCTACTTCGACTTCTCGTCAGCCGCGGGCGCGTGTGTGACGTCGCCGCCGTGTTTCTCCCCCGACATGTCGACCTTGTCTCCCGCCTGCATGATCACGAACAAGGCGAGGGCGGCAAAGGCGACGAAGGCAACGGCGATTTTCCACATGGTCGGGCTCCCGGGGGATGTTCAGGAAGTATGGCTAGACGTGCTCAAGAAAAAGGCCTCGCGCCATGCGCAGCAGAGCGCATGCATGGCACGAAGCCTCTTTGTTGAACACGGCAGGCCGTAGCGACGGCCCGCCGGGAGCGCGCGCTCAGTCCTTGGCGTAGATGTCCACGTCCTTGGTCTCGCGCACGAACAGCGTGCCGATCACCAGGGTCATGCCCGCGATGATGATCGGGTACCACAGGCCGTTGTACATGTTGCCGGTCGAGGCCACGATCGCGAAGGCGGTGGTCGGCAGCAGCCCCCCGAACCAGCCGTTGCCGATGTGGTACGGCAGGCTCATCGAGGTGTAGCGGATGCGGGTCGGGAACAGCTCGACGAGCATGGCGGCGATCGGGCCGTACACCATGGTGACCAGGATCACCAGGTAGGTCAGCAGCACCACCACCATCAGCTTGTTCATCTTGGCGGGGTCGGCCTTGGCCGGGTAGCCGGCGGCCTTCAGGTCATCGGACACGCTCTTCTTGAAGGCGGCGATCTCCTTGGAGGAAGCCTCGTCGAACTTGTGGTTGGCCACGTTGCCGACCGGCGCCTCGATCGTCTTGTCGCCGATCTTGATCACGGCCTTGGAGCCGGGAGCGCCCGCGACGTTGTCGTAGCTCACCGAGTTCTGCACCAGGTAGCGCTTGGCGATGTCGCAGGAGCTCTTGAAGTCGATCTCGCGCGCCACCGGGTTGCCCTGGAAGGAGCAGGAAGCCGGGTCAGCCGTCACGGTCACACCGGCTGTCGCCTGGGCCTTGGCCAGGTCCGGGTTGGCGTACTCGGTCAGCATCTTGAAGACCGGGAAGTAGGTCACCACCGCCAGCAGGCAGCCCGCCATGATGATGGGCTTGCGGCCGATCTTGTCGGACAGCGAGCCGAAGACCACGAAGAAAGGCGTGCCGATCAGCAGCGCGGCCGCGATCATCAGGTTGGCGCTGGTGGGATCGACCTTGAGCTGCTGCGTCAGGAAGAACAGCGCGTAGAACTGGCCCGAGTACCAGACCACGGCCTGGCCGGCGGTCAGGCCGACCAGCGCCAGGATCACGATCTTCAGGTTCTTCCACTGACCGAAGGATTCGGCCAGCGGCGCCTTCGAGGTCTTGCCTTCGGCCTTCATGCGCTGGAAGGCGGGCGATTCCGACAGCGACAGCCGGATCCACACCGAGATGGCCAGCAGGGCGATCGACACCAGGAAGGGCACACGCCAGCCCCAGGACGCGAAGGCTTCCTCGCCGAGCCAGGTGCGCACACCCAGGATCACCAGCAGGCTCAGGAACAGGCCCATCGTGGCGGTGGTCTGGATCCAGGAGGTGTAGGCCCCGCGCTTGCCATGCGGCGCATGCTCGGCCACGTAGGTGGCGGCACCGCCGTACTCGCCGCCCAGCGCCAGGCCCTGCAGCATGCGCAGCGCGATCAGGATCACGGGCGCCGCCACGCCGATGGTGGCATAGCTGGGCAGGAGGCCGACGATGAAGGTCGACAGGCCCATGATCAGGATGGTCACGAGGAAGGTGTATTTGCGCCCGATCATGTCGCCGAGCCGGCCGAACACGATGGCGCCGAAGGGCCGCACCAGGAAGCCGGCCGCGAAGGCCAGCAGCGCGAAGATGAAGGCCGCGCCCGCATCCAGGCCGCTGAAGAACTGCTTGGCGATGATCGCCGCGAGCGAGCCGTACAGGTAGAAGTCGTACCACTCGAACACGGTGCCGAGCGAGGAAGCGAAGATGACCTTCTTCTCCTCGGCCGACATGGGCCGGGGTGCGCTCTGAGGCGCTCCCCGTGAATCTAGTGTGGCTGCCATTTCGTCTCCTTGGTATTCGACCCACGGCGTGGGCGTGCGCCCATTTTTGGAGCGCCGTCTGACCCTAGGCTTTCGCCAAACTGAATCGTCGCTGACGATTTAGGGTGAAACCCGCGGCCGGCTTTTCAGCCTGTAGAAAACGAATGAAGACTCAGGCTTTGCTGCCACGCAGCAGCGAAGGGCGGGCCGGTGCGGCGTCCCAGTCGGGGCCCTGGAACCAGGCGTCGCCGTGCAGGCAGGCCGCCATCATCGCCAGGCCATCGAAGCCCCAGAAGCAGCGGCCGTCGACCTCGAAGGCCGGCACGCCGAACAGGCCACGGGCGATCGCGGCATCGGTGTTGGCCTTGAGCTGGGCCTTGACCTCGTCGCCGCCGGCATCCCGCGAAAGGCGAAGCTGCGCAGCCAGCGCGGCCAGGCGGCCGGCGTCGCCCGCCTCGCCTCCACCTTGCCAGACATGGCGAAAAAGCGTCTCGGCCACGTAGCGGCTGATGTCGCCATCCTGCGTGGTCGCCAGCGCCAGCCGCAGCAGCGGCAGCGGGTTGAAGGGGTGCGAGGCCGGCATCTCGATGGCGATGCCATGGGTGTGACCCAGCCACAGCACCTGCCGGTAGGTCCAGGCCCGCTTGGGCGGGATCTCGGCCGGGCCCAGCTGGCCATGGTGCTTCAGCAAGGCGCCCAGCAGCACCGGCCGGTACGCCACGTCGTAACTCAGACCTTCGAGCGCCTGCGGCAGATGCTCGAAGGCCAGGTAGGCATAGGGCGAAACGAAGTCCAGGTGAAAGACGATCTTCTTCATGGTCATGGCCTGTCCTCCGCCGCCACCAGGAAACCGGCCTGCGCGCGCAGCTCGACCGCGCGCCAGACGGCACGCTTGCCAGCGTCGTCCATCGTGCGCCAGGCCGCGATCTCGTCGATGGTGCGCAGGCAGCCTTCGCAGAAGCCGCTGAGCGTCTCCATGCGGCACACCGAGATGCAGGGCGAGGGCACGTCCTGCACCACGCCGCGCGCCGCGACCGCGCGCTCGATCAGCCTGCGGGCTTCCTGCGTGCTCACACCACGTCCGCCACCGGCGCGCCGGTCAGGACCTCGAGGTCGCGCGGTGTGAGTTGCACCACCGCGTGCGGATGGCCGGCCGCGGCCCAGACCTCGTCGAAGCGGAACAGCTCGCGGTCGATCAGCATCACCGGCGCCGTGGCATGCGCGAAGGGCGAGACGCCGCCGATCGAAAAGCCCGTGCTGCGCTTGACGAACTCCGCATCGGCCCGGCCCAGCTTCGCGCCGACCAGGGCCTCGACCTTTTTCTCGTCCACCCGCTTGTCACCGGAGGTGACGACCAGGACGGCCGCCTCGTCGCTCTTGCGGCGGAACACGATGCTCTTGGCGATCTGCGCGACCGAGATGCCCAGCGCGTCGGCGGCCTGCTGCGCCGTGCGGCAGGCGTCGTCGAGCATGCGCGGCGCGTGCGGATGGCTGCGCTCCTGCAGAAAGCGTGAGACCCGTTGCACGCCCTCGGGCAAGGCGTTGACTTCGGCGCCACACATTACAGCCGCCCGCCGGGCCGCCCCAAGGGCGGCGGCGCCCCCTCGGGGGGCAGCGAGGACACGTCGGTGCCGAGCGTGGGGGCCAGCCGCCCGCCGGGCCGCCCCAAGGGCGGCGGCGCCCCCCCGGGGGGCAGCGAGGACACGTCAGTGCCGAGCGTGGGGGCCATCATCAGCCTTGCCTCTTGGTGCGGATGGCCTTGGACACGCGCGAATTCGGCTCGCGTCCCAGGGCCTGGTTGATGTAGACGCCGGCATCGATGAGCTGGTCGAGGTCGATGCCGGTCTCGATGCCCATGCCGTGCAGCATGTAGACCACGTCCTCGGTGGCCACGTTGCCGGTCGCGCCCTTGGCGAAAGGGCAGCCGCCCAGGCCGCCGACGGAGGTGTCGTATTGCCAGATGCCCAGTTCCAGGCTGGCCAGCGTGTTGGACAGCGCCTGGCCGTAGGTGTCGTGGTAATGGCCCGAGACTTCGTCGACGCCGTAGTGCGCGAGCGTGGCCTCCAGCGCGCGCAGGACCTTGACCGGCGTGCCGACGCCGATGGTGTCTGCCACGCCCACGTGCTGCACGCCGATACCCTTCATCAGCTTCGCCAGCATGCCCACGCGTTCCGGCGCGATCTCGCCTTCGTAGGGGCAGCCCACCGTGCACGACATCGCGCCGCGCACGAAGATGCCCTTGTCGCGCGCCGCCTCGGCCACCGGCCGGAAGCGCTCGATGCTCTCGGCGATCGAGCAGTTGATGTTCTTCTGGCTGAAGGCCTCGCTCGCTGCGCCGAAGACCACGATCTCGTCGGGCCACTCCTCGCGCGGCGCGGCGAGCGCGGCCTCGAAGCCCTTCATGTTGGGCGTGAGCACCGAGTAGCGCACGCCGGCCCGGCGGCGGATGCCGTGCATCACCTCGGCGTTGTCGGCCATCTGCGGCACCCACTTGGGACTGACGAAGCTGGTGACCTCGATTTCCTTGAGGCCGGCCTCTTGCAGCCGGTGGACCAGGCCGATCTTGACCTCGGCCGGCACGGCCTGCTTTTCGTTCTGCAGGCCGTCGCGCGGGCCGACGTCGACGAGCTTGACGCGGGAGGGGAATTTCATGGCGGGGAGTCTCTCGTGAGGGGGATCAGTATCCGCGCTTCGGATCGACCACGCCGGCCACGGGCTCTCCGCGCTCGATCGCGCGGATCTTGCCGGCGATCTGGGCGATGGAGGCCGCGCGCATCGTGCGTGCCGAGCCGTGCGGAGTGACGGTGATCTTCGAATGGCGCCAGAAGGGATGGTCCGCGGGCAGCGGCTCGAGCTCGAACACGTCGAGCGCGGCGCCGTCGAGCTGGCCGCCGTCCAGCAGCGGGATCAGGTCGTCCTCGACCAGGTGCGCGCCGCGCGCGACGTTGATCAGGTAGCCGCCCGGCTCGCCGTGGTTCAGGCGCGAGAGGTTGCGGCGGTTGAGGATGCCGCGGGTGGCCTCGGTCAGGGGCAGCAGGTTGACCAGCACGCGGCTGGCGCCGAGGAAGGCATCGAACTCCGCCTCGCCGGCGAAGCAGCGCAGCCCTTCGATCGCCTTGGGCGAGCGGCTCCAGCCGTTGACCGGGAACTCGAATTGCGCCACGGCGCGCGCCACGCGCTCGCCCAGCACGCCCAGGCCCATCACGCCGACCGGGAACTCCGCCCGCTCGCGCGGCTTGCGGAAGGCCCATCGGCCCGCGCGCGCCTCGGCCTCGTAGAAGTCGAACTCGCGGAAATGGCGGATCAGCGCGTGGCACACGTACTCGGCCATCTGCACCGACATGCCGGCATCGTCCAGGCGCACGACCTGCGTGCGGGGCGGGAGCTTCAGCCCGAGCAAGGCGTCGACGCCGGCGCCGATGTTGAACAGGGCGCGCAGGCCGGGCTGCTCGTCGAGAAAGGCCTGCGGCGGGGCCCAGACGACCGCATGGTCGGCCTGTGGCGCGCCGGGCACCCAGGCGGCGACCTCGGCCTCGGGCAGGGCTCGGCGCAGGCCCTCGATCCAGGGCTCGTGGCGTTGTTGAGTGAGGCAGACGGTGATTCGCATGCCTCGAAGCTTAAGCGGCAATGCGCAGCAGTTCGGCGCCCTCCGCCACCTGGTCGCCGGGGAGGTAGAGCAATTCCTCGACGGTGCCGTCCGCCGGTGCCGCGATGGTGTGCTCCATCTTCATGGCCTCCATCACCGCCAGTGCCTGGCCCTGGCTGACCTTGTCGCCCGCCTTCACGGCGAAGGACACCACCTTGCCCGGCATCGGCGCCGTGAGGCGGCCGCCTTCGGCGTGGACGTCGCCCGCGTGCGCCATGCGGTCCATGGCCGCGATGCGGCTCGCGCCCTCCGGGGCGAAGACATGGGTGGTCGCGCCTTCTTCGTACAGATCGAGCGTGCGGCGCAGGCCGTCGAACTGCAGTTCGATCTGACCGCCGGGCAGGGTTCCGAAGGACAGCGCCCCCTCGACCTCCCCCACCGTCAGCCAGAGGCTGCCGTCGCGCCGGTAGCGCAGCAACGCCTGGTGCCCTGCGCCGCGGAACTCGAAGTCGAAGCGGCGCTGGTACTCGCCGAGGCCACGCCAGCCGTCGCGGCGCGCGAAGGGGTCGGCCGGCGCCGCGGCGCGCTCGGCCACCAGCACCCGCACCACCGCCGCGGCTGTGGCCAGCGGCAGGCCCAGCGGCTCGCGGTCGAAGAGCACGGCGCGCTCGCGCTCGATCAGCGCGGTGTCCAGCTTCGCCTGCGCGAAGGAGTCGGTGCGCAGCACGCCGCGCAGAAACTGCACGTTGGTCGCCACCCCGACGATGTGCGTCTGCGCCAGCGCCGCGTCCAGCCGCGCCAGCGCCTCCTGGCGCGTGGCGCCGTGCACGATCAGCTTGGCGATCATGGAGTCGTAGAAAGGCGAAATGGCGTCGCCCTCGCGCACGCCGTCGTCGATGCGCACGCGGCTGCGCTGGAAGGCGGTGGCCTGCGGCTTGCGGTACACGCGCAGGGTGCCGGTGGCGGGCAGGAAGTTGTTGTCGGGGTTCTCGGCGCAGATGCGCGCCTCGATGGCATGGCCGTTGATCTGCAACTGCTCCTGATTCAAAGGCAGGGCCTCGCCGGCGGCGACGCGCAGTTGCCACTCGACCAGGTCCAGCCCGGTGATGGCTTCGGTGACCGGATGCTCCACCTGCAGCCGCGTGTTCATCTCCATGAAGAAAAAAGACATGTTGGCCCCCACGCCCGGCGCGGCGCTCGGCGACCCGTCGTCGCGCTGCTCCACGATGAATTCCACCGTGCCCGCGCCCACGTACTTCACCGCGCGCGCCGCGGCCACCGCGGCCTCGCCCATCTCTCGCCGCATGGCCTCCGTCATGCCGGGTGCGGGCGCCTCTTCCAGCACCTTCTGGTGGCGCCGCTGCACCGAGCAGTCGCGTTCGAACAGGTAGACGTAGTTGCCCTGCGTGTCGCCGAAGACCTGGATCTCGATGTGCCGCGGGCGCTGCACGTATTTCTCGACCAGCACGGCGTCGTCGCCGAAGCTGTTGATGGCCTCGCGCTGGCAGGAGGCGAGCGCGGCGGCGAAGTCCTCCGCCTTCTCGACAATGCGCATGCCCTTGCCGCCGCCGCCGGCGCTGGCCTTGATCAGCACCGGGTAGCCGATGCGGCCGGCCTCGCGCGCGAGCAGTTCCGGGTTCTGGTCCTTGCCGTGGTAGCCGGGCACCAGGGGCACGCCGGCCTTTTCCATCAGCTGCTTGGACTCGGCCTTCAGGCCCATGGCCTGGATGGCCGAGGGCGGCGGGCCGATGAAGACCAGGCCGGCCTCGGCACAGGCGCGGGCGAAGTCTTCGTTCTCGCTGAGGAAGCCGTAGCCCGGATGCACGGCCTGGGCGCCGGTGGCCTTGGCCGCGTCGAGGATCTTCTCCCACCGCAGGTAGCTGTCCTTGGGGGCGCTGCCGCCCAGGTGCACCGACTCGTCGCAGGCATGCACGTGGTTGGCATGCGCATCGGCATCGGAATAGACGGCGACCGTGCGGATGGCCATGCGGCGTGCCGTGGCGGCGACGCGGCAGGCAATCTCGCCTCGATTTGCAATGAGGATCTTCTGGAACATGGGGGGCTTCCTGGTTGGCGGGTTGAGTCTCAGGCGTCGCGGGTCCGCATGCCCAGCCGCGCCAGCAGCGCGCGGTCCTTCGCGGCTTGCGGATTGGCGGTGGTCAGCAGGCGATCGCCGTAGAAGATGGAATTGGCGCCGGCCATGAAGCACAGCGCCTGCAGGGCCTCGTCCATCTGCTCGCGGCCGGCGGACAGGCGCACCATGGTCCTGGGCATGGTGATGCGGGCCACGGCGATGGTGCGCACGAACTCGAAGGGATCGAGCGGCTCGGTGCCGGCCAGGGGCGTGCCCTCGACCTGCACCAGGTTGTTGATGGGCACCGACTCGGGGTAGGGGTCGAGGTTGGCCAGCTGCGCGATCAGGCCGGCGCGCTCCAGGCGCGTTTCACCCATGCCGACGATGCCGCCGCAGCAGACGTGGATGCCGGCGTCGCGCACGTGGCCCAGGGTGTCGAGGCGGTCCTGGTAGGTGCGCGTCGTGATGATC
The DNA here is from genome assembly GCF_039541515.1 of Variovorax defluvii. Taxonomy (NCBI): domain Bacteria; kingdom Pseudomonadati; phylum Pseudomonadota; class Betaproteobacteria; order Burkholderiales; family Comamonadaceae; genus Variovorax; species Variovorax defluvii. Next base: position 362,563 of record NZ_BAABGJ010000076.1, read on the forward strand.
TTGTCGTAGAACTCGGGCGCGCTGTCGAGGTTGTGGTTGTAGTAGTCCAGCCCTGCCTCCTTGAGCTGCCGGGCCTGCTCGGCCTCGAGCATGCCGAGGGTGACGCAGGTCTCCAGGCCCAGGGCCTTGACGCCGCGCACCATCTCCTTCACCGGCTCCAGGTGCCGATCCTTCGGGCTGCGCCAGGCGGCGCCCATGCAGAAGCGCGTGGCGCCGTTGTCCTTGGCGGCCTGGGCGGCGGCGAGCACGTCGTCCAGGGCCATGAGCTTCTCGGCCTTGACGCCGGCATCGTGGTGCGCGCTCTGGGGGCAGTAGCCGCAGTCTTCCTCGCAGCCGCCGGTCTTGATCGACAGCAGGGTGGACAACTGAACTTCGTTGGCATCGAAGTGTGCGCGATGGACCTGCTGGGCGCGGTACAGCAGGTCGTTGAAGGGCAGCTCGAAGAGAGCGGCGACTTTTTCGACGCTCCAGTCGGCGTTCTGGGGAATGGCGTGCTGCGCGGCCTTGCGATCGATGAAGGTGAGGGTGTGTTCCATGGGATTGTTTCTTGCGTCGGGTTCACGCGGCCAGTGCCGCTGCGCTGCGCAGCCGTGATTCGAGGGGGCGCAGGTCGAGATGGCGGGCGGCGCCCGCGGCATCGGGCGCCGCCAGGTGTGGCACCACGCCGAGGAACGGTGCGCTTAGGCGCTCGCGCAGGGTGTCGATGTTGGCCTGCAGGGCCAGCATGTGCGGATCGATGACACTCCCGGCCCAGCCGGCGAGCCGCAAGCCGCGGGCGCGGATGGCCTCGGCCGTCAGCAACGCATGGTTGAGGCAGCCGAGCCGCAGGCCCACGACGAGGAGAACCGGCAAGCCCAGCGCCTGCGCGAGGTCGGCGCCGTCGAAGTCCTTGGCCAAGGGTACGCGGAAGCCGCCTGCTCCCTCGACGACGACCGCGTCGGCGTGCTGCGCGAGGGCCTCGTAGGCGCTTCGCAGTTTCGGCAGCTCGATGCGAATGCGCTCTTCCCGGGCGGCCAGGTGAGGCGACATCGGCGCACGCAGCAGATACGGGCAGCGCAGCGCCAGCGGCGCGACGACATTGCCCGCGGCCTGGAGGCGCAGCACGTCCTCGTTGGTCCATTCGCCATCGATCTGCTCGAGGCCCGCGGCGACCGGCTTCATGCCGACCGCGCGCAGGCCCGAGGCTGCGAGCGAGTACAGCAGCGCGCTGCTGATCAGTGTCTTGCCGACGCCGGTGTCGGTGCCTGTGACGAAGCAGTGAAGCGTCATGGGAGTATCTCTTGCTTGTTTCCTCTGGGTGAGGGCTCTGGGTCTTTGTTTTGGCCTTGCTTGTTGGTTGGCGCAGGAGCCGGGAGTTCGCTTCTTGGGCCCCTGTTTTGGCCTTGCTTGTTGGTTGGCGCAGGAGCCGGGAATTCGCTTCTTGGGCCCTTGTTTTGGCCTTGCTTGTTGTTTGGCGCAGGAGCCGGGAATTCGCCCCGGCGGGCGAGTTACTTTCTTTGTCTCGCCAAAGAAAGTAACCAAAGAAAGG